>NZ_AP022598.1:5741986-6044196 GCF_010725485.1 Mycolicibacterium parafortuitum | reverse complement strand
CCAGGCTCGAAACCCACGCGACGGTGCGCGTCACGGCCTCCCGGAACGAGGCGGCAAGGCTTTCGAAGAAGCTGGGCGGGGACTCCTCGGAGTCTTCCGGCGCCGTGACCGGATCCTCTGACGGGTCGGCCGGGGTGTCCGTCGGATCCTGCGGTGCTGGGCCGTCCGGGACCTCGTCAACGCCGTCGTTATCGCTCGGGTCCGCACTGGTGGGATCGGCTGGACCAGGCGGGGGTGGATCGCTCGATCCGTCCGTCGGATCGGGGCCAGGCAATGGCTCTTCCGCCACCGGGCCGGTCGGGTTGTCGTCACTTCCGGGTGGGGGAGAGCCGGGATAGTTGGACGCGTCGGTGGGGTCGGTGCCGGTCCCGTTCTCGTCGCTGTCGGTGTAGCCGTCGCCGTCGGTATCCGTGTAGTCGGGAGCGCCCGGATAGCTGCCGGAGTCGTTGGGGTCGGTTCCGGCGAGGGTTTCGTCGGTGTCGCTGTAGCCGTCGCCGTCGTTGTCGGGTGGGGTGGATCCGGGGTAGTTGGTGTTGTCGTAGGGGTTGGTGCCGGCGGTGTTTTCCTCGGCGTCGGTGTAGCCGTCGTTGTCGGAGTCGGTGTAGTTGGCTCCGCCTGAGCCGGGGTAGTTCCAGGAGTTGTTGGGGTCGGTGCCGGCGAGGTATTCCTGGTCGTCGGTGTAGCCGTCGCCGTCGGTGTCGTTGGCGGTGGCGCCGGAACCGGGGTAGTTGCCGGAGTTCCAGGGGTCGGTGCCGGCGGCGTTCTCGTCGTCGTCGCTGTAGCCGTCACCATCGGAGTCGGTGGGGGGTGTGCCGGGGTGGCTGTTGGCGTCGTTGGGGTCGGTTCCGGCGGTGTCGCGCCGTCGCCGTCGTTGTCGGGTGGGGTGGATCCGGGGTAGTTGGTGTTGTCGTAGGGGTTGGTGCCGGCGGTGTTTTCCTCGGCGTCGGTGTAGCCGTCGTTGTCGGAGTCGGTGTAGTTGGGTCCGCCTGAGCCGGGGTAGTTCCAGGAGTTGTTGGGGTCGGTGCCGGCGAGGTATTCCTGGTCGTCGGTGTAGCCGTCGCCGTCGGAGTCGTTGGCGCCGGAACCGGGGTAGTGGGAGGGGTTGTAGGGGTCGGTGCCGTTGGCGTTTTCGTCGCCGTCGCTGTAGCCGTCACCATCGGAGTCGGTGGGGGGTGTGCCGGGGTGGCTGTTGGCGTCGTTGGGGTCGGTTCCGGCGAGGGTTTCGTCGGTGTCGCTGTAGCCGTCGCCGTCGTTGTCGGGTGGGGTGGATCCGGGGTAGTTGGTGTTGTCGTAGGGGTTGGTGCCGGCGGTGTTTTCCTCGGCGTCGGTGTAGCCGTCGTTGTCGGAGTCGGTGTAGTTGGGTCCGCCTGAGCCGGGGTAGTTCCAGGAGTTGTTGGGGTCGGTGCCGGCGAGGTATTCCTGGTCGTCGGTGTAGCCGTCGCCGTCGGTGTCGTTGGCGGAGCCGGGGTAGTTGCCGGAGTTCCAGGGGTCGGTGCCGGCGGCGTTCTCGTCGCCGTCGCTGTAGCCGTCACCATCGGAGTCGGTGGGGGGTGTGCCGGGGTGGCTGTTGGCGTCGTTGGGGTCGGTTCCGGCGAGGTTCTCGTCGGTGTCGCTGTAGCCGTCGCCGTCGTTGTCGGGTGGGGTGGATCCGGGGTAGTTGGTGTTGTCGTAGGGGTTGGTGCCGGCGGTGTTTTCCTCGGCGTCGGTGTAGCCGTCGTTGTCGGAGTCGGTGTAGTTGGCTCCGCCTGAGCCGGGGTAGTTCCAGGAGTTGTTGGGGTCGGTGCCGGCGAGGTATTCCTGGTCGTCGGTGTAGCCGTCGCCGTCGGTGTCGTTGGCGCCGGAACCGGGGTAGTTGCCGGAGTTCCAGGGGTCGGTGCCGTTGGCGTATTCGTCGGCGTCGGTGTGGCCGTCGCCGTCGCTGTCGGTGTAGTCGAGTGCCCCTGGGTAGCTTGATGCGTCGTTTGGGCTTGTGCCGGCGGCGTTTTCGTCGGCGTCGGTGTAGCCGTCGCCGTCGGAGTCGATGTTGGCGGAGCCGGGGTAGTCGGAGGAGTCGTTGGGGTTGGTGCCGGCGATGCTCTCGTCGCCGTCGGTGTAGCCGTCGCCGTCGGAGTCGCCGTAGTACCAGTCGGCTGAGCCGGGGTAGTTGCCGGAGTTCCAGGGGTCGGTGCCGGCGGCGTTCTCGTCGTCGTCGCTGAACCCGTCACCATCGGAGTCCCCCGCGCCCGAATCTGGGAAGTTCGACGGGTCACCGGGATCGCTGCCCGCCGCGGCCTCATCGCTGTCGGGGTACCCGTCGCCGTCGGTGTCCTGATCCGGAGTCTCGACGCCGGAATCGTCGGGCGGGTCGTCACCCGGCGCGTCGCCGTCTTCGTTGAGCTCGTCGTCGAGGTCGTCGGTGTTGGTTTCCTCGGGCTCCGGATCCTCCTCATCCTGAGGCGGAGCGGAGTCGATGGGGTCGCTGTCCTGCCCGTCCGTTCCGTCGTCGTCGGGAGACTCGGTGGTGTAGCTCATCAGCGCCACATGCGGAGCCGCCGGCTCCACCGTCATCGTCGCCCAGGTGAGGCCCAGCCCCACAAGGCCGGCCGCAGCCCACGCAGTGCTCACAGCGAGGGATGCGGCCGATCTCCACGGATGCGATTCATCGTCGGGTCCGATCACGCACTTCTGAAATGGCATTTCTTGCCCCCGACCGCGTGCAGGCCCAATCGTGCAATTACCTGCGGAATTTATCGCACCGCGAACGCGCAGTCCAGCATTCTCACGAATTAGAGAGTCGCTCTGAATGTGCGCAAAAGTAGTGTGCGCGAACGGAAATTGAACCTGGCAGTTGGCTGTGAGCGAGGTGCTCTGATGCCTTTCACAAGGCAACAATTCCTACTGTGTTCTGGCACCGTCTTCTCACGCCGTGGGTCGCCAAAAACCCTGAAAACCCTGCCCGGCATTGACCGTCCGGATCGGCGACAATTTGACCGGATCGCCGGCTTCTACCATCAGTCCGTCGCCCACGACCATCGCTACGTGTCCGTCCCACACCGCGAGGTCTCCGGGCAACACCGCGTTCCCGGCCACCGAGGCGCCGACATCCTGTTCCTGCGCGAGCCGTGGAAGGCCCAGTCCCGCTTCCTGATACGCCCATTGCGTCAGACCGCTGCAGTCCAACCCGACCCCCGGTGTCGTCCCGCCCCACTGGTACGGGACGCCCAGCTGGGTCAGTGCGTGCCGGACGGCGTCGGCGGCGACCGGATTGGGCGCGGTCACCACGGTGCCGTCCGGGAGTCGCACGGCGACACCCTCGCCGAACTCCGCCGCATCCGCGACCTCCGTGCCGTCCGGACGGGTGAACGCAGCCATCTCGCCGACGGCGCCGGTATCCCCGAAGCCACCCAAGCCGGCGGGCATCCCGGCACCGCCGAGGCCGGCGCCCGGCGCCGCCCCACCCGGCCCATAGCCCGCCGCAGACGCCGGCACCGAGGACGCCGGCACCGTCGTCGCCGGCGCCGCCCCCGCCGTGGTGGCGTCGACGACCCGAGCCTGCCTGTCCAACTCACCCTGCAGTTCCTCGACGACCCTGATCGCGTCGTTCAAGGCGTTCCTGGCCGTGGTCAGCAGTTCGCGAGCGACCCCCGGGGAATCCAGGTGCGGCTCCAATGCGGTTGCCTTCGCCTCGAACTCGTCGACGATCGCCTGCAGCCGCTGATGTGCCCTCGCCACCGCGGCGGCGGCGTCCTCGGCGGCCACCCCGAGCGTGCTCGCCCGCTGCGCGGCGTCGTCGATCGCCCGCGAGGTGCTCGCGGCGAAGTCCGCGGCCGCGTCGGCGCCCGCGCCCGCCCAGCCCGCCTCCACCGTCCGCCACGCCTGCCCCGACGAGCCCACGATGTCGTCCAGCATCTGGCGCACCCCGCGCAGCGCCGATACCGGATCGGCGGACGGGTCGCCCGCGAACCCGGGCCCGACCAATGTCTGCAGCCTGCGGATCGGTGCGGCCAGCGCCTCGACCGTCGCCCCCGGCATCAGCGCCCACCGGGGAGTCGCGCCGCCACGGAGACGTCGGCCGCGTCGTAGTCCCGAGCCGAGGATGCCGCCGCAGCGGTGCCCGCCACGAGCACGCCGCGCAACCGGGCGAGGGCCGAAGCCTCCGCCGCCGTCGCGCGGGCCAGCGATGCCAGGAACGACGCCCCCACCGGACCGAACGTCTGCACCGAGCCGCTGCCGGCTGCACGCAGCCGCACGGAGACCGCGTCGAGAGCGGATGCGTGCAGCTCGCAGGCATCGCCGTAGCCATGGACCAGATCGGTGTCGACCGACAGGCGCGCGTACATATCGTTATGACGTCGCGAACCGCGCGACGGTTCCCACTAAGGTCGACAGCCATGGATGTGCGCGTTGTGGATCACCCGCTGGCCGCGGCACGGTTGACGACCCTGCGTGACGAGCGCACCGAGAACTCCGGGTTCCGCGCCGCGCTGCGGGACCTGACGATGATGCTGGTCTACGAGGCCACCCGCGAGCTCGCGATCGACACCATCCCCGTGCGCACCCCGCTGTGCGAGACCGCCGGGACCAAGCTTTCCACCCCGCCGCTGCTGGTCCCCGTGCTGCGGGCCGGTCTGGGCATGGTCGACCAGGCACATGCGCTGATTCCGGAAGCCCGGGTCGGCTTCGTGGGGGTGGCCCGTAACGAGGAGACCCACCAGCCGACGCCGTACCTGGAGTCGCTGCCCGACGATCTGAGTCGTCAACCGGTCATCGTGCTCGACCCGATGCTGGCCACCGGCGGCTCGATGGCGCACACGCTGGAGCTGCTCTATGCGCGCGACGCGGTCGATGTCACGGCGATCTGCGTGGTGGTCGCCCCGGAGGGGCTCAGGACGCTGGAGAAGGTCGCCCCCGAACTGCGGCTGTACACCGCGGCGATCGACTCCGGCCTCAACGACATCGCTTATATCGTCCCCGGCCTCGGCGACGCCGGCGATCGCCAGTTCGGCCCGCGCTGACCTCAGGCCCAGTCGCGCACCGCGGCGGCCACCGCGTCCTGGACTCGGGCGGCGCGGTCGCGGGCCGGCGCCAGATCACCGGAGCAGCGGATCTCGATGTAGCACTTCAGTTTCGGCTCGGTCCCCGACGGCCGGATCACCACCCGCACCGTGGTGGTGTCGTCGTCACCGGAGAACACCAACGCATCCGTGCGCGGCGCCAGATCCTCGACGGTCACCGCGAACCCGGCGACCTCCCGCGGCGGGGTCTTGCGCAACCGCTCCATCAACTGCGCGGCCTCGCGCGGTGAACCGACCCTCCGGGTGACGGCGGTGGTGCTGTGCACACCGTGCCGGCGTGCCAGTTCGTCGAGGGCATCGAGCACCGTCACACCGCGGTGGCCAAGCGCCACAACCAGATCCGCGGCCAGTACCGCCGCGCTGATGCCGTCCTTGTCCCGAACCGCGTCAGGATCCACGCAGTGCCCGATCGCTTCCTCGTACGCGTACACCAGTGTCGCGTCGAGGCCGTCGTCGGCGCGGGCCAGCCACTTGAAGCCGGTCAGGGTTTCGACGTGCCGGGCCCCGTGCGCGGCGGCGATCGCGGCCAACATGCGCGAGGACACCACGGTGCTCGCGACCACAGCGTCACTGCAGTCCCGCCCCGACAGCAGATAATCGCCGAGCAGCCAGCCTGTTTCGTCGCCGGACAACATCCGCCAGCCATCCGGGGTCGGCACCCCGATGGCGCAGCGGTCGGCGTCGGGATCCAGCGCGATCGCGAGGTCGGCGCCGACCTCGGCGGCCAGCGCCGTCAACCGATCCGATGCGCCGGGCTCCTCCGGGTTCGGGAACGCGACGGTCGGGAAGTCGGGGTCCGGGGCGAACTGCGATTCGACGACATGCACGTCGTCGAACCCGGCCAGCGCCAAGGCGTCCAGGGCGAACTCGCCGCCCACTCCGTGCATCGGGGTCAACGCGATCCGGGCCGCTCCGGCGCCTCGGCGCACCGTCGCGGCGCGTTCGACATAGGCGCGCAACACCTCGGCTCCCGACGGTTCGACGGGCACGCGCGCAATCTCGTCGGCCGGCGGCGCCGAGGCGATCACCCGCTCGATGTCACGGTCGGTGGGTGAGGCGATCTGCAGACCGCCCGCAAAGTACACCTTGTAGCCGTTGTCCTGCGGCGGATTGTGCGACGCCGTGATCTGCACCCCGGCCGCGGCACCCGTGTTACGCACCGCGAACGCCACTGCGGGCGTCGGCACCGCACAGGGCATCAGCATCACCGAAAAGCCCTGCGCGGCAAAGACTTCAGCGGCAGCACGGCTGAACTCCGCCGAGCGGTGTCGCGCGTCGTAGCCGACCACCACCGGTGATCCGGCCAGTGACCGGTCGGCGAGCACCCGGGCCACCGCCCACGTCGCCCGCATCACCACCGCCAGGTTCATTCCGTTCGGTCCTGCCCGCAGTGGCCCGCGCAGGCCGGCGGTGCCGAACGTCAACGGCTGCGCGAACCGGTCGGCGAGCTCGTCGTCGTCGCATCCGGCCAGTTCGGCGGCCGACGCCGGATCCGGATCGTGGGACAGCCACTCCTGCACTGCGGTTGACCACGGCGACCTCATCCCGTCATTGTGCCCGGCCAGGGTGCGCGCGGCGGTGACCGAGTGCACGGTTGTTGTCCGAAATCCGCCGGAAACCGATCACAATGCGTGCACTCAGCGCGGCGGCACTCAGCGCGGCGGTGGCGCCCACCGTTACCGCGGTTCGGATTCGGCGAGCTTACGCAGGATCGGCGCCACCAGCATCAGCAGGTCGCACTCCAACTCGGACAGGTTGTCGCGCATGGTCTGGTGCAGCCAGGTGTCGCGCTCGGCCCGGTCGGCGGCCAGCAGCGCCGCCCCGTCATCGGTGGTCTCGACGAGCTGTCTGCGCCGGTCCGCCTCGTCGGGGCGGCGCGCGATCAGGTCTCGGCTCTCCAGTTCGTTGAGTGAATCGGTCAGCGACTGCACGCGCACATGCATGCGCGTCGCGAGCTCGGCCGGGGTCGTCACCCCGGCGCGGTTGATCTCTCCGAGCAGTTGCATCTGGCTCAGCGTGAGCCCGTTGTCGGGGCGGTGCCGCCGCAGCTGCCGCGCCACCGCCATCAGCGACTCCCGCAGCTCAGTGGCCGCGCCTGGAGTCGGCTCACCCTCCATTACCAAGTCCAAACTTGGTATTGACTGTGCCTCATGGAACATTTCTCCTCGTTGAGATCTTGAATTGCCAAGAGCATACTTGGCATCAAGATGAATTGGCGGCTGATACTGAACTGGACGACCCTGCTCGCGGCGACGGTCGCGGTCACCGTCCCGCTGACGCTGATCGGCGTGCCGTCGGCGGCGCTGTTCGCCGCACTCGTGGTGGGCATCGCGTGGGCGCTGATCGCCGCCGGGCCGCGCGGGGTCCCGCGCAAGCTCGGGGTGACCGCGCAGGGAGTGCTCGGCGTCTACATCGGCACCATGGTGCAGCAGGACGCGGTGGCCACCCTCCGAGGTGACTGGGGCATCGTCCTCGCGGTCGCCGTCGCGACCCTGGGTCTCAGCATCGTGGCCGGTGCGCTGCTCGGTCTGCGCCGGGACGTGACCCCGCTGACCGGGTCGCTGGCGCTCGTCGCCGGGGGCGCCTCCGGGCTGGTCGCGATCGCCCGGGAACTTGGCGGCGACGACCGCGTGGTGGCCGTCGTGCAGTACCTGCGGGTGGGGCTGGTGACGGCTTCGATGCCTGTGGTGGTGACGCTGATCTACCACGCCGACCGGTCCCAGGCGGCACCGCAGGTGGCCGAAAATCATTCGTTGCCATGGTATTTGAGCATCCCGTTGATGATGGCCCTGATCGTGGTGGGCTCGATCGGTGGAAGGCTGATCCGGCTGCCCGGTGCGGGACTGCTGGGTCCGCTCGCGCTGACCGTGGTGCTGGAGCTCAGCGGGCTGTCGTTCGGGCTGTCGGTGCCGCTGCTGCTGGTGCAGGCCGGTTACATGCTGATCGGGTGGCAGGCCGGGCTGGCGTTCACCCGCGAATCGCTGCGCAGTGTCGGGCGTCTGCTGCCCGCCGCGGTCGCGCTGATCGTCGTGATCGGGGTCGCGACGGCGGGGCTGGGCATCCTGCTGTCCCGGGTCACCGGGCTGACGCTGCTGGAGGGTTATCTGGCCACCAGCCCCGGCGGGGTTTACGCGGTACTGGCCACCGCCGCCGAAACCGGGTCCAACGTCACCTTCATCATCGCCGCGCAGGTGGTGCGGATCCTGCTGATGCTCTTCGCCGCACCGCTGCTGGCCCGCGCCGTGGTGTGGGCCGGCCGCCGGTTCGGTCGGCGAGATCAGAGCCCGGCGATCACCGCGGACAGCAGCGAACCCATCCGCGTCGCGGATTGACGGCCGGCCTCCAGGACTTCCTCGTGGTTCAACGGTTGCCCCGTCATGCCGGCGGCAAGGTTGGTTACCAGCGACACCCCGAGCACCTGCGCGCCGCATGCGCGGGCGGCGATGGTCTCGTGCACCGTCGACATCCCGACCAGGTCGGCGCCCAGCGTCCGCAGCATCCGGATCTCGGCGGGCGTCTCGTAGTGCGGGCCCGGCAACCCGGCGTAGACGCCTTCGGGCAGCGACGGGTCGATGCTGCGGGCCAGGTCACGCAGCCGCGGCGAGTACGCATCGACCAAGTCCACGAACTGGGCTCCCACCAGCGGCGATCGTCCGGTCAGGTTGAGGTGGTCGCTGATCAGCACCGGCTGGCCGACGGTGAACTCCGGACGCAATCCGCCCGCGGCGTTGGTCAGCACCACCGTGTGCACACCGGCCGCGCACGCCGTGCGCACCGGATGCACGACGTGGCGCAGATCGTGGCCCTCATAGGCATGAATTCGCCCCAGCAGCACCAGAACCCGATGCGCACCGACCCGCACCGACAGCACCTGCCCGCCGTGGCCCTGCGCGCTGGGCGGGGTGAACCCCGGAAGCTCGGCCATCGGGACCGACGCCGTCGGCTCGCCGAGCCGCGTAGCGGCCGGCGCCCAGCCGGAGCCGAGGACCACGGCGACGTCGTGGGAGTCGACGCCGGTGCGCCGGGCCAGCGTGTCCGCGGCCTGTCGGGCGTGCGCTGCCGGATCGTCCACAGGCGGCAGCTTAGTGCGGGTTTTGCACAGTGGGATACTTGCCTGCATGCCCAGCCCCGCCGCGTCGCGATCCGTCGAGGACGCGGTGACCCGTCGGCGCGGTGATCTGCTCGAGCTGTCCCATTCCATCCACGCCGAACCCGAATTGGCGTTCGACGAACACCGCAGCCGCGCCAAGACCCAGGCCCTGGTCGCCGAGCGCGGATTCGAGATCGCCGAGGTCGCAGGCCTGGACACCGCGTTCCGCGCCGTGTTCGGCAGCGGCGAGCTGGTCATCGGGGTGTGCGCCGAATACGACGCGCTGCCCGGGATCGGGCACGCGTGCGGCCACAACATCATCGCCGCGTCCGCGGTCGGCACCGCGCTCGCGCTGGCCGAGGTCGCCGATTCGCTGGGGCTGACCGTCGTGCTGCTCGGGACGCCGGCCGAGGAACTCGGCGGCGGCAAGGCCCTGATGCTCGACGCGGGCGCGTTCGACGACATCGCCGCGGCGGTGATGCTGCACCCCGGGCCGATCGACATCGCGGCGGCCCGGTCGCTGGCGCTGTCGGAGGCGACGATCACCTACACCGGCCGCGAATCGCACGCCGCGGTCGCACCGCACCTCGGGGTCAACGCCGCCGACGCCGTCACCGTGACCCAGGTCGCGATCGGGCTGCTGCGTCAGCAACTCGCACCCGGGCAGATGGTGCACGGCATCGTCACCGACGGGGGACAGGCCTCCAACGTGATCCCGGCGCACGCCGAACTGCGCTACACGATGCGTGCGACGAACTCGGAGTCGTTGCGGGAGTTGGAAACCCGGATGGCCGGCTGCTTCGCCGCCGGTGCGGTCGGTACCGGCTGCGAGCACGTCGTCACCGAGACCGCCCCCGCCTACGCCGAACTGACGCCGGACCCGTGGCTGTCCGAGACGGTCCGCGCCGAGATGGTGCGGCTGGGCCGCACGCCGGTGCCGCCCGAGCTGGAGGCGTCCTTCCCGCTGGGGAGCACCGACATGGGCAACGTGACGCAGGTGATGCCGGGCATCCACCCGGTCGTCGGTATCGACGCGGGCGGCGCGTCGATCCATCAGCCACAGTTCACGGCCGCGGCGGTCAACGCCAGCGCGGACACCGCGGTGATCGAAGGAGCGACGATGCTGGCGCGCACGGTGGTGGCGCTGGCGGAGTCGGATGTCGAAAGGGGCAGGGTGCTGGAGCTGTGGCAGAGGCGGGCGTCATGAGCGTGTTGAAGCACGCCGCCGCCCGCTGGCTGAGCGACCACTACGACGACCTCGTCGGGTGGCGCCGACACATCCACCGGCACCCGGAGCTGGGACGGCAGGAGTTCACGACGACGCAGTTCGTCGCGTCGGTGCTGGCCGACGCCGGCCTGAACCCGAAGGTGCTGCCCGGCGGGACGGGCCTGACGTGCGATTTCGGGCCCGACGACGCCCCGCGGGTGGCGTTGCGCGCCGACATGGACGCACTGCCGATGGCCGAGCGCACCGGTCTGCCGTTCTCGTCGGAGGTGGCCGGCGTCGCGCACGCGTGCGGACACGACGCGCACACCTCGGTGCTGCTCGGCGCGGCGATGGCGCTGGCGTCGGCCCCCGAACTGCCCGTCGGGGTACGGCTGCTGTTCCAGGCCGCCGAGGAGTTGATGCCCGGCGGTGCGCTCGACGCGATCGCGGCCGGCGCGCTCAACGGGGTGTCGCGGATCTTCGCGCTGCACTGCGACCCGCACCTGGCGGTCGGGCAGGTCGCCACCAAACCGGGACCGATCACGTCGGCGGCCGACCACATCGAGGTCACGTTGCATTCGCCCGGTGGGCACACCTCGCGCCCGCACCTGACCGGCGATCTCGTCTACGGGATGGGCACGCTGATCACCGGGGTACCGGGGATCCTGTCGCGGCGCATCGACCCCCGCAACAGCACGGTGATGGTGTGGGGCTCGGTGCATGCCGGCATCGCGGCCAACGCGATCCCGCAGACCGGGACCATGTCCGGCACCATCCGCACGGCCAGCCGCGAGACCTGGTTGACCTTGGAAGACATCGTCACCGACGCCGTGTCCTCGCTGCTCGCGCCGCTGGGCGTGGAGCACGTGCTGCAGTACCGCCGCGGCGTGCCGCCGGTGGTCAACGAGGAGGTCTCCACCCGCATCCTGACCCACGCGATCGAGGCGATCGGGCCGGGCGTGCTCGCCGACACCCATCAGTCCGGCGGCGGCGAGGACTTCTCCTGGTATCTCGAAGAGGTCCCGGGCGCCATGGCCCGGCTCGGGGTGTGGAGCGGGCAGGGCCCGCAGCTCGACCTGCACCAGCCGACGTTCGATCTCGACGAGCGCGCGCTCGGCGTCGGGGTGCGGCTGATGGTGAACCTGGTCGAGCAGAGCGCGGCCGTTCAGTAGGGGACGTTCGCTTGCCCCGCGAGCGCGCGCGTCTGCGCACCGACGCGCCGCGTAATCTGGCAGCGGCCGCGCGTTCGTCGGCCGATGAGGTGTGCCTCACGTCACGTCGGCGTCCAATCGCGGGGCGCACCACACGAGGTTCGCAAGGGTTGGCCACACACCCACCGGTGGGATAGGTTAGCTCTACTAATCGCATTCTTCGGGTCGCAATACGGCCGTGCCGTAACGATTTCGTGTGAGCGCTGTGGAGGAGTCGTAGGTGGACGGGCGTCGATGAGCCGCTTGCGCGAAGAGAATGAGTCCCGATGAGCCGCTTGCGCGAAGAGCATGAGTCCCGATGAGCCGCTTGCGCGAAGACGGACCCGCGAAGCCGCATTTTTATGGCATCGCCAAATTAATTCGGCGGGCGTCGGTTCCGATCATCCTGATCTGGGTGGCCATCGCCGCATTCCTGAATGTCTCGGTGCCGCAGCTCGAAGAGGTCGGCAAGCTGCGCTCGGTCTCGATGAGCCCGGACGAAGCGCCCGCCGTCATCTCGATGGAGCACATCGGCAAGGTCTTCGAGGAATACGAGTCCAACAGCTCGGTGATGATCGTCCTCGAAGGACAGGACACGCTCGGCGACGACGCGCGCGCCTACTACGCGGATCTGATCGAAAGTCTCGAAGCCGACACCAGGCACGTCGAACACGTCCAGGACCTCTGGAGCGATCCGCTGACCGCAGCCGGCGCCCAGAGCGCGGACGGCAAGGCCACCTACTTCCAGGTCTACCTCGCGGGTAACCAGGGTGAGGCGCTGGCCAACGAGTCGGTGCGCGCCGTACAGGACCTGGTCAACGCGAGCCAACCGCCAGACGGCGTCGCGGCGTACGTCACCGGGGCCTCGGCACTGGCGGCCGAGCAGGAGGACGCCGGGCACTCCAGCATGCGGTTCGTCGAGGCGCTGACGTTCCTGGTCATCACGATCATGCTGGTGCTGTTCTTCCGGTCGATCGTCACGACGCTGCTGATCCTGGTGATGGTCGGGCTGAGCCTGATGACCGTGCGCGGCGCGGTCGCGTTCCTCGGCTTCCACGACATCATCGGGCTGTCCACCTTCGCGACCAGCCTGCTGGTCACCCTCGCGATCGCGATCGCGGTGGACTACGCGATCTTCCTGGTCGGCCGCTATCAGGAGGCCAGAGGCAGCGGCGCGACCACCGAAGAGGCCTACTACACGATGTTCGGCGGCACCGCGCACGTCATCGTCGGGTCGGGCCTGACCATCGCCGGGGCGACGTTCTGTCTGAGCTTCACCCGGCTGCCGTACTTCCAGAGCCTCGGGGTGCCGCTGGCGCTGGGCATGCTGGTGCTCATCGCGGTGGCGATGACGTTCGGTCCGGGCCTGGTCACCGTCGCGAGCAAGTTCGGTCTGCTGGACCCCAAACGGGCCATGCGCGTGCGGGGTTGGCGCAAGATCGGCGCGGTCACGGTGCGCTGGCCCGGCGCCATCCTGGTGGCCAGCGTCGCCGTGTCACTGATCGGGCTCCTGGCCTTGCCCGGCTACCAGACCAGCTACAACGACCGGAACTACCTGCCCGACGACATCCAGTCCAACGTCGGCTACGCCGCAGCCGAACGGCATTTCTCACCCGCGCGGCTCAACCCCGAGGTGTTGATGGTCGAGAGCGACCACGACCTGCGCAACTCGGCCGACTTCATCGTGATCGAGAAGATCGCCAAGGCGCTGTTCGCGGTCGAGGGCATCGGTCGGGTGCAGACGATCACCCGTCCCGACGGTAAGCCGATCAAGAGCACGTCGATCCCGTACATCATGAGCCGGCAGAGCACCACGTCACAGCTCAACGAGAAGTACATGCTCGACCGCATGGACGATATGAAGGCCCAGGCCGAGGAACTGCAGACCACCATCAACGTGATGGAGCGGATGCACAGCCTGATGGGTCAGATGTCGGAGATCACCAACAGCATGGTCGCCAAGACGAAGATCATGGCGGCCGACATCACCGAGTTGCGCGACCACATCGCCGATCTCGAGGACTTCATCCGCCCGATCCGCAACTACTTCCACTGGGAACCGCACTGCTACAACATCCCGGTGTGCTGGTCGATGCGCTCGCTGTTCGAACTGATCGACGGCACGAACCTGCTCACCGAGAACACCCAGGAGCTGGTTCCGGACCTGGAGCGGATGGCCGCGATCATGCCGGAGCTGGTCAAGCTGATGCCGTCGCAGATCGAGACCATGAAGTCGCAGCGCGACATGATGCTGACGCAGATGCAGACCAACAAGGGTCAGCTCGACGCCGCCGCCGAGATGCAGGTCGACTCCGGGGCGATGGGCGATGCCTTCAACGACGCGTGGAACGCCGACACGTTCTATCTGCCCCCGGAGGCGTTCAACAACGCCGACTTCCAAAGCGGCATCGAGCAGTTCATCTCACCCAACGGCAAGGCGGTGCGATTCATCATCGCCCACGAGGGCGACCCGCTGTCACCGGCGGGTGTGGACAAGATCGACAAGCTCAAGACCGCGGCCAAGGAGGCGATCAAGGGCACCCCGCTGGAGGGGTCGACGATCTATCTCGGCGGCACCGCCGCCACGTTCAAGGACATGGCCGACGGCACCCGCTATGACCTGCTGATCGCCGGAATCGCCGCCATCGGACTGATTTTCATCATCATGCTGATCCTGACGCGCGCGATCATCGCCGCGGCGGTGATCGTCGGCACCGTGGTGCTGTCCCTGGGCGCGTCGTTCGGGCTGTCGGTGCTGGTGTGGCAGCACCTCGTCGGCATCGAGCTGCACTGGATGGTGTTGCCGATGGCGGTGATCATCCTGTTGGCGGTCGGGGCGGACTACAACCTGCTGGTGGTGTCGCGCCTGAAGGAAGAGGTGCACGCCGGCGTGCACACCGGCCTGATCCGCACCATGGGCGGCAGCGGTTCGGTGGTGACGGCGGCGGGCATGGTGTTCGCGCTGACGATGATGACGATGGCGGTCAGCGACCTGACGATCATCGGTCAGGTCGGCACCACCATCGGCATGGGCCTGATCTTCGACACGCTGGTGATCCGGTCGTTCATGACGCCGTCGATCGCGGCGCTGCTGGGCCGCTGGTTCTGGTGGCCGCAGCGGATCCGCACCCGACCGGTCCCGTCGCCGTGGCCGACTCCGGCCGCACCGGCTGCGGTCGCACCGCGAGCGCGCGGGTCTGAACAGTGACACGCCGCCCCGGCTGGCGCTGAGCGCGCGCTCGTCCTGAGCGCGTCATCCCCAAACCCGAACCCATCCCCAGTTCGCCGATGAGGGCTGTCGCGGCCGACCGTTGACGTCCCAGCATCGGCGTCATGAACGACGAACTCCTGGCACTCATCGACGCACAGCACGGCGTCGCGACCAGCGGCCAGATCCTCGCCCACCTGCCGCGCCGCCGCTTCGAGAAGTTCGTCAACACCGGTGTGCTGGAACGGATCTGGCAGGGCATCTACTGCCTCGGTGAGCCCGACGACGGCCTGCGGCTGCACGGGCTGGACCTCGCGACCGGCACGCGGGTCGCGGTGTGTCTCGGGACCGCTGCCGCGGTGCACGGCTTCGATACCGAGCAGCCGCGGGACCTGCACGTGCTCAACCCGCCCGGATGCGGACTGCGGGATGCCGACGGCCTCGTGGTGCACCGCCGCGAAGGCGCGCCGTTGGTGGTCGTCGACGGGCGACGGGTCACCTCGCCGGCGTGGACGGCGGTCGAGGTGGCCCGCAGCCTGCGTCGCCCCCGCGCGCTGGCCACGCTCGACGCAGCCCTGCGCAGCGGCACCTGCACCCGCGCCGACCTGTGGCGCGCGGCACTGGAACAGAAGGGGCGCCGCGGCATCGTCGCGGTGCGCAACCTGCTGCCGGTCGCCGACGGGCGCGCCGAGTCACCCGGCGAGAGCGTCGCGCGGTTGGCCATGCTCGACGGCGGCCTGCCGGCGCCGCAGCTGCAGTACGAGATCGTCGACGGTAACGGGGACCTGCGGCGCGTCGACTTCGCCTGGCCGGAAGCAGGTGTGGTCGCGGAGTACGACGGGTTCGACTGGCACTCCGACCCGGACGCGTTGCGCCGCGACCGGCAGCGTCAGCTGGCGCTGATGGCCGTCGGGCTGACGGTGATTCCGATCGTCGCCGACGACCTCAGGGACGGCGGCCGCGCGATCGTGGCGCGGATCGGCGAGCAGTTGACGCGCGCTCGGGCGGCGTGAGGGTGCGTGCCGTGCCGGTAGCGGCGGCGCGTCGGCGGGCAGACCCGCGCGCTCGGCGGGACGACGCTACGTCGAGGAGCCCGGGCCTACGTTGCCGGCCGGACGGGTACGCAGATTGTGCACGTATTCCGGTGGCGCACCGGCGATCTCGGCGGCATCGGCCATCACCCCGAGGTAGCGCGCCGACGGGATTCCGCCCTCCCATGCGTCGAGCACATACAGCCACGCCAGCACCGGCTCGGTGTCGGTGTCCGACGACGTGCGCTCCACCCGGCACCGGATCTTCTTGTGGAAGCCGAGCTCGGAGCCCTCCCAGCGGTCGAGGTTCTCCTCGTCCTCCTTGGTGACGTCGTAGAGCACGACGAACACCTTCGAGGTCGGGTCCTCGACGATGGTGGCCAGCGCACCCTCCCAGGTGATGTCCGCGCCGCCGAACGTCAGCCGCCAGCCGTGCAACCAGCCCGTCCCGGCCATCGGGGAATGCGGAGCGCGCTGCAGCATCTGCTCCGGATGCATATTCGATCCGTAGGCGGCGTAGATCGGCACGCGAGAAGCTTAAACGCATCGTGTTGAGACGGCTGCCAACCGCCGTCGCGCCGGTGCCCTAGGTTGGAGTCGTGGTAACGCGCATCGTGATCATCGGGGGAGGACCGGCGGGCTACGAAGCGGCACTGGTAGCTGCCGCACGGGGACGCGACGTCGCACAGGTCACCGTCGTCGACGACGAGGGGCTGGGCGGGGCGTGCGTGCTCTACGACTGCGTGCCGTCGAAGACGCTGATCGCCTCCACCGGGGTGCGCACCGAGCTGCGCCGCGCCGGCGGCATGGGCTTCGACATCGACATCGAGGACGCGAAGATCTCGCTGCCGCAGATCAACAACCGCGCCAAGACGCTGGCCGCATCGCAGTCGGCCGATATCGGCAGCCAGCTGCTCCACCAGGGTGTCACCATCATCGGCGGCCGCGGCGAACTCGTCGACGACATCGCCGGTATGGCCAGCCACCGCGTCAAGGTGACCACCCACGACGGCAAGGTCGGCGTACTCAAGGCCGACGTGGTCTTGATCGCAACCGGCGCGAGCCCGCGGGTGCTGCCCAATGCGGTGCCCGACGGCGAACGCATCCTGACCTGGCGGCAGCTCTACGAACTCGAGGAACTGCCGACACACCTGATCATCGTCGGATCGGGGGTGACGGGTGCGGAGTTCTGCAACGCCTACACCGAACTCGGCGTCACCGTCACCGTCGTCGCGAGCCGCGACCAGATCTTGCCGCACGAGGACTCCGACGCCGCCGCGGTGCTCGAGGAGGTCTTCAACGAACGCGGCGTCACGCTGGTCAAGAACGCGCGTGCCGAGTCGGTCACCCGCACCGGCGACGGCGTCACCGTCAAGATCGCCGACGGGCGCGTCGTCGAGGGCAGCCACGCGCTGATGACGGTCGGCTCGGTGCCCAACACCGCGGGCCTCGGGCTGGAGCGGGTCGGCATCGAACTCAACCCGGGCGGCTACATCCCCGTCGACCGCGTGTCGCGCACCCCCGCCGCAGGCATCTACGCCGCCGGGGACTGCACCGGTCTGCTGCCGCTGGCCTCGGTCGCGGCGATGCAGGGCCGCATCGCGATGTACCACGCGCTCGGCGAAGGCGTGTCGCCGATCCGGCTGCGCACCGTCGCGTCGGCGACGTTCACCCGGCCCGAGATCGCCGCGGTCGGGATCCCGCAGACCGCCATCGACGACGGCAGCGTCCCGGCGCGGACCCTGATGCTGCCGCTGAACACCAACGCCCGCGCGAAGATGTCGCTGCTACGGCACGGTTTCGTGAAGATTTTCTGCCGTCCCGCCACCGGCGTCGTGATCGGCGGGGTGGTGGTCGCGCCGATCGCATCCGAGCTGATCCTGCCGATCGCGCTGGCGGTGCAGAACCGCATCTCGGTGACCGACCTGGCGCAGACGCTGTCGGTGTATCCGTCGCTGTCGGGCTCGATCGTGGAGGCCGCGCGACGCCTGATGGCGCACGACGACCTGGATTGATCCGGGCTCCCGCGGGTATGAGGCTCGCGGCTCGCTCCTCGCCGCTTGATCGTCGTCCGGCTGGGGGCGATGGCCGGACTTCTCAACGCGGCTCGCTCCTCGCCGCTTGATCGTCGTCCGGCTGGGGGCGATGGCCGGACTTCTCAACGCGGCTCGTTCCTCGCCGCTTGATCGTCGTCCGGCTAACCTGGGACGGGACCACCCGTACTGACAAGTAACCAAGGAGTCGGCCACGTGAGCGACCCGATCTTCGCGCCGGGCAACGGGCAGACGTTCCTGGGCCCCGACGAGCGTGTCCGCGCGTGGCAGCAACTCGGCAGCGAGCAATTCGATGTGATCGTCATCGGCGGCGGCATCGTCGGCGCGGGCGCCGCCCTGGACGCCGCCACCCGCGGCCTGAAGGTGGCGCTGGTGGAGGCCCGTGATTTCGCCTCGGGCACCTCCAGCCGCAGCAGCAAGATGTTCCACGGCGGGCTGCGCTACCTCGAACAGCTGGAGTTCGGTCTGGTGCGCGAGGCCCTGCACGAGCGCGAGCTGTCCCTGACGACGCTGGCGCCGCACCTGGTCAAACCGCTGCCGTTCCTGTTCCCGCTGACCAACCGGTGGTGGGAGCGGCCCTACATCGCCGCGGGCATCTTCCTCTACGACCAGCTCGGTGGCGCCAAATCTGTTCCGCCGCAGAAGCATCTGACCCGCGCCGGTGCGCTGCGGCTGTCGCCCGGCCTCAAGCGCAGCTCGCTGATCGGCGGAATCCGCTACTACGACACCGTCGTCGACGACGCCCGCCACACCATGACCGTCGCCCGCACCGCCGCGCACTACGGCGCCGTTGTGCGCACCTCCTCCCAGGTCGTCGCCCTGCTGCGCGAAGGCGACCGGGTCACCGGCGTGCAGGTGCGCGACTCCGAGGACGGCCAGGTCACCGAGGTGCACGGCCACGTCGTCGTCAACGCCACCGGGGTGTGGACCGACGAGATCCAGGCACTGTCCAAGGAACGCGGCCGTTTTCGGGTGCGCGCGTCCAAGGGCGTGCACATCGTGGTGCCCCGAGACCGCATCGTCAGCGAGGTCGCGATCATCCTGCGTACCGAGAAGTCGGTGCTGTTCGTCATCCCGTGGGGCACCCACTGGATCATCGGCACCACCGACACCGACTGGAACCTCGATCTCGCCCACCCGGCCGCGACGAAAGCCGACATCGACTACATCCTCGGCCACGTCAACAAAGTGCTGGCCACACCACTGACTCACGACGACATCGACGGGGTCTATGCCGGACTGCGTCCGCTGCTGGCGGGCGAAAGCGAGGAGACGTCGAAACTGTCGCGCGAGCACGCTGTCGCGGTGCCGTCTCCGGGCCTGGTGGCCATCGCCGGCGGCAAGTACACCACCTACCGGGTGATGGCCGAGGACGCCATCGACGCCGCCGCCGAATTCATCCCGACGCGGGTGGCCCCGTCGATCACCGAGAAGGTCCCGCTGATGGGCGCCGACGGATACTTCGCGCTGATCAACCAAACCGGCAGTGTCGGAGCGCATTACGGATTGCACCCGTACCGGGTGCGGCACCTGCTCGACCGTTACGGCTCGCTGATCGGTGAGGTGCTCAAGCTCGCCGAGAACGACCCCGAGTTGCTGAACCCGATCACCGAGGCCCCGGTCTACCTGAAGGTCGAAGCCGCCTACGCCGCGGCGGCCGAAGGCGCCCTGCACCTGGAGGACATCCTGGCGCGGCGCATGCGGATCTCCATCGAATACCCGCACCGCGGGGTCGACTGCGCCCGCGAGGTCGCCGAAGTCGTTGCGCCCATTCTGGGTTGGAGTGCCGACGACATCGACCGCGAGGTGTCGACCTATCTGGCCCGGGTGGAGGCGGAGGTGCTGTCGCAGACCCAGCCCGACGACGAGTCCGCCGATGCGCTGCGTGCCGCCGCACCGGAGGCGCGCGCCGAGATCCTCGAGCCGGTACCGCTGACTTGAGACCGCCCCCGTTGCCCGTTCGCGACGGCCTCGGCCCCGCGCGGGTTCGGGTGCATGGCGGACTGCTCGTCGACGAGTTCGAACGCCGTTGGGGTACCGGCGCCAAAGTCGTTGCCGGGGAAGTCTTCTGCGCCGACGGATCCGTCGCCGACGCGCAGACCGTGCTGCCCGCCGGTGCTGTCGTCTACCTGTATCGCGAACTGCCCGACGAGGTTCCCGTCCCGTTCGACATCCCGGTCCTCTACCGCGACGACGACATCGTCGTGGTCGACAAGCCGCACTTCCTGGCGACGATGCCCCGCGGACGCCACGTCGCACAGACGGCGCTGGTGCGTCTGCGTCGAGAATTGGGCCTTCCCGAGTTGAGCCCGGCGCACCGGCTGGACCGGCTCACCGCCGGGGTGTTGCTGTTCACCGTGCGCCGCCAGGTGCGCGGCGCCTATCAGACGATGTTCGCCCGCGGCGAGGTCGCCAAGACCTATCTGGCGCATTCGTCGGCGCCGAGCGCCCACGAGTTCCCCCTCACGGTCCGCAGCCGCATCGTCAAGCAGCGGGGGAGTCTGCAAGCCGTCGAGGAACCGGGCGAACCGAATGCCGAGACGGTCATCGAGGACCTGGGGAACGGCCACTATCGGCTGCGGCCGCGCACCGGGCGCACCCACCAGCTGCGGCTGCACATGGCGACCCTGGGATTGCCCATCACCGGCGATCCGCTCTACCCGGACATCGTCGACGTCGCGCCGGCGGACTTCTCCACACCGCTGCGACTGCTCGCGCACACCCTGGAGTTCCCAGACCCGCTGACCGGCCGGATCCGGAAGTTCAGCACCAGGCGCAGATTGCTCTGACGCTGGTGTGCGCTCAGATCGCGATTCCCCTCGATGATCGCTCACCGCGATCTGAGCGCACAGCGGAAGCGCGTCGTGCGGCTTGACCATATCCGCTGTCTGCGCAGCTCCGGCGCCGCACAACCGCGAGGTTACTTTACCAAGCCAGAGTTCGCTGAGTTATTCACCCCTGACGTCAATCAGTGCTCTGACGTGGTATGTAGCTGGCAAGTCAAATGTATGGGAAATTTGCGCGTGACGGCTACGAACTTTGTCCGTAAAACGAAATACCCCGAAAGGCCCACATGCTGTACAGATGACTTGCCGAGCCACGGTGCGAAGTGTCTTCCAGCAAATGCCGTTGACGCCGGCAGCCGAGGTGTCCAGGATCGTTCGATGGCCGGGATTCAGGTGGCTCGCCTCTGGCGCTACCCCGTCAAGTCCATGCAGGGCGAGGAAGCAGATGAGATCGTGCTGGGACCGTCCGGGGTGATCGCCGACCGGGGCTACGGCTTCTTCGACATCGACTCGCAGCGCCTGGTCAGCGCCAAGCATCCGAAGCGCTTCGGCGCCCTGCTCGGCTGCTCGGCGCGGTACCTGCACGACCCTGCCCCGGGTGCGCCGACCCCGCCGATCGAGGTGACCTTCCCAGACGGTTCGGTCGTCTCCGATGACGACGACGAGTTGGCCCGCCGGGTCGGCGCGCTGCTCGGGCGCGAGGTCCGGCTGATCACCACGGTCGAGGACGGTCTCTGCATCGACGAGGTCGTCCCCGAGGTGGACGGCGATCCCGCGGCCGCCGAGCAGGTCCTGCAGGTCCCCATCGGTCTGGCCGCGCCCGGCTCGCTGGTCGACCTGGCCGCCCTGCACATCCTCACCACCAGCACGTTGGCGCGCCTGGTGGAGACCGACCCGCAGGCGCAGTGGGATCCCCGCCGGATGCGGCCCAACATCCTCCTCGACGCCGACGCCCTGGCCGACGAGGACGACTGGTTCGGCTGCGACCTGCACCTGGGTGCCGAGGCGGTGATCCACGTGGTGGGCCCGACGCCGCGGTGTGTGATGACGACGGTGGCCCAGCCGGGGCTGGCGCGGGACCCGCGGGTGCTCAAGGCGATCGCCGCGATCGGGCTTCGCCAGATCGGCGCCCTCGGGCAGTTCGCCTGTGCCGGTTCGTACGCCGAGGTCGTCACCCCTGGCGTGGTCCGGTGCGGGGACGCGGTCTCGGTTGAGCGCGTCGAGCCACGCGAGACCGCACTGGCTGCCACAATCGCGATGATGTCGGGGGCGACCGCTCCCGGAGACTGAAGGAGTTCGATGGACCGCGCGGCCTTTGACCGGTTGTTCGACATGACGGGCCGGACGGTGATCGTCACCGGTGGCACCCGGGGGATCGGTCTGGCGCTGGCGGAGGGCTATGTGCTCGCCGGTGCCAATGTCGTGGTGGCCAGCCGTAAGGCCGACGCGTGTGAGCAGGCGGCCCAGCATCTTCGGGAGTCGGGCGGGCAGGCCCTCGGCGTGCCGACACACCTGGGCGAGGTCGACGGCCTCGGGGCGCTCGTCGAACGCACGGTCGCCGAGTTCGGTGGCATCGACGTGCTGGTCAACAACGCCGCCAACCCGCTCGCGCAGCCGTTCGGGACGATGACCGTCGACGCGCTGACCAAGTCCTTCGAGGTGAACCTGCAGGGCCCGGTGATGCTGACCCAGGAGGCGTTGCCGCATCTGAAGGCCAGTGAGCACGCCGCGGTGCTGAACATGGTGTCGGTCGGCGCGTTCATCTTCGCGCCGATGCTGTCCATCTACGCGTCGATGAAGGCCGCGATGATGTCGTTCACCCGATCGATGGCCGCCGAGTTCGTCCACCACGGCATCCGCGTCAACGCGCTGGCCCCAGGACCGGTGGACACCGACATGATGCGCAAGAACCCGAAGGAGGCCATCGACGGCATGGTCGCCGGCACCCTGATGGGCCGGCTCGCCTCGCCCGACGAGATGGTCGGCGCCGCACTGCTGCTGACCTCGGATGCGGGTAGCTACATCACCGGTCAGGTCCTCATCGCCGACGGCGGCGGAACCCCGCGCTAGCCGTCTTCCCTTCCACGGCGAAATTGCATTCCGGCAGGCCCGCACTCGCACTTCTTCTGCCGGAATGCAGTTTCGCCGGGTCAGTTTTTGCGCAGGATCTTCGAGGCCGCCTCGCGCATCTCCCCGCTGGTCGAGGCGAGGATCTGACTGCGGTTCTCCAGGTGCAGCGCGGATTCCAGGCTGGACGCGTCGAGGTTCGCCCACAGCACCTGCTTGGTCGATTCGACCCCGAATTTTCCGTAGACGCACAGTGTTTCGGCGATGGTGGTGGCCTCGAAGAGACAGTTCTCGTTCACCCGGGACACCAGTCCGAGCCGCAGCGCCTCCTCGGCGTCGACGGCGCGCGCGGTCAGGATCAGGTCGAACGCCGGCCCCGCGCCGATGATGCGGGGCAGCGTGTAGCTGACCCCGATGTCGCAGCCGCCGAGCCCGAGCTTGATGAACTGCGTGCAGAACTTCGCCGACGGCTCCGCGACGCGGAGGTCGCATGCGGCCGCGATGCCGAGTCCGCCGCCGTAGGCGACCCCGTTGACCGCGGCGATCACGGGCTGGCGCAGCCGGTGGATCTTCGCGGTCAGGTCCGCGATGCGTTCCTGCCAGCGCATCCCGGACCGCGGAAACTCGGTGCCGCCACCGGACTCGTTCGGATTCGGGGCGCCGAGGTCCAGACCCGAGCAGAAGCCGCGGCCCGCCCCGGTGAGCACCACGACGCGGCAGTCGTTGTCGTCGGCCAGCGCGTCGAGTTCGGTGTGCAGCGCCTCGACCAGTTCGTAGTTCAGCGCGTTGAGCTTGTCGGGGCGGTTATCGTCAGGACGACGATCTCGGGCGTGGGACGGGCGACTTCGAGTACGGGCGACATGCCCGTCACGTTAACCGCTGCGCCAGCCCGCCACGCCGATGGTGATCATTCGCAGCTGCTTGACCGCGACGCGCCGGATCTCCTCGACCGCAGGCGGATCGGTGACGTCTTCGAGCTGCTCGGCGATCGCGATCATCGAGTTGACGAACACGCTGGCCAGGATGTTGAGGTCCTCGCTGCTCCAGGTGTTCAGGTTCGGGAAGCGGGCCAGGTCGATCGCCAATTCCGAGGTGATCAACCGGATTTCGGTGCGGATCGCGTAACGCAGCACGGTGACGCCGGTGGAGCGTTCCCGACCGATGAACCGCCAGTGCTCGCGGCGCTCCTGCACCCCGTCGATGAGGATGTCCACCGAGGACTCGATCACCCGGTTGGGGTCGAGACGGCCGGCACGCGCGCCGCGCAGCATGTCGCGGAGGCTGCGGAACGACTCGTCGATCAGGACGAGGCCGAGTGCCTCCATCGAATCGAAGTGGCGGTAGAACGCTGCGGGCACGATGCCGGCCTCGCGGGTGACCTCACGAAGGCTCAGCGCGCTGAACCCGCGCTCGGCGAGCAGATGCAGCGCGGCCTCGACGATCGCGCGCCGGGTGGCCTCCTTGCGCTCCTCCCGAGACAGCGTCTCCCGACCCTTCTCCCGGGACCTGGAACGGCCCGATCGTGAGCTCGGCGTACGACTGTTCACTGTGTGAAACATACCACAAGCTGCAGAGATCTCTTGACGGTACGTGCCGGAGGCGCGCACGGTGTACACATGTTCACTGAAACGTTGACCAGGCGCTCGCGGCGCTCGGCGCTGCTGGACCTGCTGACCGGTCCGCACGGCGTCGACCGCTACACCGAGCTGGTCGACCCCACCTGGACGCGAGCGCAGGCCCGCGCCAAGATCGTCGCGGTGCGGCGGATGACGCCGCGCAGTGTGACCCTGACGCTGGCGCCCAACCGGGCCTTCACCGGCTTCCGGGCCGGCCAGCACATCAACCTGTCCGTCGAGATCGACGGCCGGCGTCGCACCCGGCCGTACTCGCCCGCCGGGGCGGAGGACGATCGGCTCCTGGAGCTGACCGTCGGCCGCCACGACGGCGGACTGGTGTCGACCTACCTGTTCGAGCACGCCCGCCGCGGCATGGTCGTCGGGCTGGACTCCGTGGCCGGCGACTTCACGCTGCCCGAGCAGCCTGCCCGCCGCATCCTGCTGGTCTCCGGCGGCAGCGGCATCACGCCGGTCATGTCGATGCTGCGGACCCTGCGGTCGCGACGGCACACCGGCGAGGTCACCTTCGTGCACTACGCGCGATCGCAGCAGGAGGCCTGCTATCGCGACGAACTGCGCGAGATCGCCGCGACGATGCCGAACGTGACCGTGCTGCACGGCTATACCCGCGATTCCCGCGGGTCCGACGTGCCTGCCCGATTCACCGGCGACCTCGCGGCCGCCGCCGACGCGGTCTATGTCTGCGGACCGCCGTCGCTCGTCGACGCGGTGCGTGAGGTCCGCCCGGACGCCGAGTCCGAAAGTTTCGTCCCGCCGGTGTTCACCGCCGGCGAGTCCAGCGGCGGCACAGTGCGATTCGCCGCCGCCGGCGTCGAGGTCGTCGACGACGGGCGGCCACTGCTCGAACAGGCCGAGGGTGCGGGCCTGAGCCCGGAGAGTGGGTGCCGGATGGGCATCTGTTTCTCCTGCACCCGCCGCAAGACCAGTGGCGCCGTCCGCAACGTCGTCACCGGTGCCGTGTCGTCCACCGAAGCCGAGGACGTGCAGATCTGCGTGTCCGCGCCCGTCGGTGATGTCGACATCGACCTGTAACCGCTCAACTCCCGCCGAAATTGCATTCCAGCAGAGGAAGTTCGAGAAGAACTCTGAGTAGCTGCAATCTCGACACAGAGAGGACACCATGACGCAAGTACTGGAAACCACAACGCAGCAGGGCATCTCGAAGACCGTTGCGGGAAAGACCGTCACCCTGGCCGCCGAGCAGCTCGACGCGTTCGGCCGTGAACTCGACGCGCTGAAGGACAGCGTCATCGCCGATCTCGGTGAGCGCGACGCCACCTACATCCGCCGGATGATCAAGGCGCAGCGCGGACTCGAGATCGGCGGCCGCGCGCTGCTTTTCGGCGGCATCATCCCGCCGTTCTGGCTCGCGGGCACCATCATGCTGGGCCTGTCGAAGATCATCGACAACATGGAGATCGGCCACAACGTCATGCACGGTCAGTACGACTGGATGGGTGACCCGGCCATCTCCAGCAAGGGCTTCGAATGGGACACCGCGTGCCCGGCCGACCAGTGGCGGCACTCGCACAACTACATGCACCACACCTACACCAACATCGTCGGCCTGGACCGCGACATCGGCTACGGCATCCTGCGGATGAGCTCCGACCAGAAATGGCGGCCGTACTACCTGGGCAACCCGATCTATGCGTTCCTGCTGATGGTGCTGTTCCAATACGGCGTCGCGCTGCACGAGATGGAGAGCGAGAAGATCGCCGCGGGCGAGATCACACTCACCGACAAGCGCGAGATTCTGCGCGAGATCTGGGCCAAGACCAAACGGCAGACGCTCAAGGACTACGTCGCGTTCCCGCTGCTGGCCGGGCCGTTCGCACCGTGGGTGGCCGCCGGCAACCTGACCGCGAACCTGATGCGCAACGTGTGGTCGTACATGATCATCTTCTGCGGGCACTTCCCCGAAGACGTGCAGGAGTTCTCGATCGAGGAGACCAAAGCCGAGACCCGCGGACAGTGGTACTTCCGTCAGGTGCTCGGATCGGCGAATCTGAACGGCGGCAAGCTGTTCCACATCCTGAGCGGCAACCTGTCCTTCCAGATCGAACACCACCTGTTCCCGGACATCCCGGCGTTCCGGCACGCGGAGATCGCACCGAAGGTCCGTGAGATCTGCGAGCGCTACGGTGTGCCCTACAACACCGGCCCGCTGCCGCATCAGTTCGCGACCGTGGTGCGCAAGATCTTCAAGTTCGCGCTGCCGTTCTGACGCCGATACCGGCTACCCGGTAGGCGAGGTTTCTCGTCATCGGCAATGACGCCACCGGGGCCGGCGCGGAAGGCTCTCCCTGGCGATAGACATCGCAGCAGGCGCGAGGGAGGACCGTCATGCACGTGTTGTTCAGGCCGATGGCGACCGGCATCGCGACGATGACGGCGGCCGCGGTGCTGGCGTCGGTCGCAGTGATCGCCCACGGTGCCACGTCCCACGCCGATCCCGGGGTGCAGCCCAAGCCCACCGTCGTGCTGGTGCACGGCGCCTGGGCAGGCACGTCGAGCTGGGACGGTGAGGCGTCGGCATTGCGGGCGGACGGCTATCCGGTACGCGCCATCGCCAACCCGCTACGCAACCTCACCACCGACGCCGCCGAAGTGGCGTCGTTCGTCCGCACCGTCGACGGTCCCGTCGTCCTGGTCGGGCATTCCTACGGCGGGGCGGTGATCACCGAGGCCGCCGCCGGCCTGACCAATGTCAAGGCGCTGGTGTACGTCGACGCGGCCGCACCCGAGGTCGGGGAGACCAACGGCTCGCTGTCCGGCGCGGATTCGGTGCTCAAGCACCTACCGGACAGCGCATTGTTCGACACGGTGAGAACCGCCGACGGCGGAACCGACCTCTATCTGCGCCAGGACGTGTTCGTCCACCACTTCGCCGACGACCTGCCTGCAGAGCAGGCCACCGAGCTCTGGGCATCGCAGCGTGCCGCGGCCACCGCGGCGTTCGACACCCCGGCCACCGCGGCGGCCTGGCACGACATCCCGTCGTGGTACTTCATCAGCAGCGGCGACCAGATCATCACCCCGATGTCGGAGCGCGCGATGGCCGACCGCGCCGGATCCCACGTCACCGAGTTCCCCGGTGGATCCCACCTGACCCTGATCAGTCATCCGGAGGCTGTGACGGACGTCATCGAATCCGCGGCGCGATCGGTGGCCTGAGCCGGGACGTAGGTCTTGTGGCGCGACCCGCCGCATGGTGAGGTGTCCGAGGTTGGGACCTCTGTGCGGAAGGAAAGCGTTCATGCGTGCTGCGTTGGCGGCGATTTCAGTGGTGGCGGCTGGTGCCCTGAGTGGGATGGGTGTGGCGTGGGCGCAGCCCCCGGTGCCCAGCGCGGCGGAGTTGACCGCCGAGCTGCAACAGGTCCTCAACACCGGGGCCCCCACCGAGGTGCGCGCGTCCAAGCTGGCCGGCGGCGAGGCCGCGGTGCCGACCGCGGACAACATCGCCAACCGCCTCAACACCTACAGCGGCATGATCAACTGGCGGGTGGAGAACCCGGTGCTCAACGGCGACCAGCTCGACGCCCAGATCGCGGTGACCATCCCGATCTGGGGAACCAAGACGCACAACATCTACTGGGTCGACCAGGGCGGCACCTGGAAGCTGTCGAACCCGTCGGCGTGCGTGATCGCCCGTGACGTCGCCGGTGTGGACTGCACCGTCTAGTTCGGCGCCGCGGCGCCGCGCCGAAATTGCATTCCAGCAGGGCGCTACTCGCACTTTTGCTGCCTGGCTGCAGTCGCGGCGCGCAATCTCGCTGAGAACGCGTACCGCGGGATCTGAATCGGGCCATGCCAACCGCGCGTTCGCATGGCCTGGCTCAGTGTCTGGATGACGGCGACGGGGTCGTCCTCCTTGACGACCGCCGTGACATGCCAGCCCAGCCGGCGAAGCACCGGCATGACGCGGCGGTCCTTGAGGTACTGCCGACGGTCGGTCTGGTGCTGGTCGCCGTCGTACTCCAGCGCGACCTTGAACGTCTCCCAGCCGAAATCGAGAAACCGGACGTGGCGCCCGTCATGGTCCGCGACGGGGATCTGGGTACGCGGCGTCGGGAAGCCCGCGTCGAGGATCACCTTGCGCCACCAGGATTCGCGGGGCGACTCGGCGCCGCCGTCGACGTACGGCAGGACGGCCTTGAGCCGGGCGGCACCTCGGGCGCCCTTGTAGCGCTTGGCCAGCAGCAGCACGTCTTCGATCGAATAGGGACGACTCGCCATCAGCGCGTCAAGGCGTGCCAACGCGTCGTGCTCGGGCCGATATCGGCCGAGATCGAATGCGGTGCGCGCCGGCGTCGTGACCGGGATTCCGCCCACGTGCTGCCATTCGTCGGGTGCGATGCGCTCGTTGCGGGCGATGATGCCCTTCGGCGCGCGCGGACAGTTGTAGATCAGTTCGATGTCGATATCGGCGTTGATCCACTTCGACCCGTGAAGTGCCGCGGCCGTCAGTCCGGTGACGATCCCGGCGCGCTTCGAGTAGAGCCAGGCTGCCTCGGTGCGATCACGCAATGTCGGCGCTGCGAGTCGTGGCGCGTGGACGTTGGTGAAGATCGGACGGTAGAAACGCTGCAGTTCGTAGCGCGTGACGACGCCGTTGGCGACGGCTTCGGTGCCGATGATGATGTCTCCCATGGCCGAATCGTCGGCGCGGGCTCCGACGGATCAGCGGCTGGATAAGGAGTTATCCCCAACCCCACCGTCGAGATTGCGTCTGTGCAGAGATCTACTCGAACTTCTTCTGCTGGAATGCAATTTCGGCGCCAAACGGATCAGCGCTGGCAGGTCGGGCACCAGTAGGTGACCCGCTCGGTGAACTTGTCCGTCTCGATCCGGGTGCCGCAGCGGCGGCAGGGGAGTCCTGCGCGGCCGTACACCCAGACGTCCTGGCCGGGCCGGGTGTTGCCGGTGGTGGTGCGGTTCACCCGTAACCGGTTGAGCCACAACATCTGCTGGGCCCGGTGGGCGACCCGCAGCGGATCGGTCAGCTCGCGCACCGGGGTACCCGGTCGCAGCCCGAACACGAAGCTCAGCTCGTTGGCGAACACGTTGCCGACCCCGGCCATCACCCGCTGATCGAGCAGCGTCTCGGCCAGCGGGCGGTCGGGGTCGGCCATCAGGTTGACTGCCGCGACCTCCGCCGACCAGTCCTCGCCGAGCAGATCCGGACCGAGGTGGGCCACCGCATCCATATCGGTCGCCCGGTCCAAGACCTCCAGCACGCCCAGGTCGACCCCGGAGGCCCGGGACGTCGCCGTCTCCAACACGATTCGGATCTTGTAGGCCGGTACCCGGACACGACCGATCACCCACGCACCGTCCATCTTCAGATGCGAATGGATACTGGCCTGCCCGACCCGGATGAACAGATGCTTACCGCGGCTGAGCACCTCGTCGACCACCTGCCCGCTCAGATCCACCGCCGCATAGCGCGGGACGCGGATATCGCAGCGCGTCAGCTCCCGGCCGGCCAGCGCCTCGCGCAGCTTGGCCGCCGTCCGGTAGACGGTGTCGCCCTCGGGCATCAGCGCAACCGCAGCCCGCGCGGCGTACGCGAGAACCCGGCCGTGACCAGCGCGTCGACCGTCACCGACTCCCGCGCCTCCAGCACCGGGACGCCGTCGACGCGTTCCACCAGCAGCGCCGGAACCCGTTGCCGCGGCACCATTTCGGCCAGCGCAGCCGCGGCGGCGTTCGACGTCTCCGGGTCGGTGGTGAAGCTCAGCAGCGACCGCCCACCCCGCTCGACGAACCACACCAGTGCACCGTCGACGAGCACCACCAGCGCACCTGCCTTGCGTCCGGGCCGGTGCGCGGTGTCACCGTCGGCACCTCGGGACGGCCACGGCAGCGCCGCACCGTACGGGTTCGCGGGGTCGGTCGCCGCCAACGCCAGCGCGCGCAGCGTCTGCTGCTTGTCGTCGATGCTGTCGGCGTGGCTGCGCAACCGGTCGACGGTGCTGGCGGTCGCGAACTGAGCGCCGCCGAGGGATTCGACGAAATACCCGCGCTGACAGCGCCCCGCCTCCTCCATCGTGGTCAGCACCTTGTACATCGACGCGAACCCGCCCGGGATGTTCTCTGCCGCCACCGCGCCCTTGGTCAGCACGCCGTGGCGGGCCAGCAGCTGGTCGGCCTGGTAGTGCGCCCGCACCGTGGTGTCCACCTCGGCGACCGGCAGCGCCGCCCACCGCCCGGCCACCGTGGGATCGGTGTCGCGGTGCGCGCTGAGGCTGGTGGTGCTCAGGCTGTAGCGGCTCAGCCGTGGGGCGCGCCGATGCCGGTGCGCCGGCGCGGCCGCGCGCCTGCTGCCAGGGCCCTTCGATCCGGCGAGCAGCGCCCGCACCGGGGCGAAGGTGTCGCCGCCGACGTATCCGGCCCAGATCAACTGCCACAGAGCCTCTTTCAACGACTCGGCGGACACCCCGTCGACGCTGAGCTGGCGGAAGAAGTACGCACCACCGCCGGACAGTGCCGCGAGGATCTGGTGATGAACGTCGGTCAGTTCGAGATCACCAGGTGGGGCCAGTGACAGCGCGGCGGTGTCGGCGGGATGGAACGACACCCAGCCGTCGGCGCCGGACAACGACCCAGCGCCCGACCACAGCACCTCACCGGAGGCGAGGAGCTCGTCGAGCATGCCCGGCTGGTAGTCGCGCACCCGCTGCCCGAAGATCAGCGGCTCGACCGCCGAGGCGGGCACCGGCACACCGGCCAGCTGGTCGATCACCGCGGCGAGTCCGTCGACGCCGGACACCGCATCCGCACCGACCATCTGCCACGACGGCAGGAACCGCCCGAACGCTGCGGTGCTGACGGGCTCGATCTGGGCGCGCAGCGCCGCCAGCGACCTGCGCCGCAGAATGCGCAGCACCTCGGCGTCGCACCACTGCTCGACACCGCCGGAATCGGTGGGCACGTCGGTGAATTCGCCGCGCACCAGTTTCCCGTCGGCGGCCAGCCGGCCCAGCACGTCTGCGGCGACCCGCAGCCCCAGCCCGAACCGGGTGGCGGCGTCGGCGGTGGTGAACGGCCCTCGGGTGCGCGCGAACCGGGACAGCAACTCCCCGAGCGGGTCGACGACCGGCTCCAGGAACGCGATCGGCACCCCGACCGGCACCGCCACCCCGACCCCGTCGCGCAGCCGCCCGATGTCCTCGATCGCCGCCCACCACGTCGTCCCGGCATAGGACACCGTGAGCACCCGTTTGGCCGTCAACAGGCCTTCGAGCCAGCCGCCGACGTCGGATTGCGCGCAGCGCTCGCCGATCTCGTCGGCGGTCAGCGGACCGAGCAGCCGCAACAGGTCCGCCACCCCTTCGGCGTCGCGCACGGCGCGCTCGGGGGTCAGATGCTGCAGCTGGCGGGTGGTGTTCGCGATGACGTCCGCGTCGAGCAGTTCGCGCAGCTCGACCCGGCCCAGCAGTTCGGCGAGCAGCGTCGGGTCCAAAGCCAGTGCGGCGGCGCGGCGTTCGGCCAGCGGACTGTCACCCTCGTACATGAACGCGCCAACGTAGCCGAACAGCAGCGATGCCGCGAACGGTGACGGGGTCGGGGTCTCGACCTCCAGCAGACGTACCCGGCGCTGGGCGATCCGACCCATCAACGCGGTCAGCGTCGGCACGTCGTAGACGTCCTGCAGGCATTCCCGGACCGCCTCGAGCACGATCGGGAAGTCGGGATAGTTGCGCGCGACGTCGAGCAGTTGGGCGGCTCGCTGACGCTGATGCCACAGCGGGGAGCGTTTGCCCGGATGCCGGCGGGGCAGCAGCAGCGCGCGGGCCGCGCACTCGCGGAATCGGGACGCGAACAGCGCCGAGCCGCTGACCTCGGTGGTAACCAGCGGTTCGATCTCGTCGGCGTCGAACACGAAGATGTCCGCGCCGGGGGCGACGTCGTCGGTGTCGGGCAGCCGCACGATGATGCCGTCGTCGGATGCGGTCGGTTTCTCGTCGATGCCGTAGCGCTCGTAGAGCCGCTTGCCCACCGCGAGCGCCAGCGGCCCGTGCACCCGAAGCCCGTACGGGGAGTGCAGGATCACCCGCCAGTCGCCGAGTTCGTCGCGGAACCGCTCCACCACCAGCGTGGTGTCCGACGGCACCGCCGAGGTGGCCTCGCGCTGTTCGGAGATCAGCTGCCACAGATTGTCGGTCGCGAAGTCGTCGAATCCGACTTCTTTGCAACGGGATTCGAATGCCGGGCGATCCAGCCGGGCCAGCTCGCCGTTGAACGCGCCGATAGCCGCACCCAGCTCGGCGGGACGCCCGACCCCGTCGCCGCGCCAGAACGGCAGCCGTGCGGGCTCGCCCGGGGCGGGGATCACCAGCACCCGGTCGTGGGTGATCTCGGTGATCCGCCAGCTGGTCGCCCCGAGGGAGATGACGTCGCCGGGGCGGGACTCGTAGACCATCTCCTCGTCGAGTTCGCCGACCCGCGAGGGCTTTTCGGAATCCGCGCTGGACGCCAGGAACACCGTGAACAGGCCCCGGTCCGGGATCGCGCCGCCGGAGGTGACGGCCAGCCGCTGCGCGCCGGGGCGGGCCGTCAGCGTACCGTTGTCGCGGTCGTAGACGATGCGTGGCCGCAACTCGGCGAACTCGGTCGACGGGTACTTGCCCGACAGCAGATCCAGCGTCGCCTCGAACGCGCTGCGCGGCAGCGTCGCGAACGGTGCGCTGCGGCGCACCGTGTCGAACCACGCGTCGGCGTTGATCGGCTCCAGCGCCGCGGCCGCGACCGTGTGCTGGGCGAGCACGTCGAGCGGATTGGCCGGCACCCGCATCGTCTCGATCTGGCCGGCCAGCATGCGCTGCACACTCACCGCGCACCCGATCAGGTCGGTGCGGTGTTTCGGGAACAGCACGCCCTGGCTGATCTCACCGACCTGGTGACCCGCCCGGCCCACCCGCTGCAGGCCGCTGGCCACCGAGGGCGGTGTCTCGACCTGGATGACCAGATCGACCGCGCCCATGTCGATGCCGAGTTCCAGGCTGGAGGTCGCGACCACCGCCTTGAGCCGCCCGCTTTTCAGCGCGTCCTCGACGTCGGCGCGAGCCTCCTTGCTGACCGACCCGTGGTGGGCGCGGGCGAGCACCGGTTCGGCGCCGAAGGTCTGACCGCTGCCCATCAGATGCGCGGGCGCACCGCCGGCCACCCCCGGGTTGTGGGTGCCCAACTCGATCCCGGTGCGTTCGGCGTGGATCTCGTTGATACGGGCGGTCAACCGTTCCGCGAGGCGGCGCGAGTTGGCGAACACGATCGAGGAGTTGTGCGCCTCGATCAGGTCGACGATGCGTTCCTCGACGTCGGGCCAGATCGAGTTGTTCTCCAGATTGGCCATGTCGGGCACCGGGACCTGGACCGTCAGGTCGAACGTCTTGGCCGCCGGCGGCGCGACGATCGTGGTCGGGGCGGCCCCGGACAGGAAGCGCGCCACCTCCTCGGGCGGGCGCACCGTGGCCGACAGCCCGATCCGCTGCGCCGGTTTGGCCAGCATCGCGTCGAGCCGTTCCAGCGACACCGCCAGGTGCGCGCCGCGCTTGGTCCCCGCGACGGCGTGCACCTCGTCGACGATCACCGTCTGCACGTCGGCGAGGCTGTCGCGCGCGGCCGAGGTGAGCATCAGGAACAGCGACTCCGGCGTGGTGATCAGGATGTCGGGCGGCTTGCTGATCAGCTCGCGCCGCTTGGCCGGCGTGGTGTCGCCGGAGCGCACCCCGACGCTGATCGTCGGTGGCGCCTCACCGTTGCGTTCGGCGATGCGCGAGATCCCGGTCAGCGGGGTGCGCAGATTGCGCTCCACGTCGACGGCCAGTGCCTTCAGCGGGGACACGTACAGCACCCGGGTTGCGGGTTTCTCGCGCGGCTCGCGGGCCAGCCCGTCGATCGCCCACAGGAACGCCGCGAGCGTCTTACCCGACCCGGTGGGCGCGATGACCAGCGCGTTCTCCGCGGCCGCGATGGCGTTCCAGGCCTGCGCCTGAGCCGGGGTCGGTTCGACGAACGTGCCCGCGAACCATTCACGCGTCAGCGCACTGAAGCGTGACAGCGGATCGGTCTTCGCGGGCATCTGTCCATGGTGCCTGCAACCCCCGACAAGTCGGTCGGGGCAGCCAGAAACGGGATCCGGGGATGACCCGGGAATGAGGCCTGGGGTCACGCCGGACGGCGTGGCTGCTAGGGACAGCCGAGGCCGGCCTGACCCCAGGCGAGGCCGACACTACTCGCGCCGCGCGCCCCGCAAGCCGTTTGCAGCAAAGTTTTGACGAGGGGTTTCGGCCGGGCGCCGCGGGGAGCCCGAATTTCGGCATCGGCGCCGGTGAGCGGCTTAGGATCGGCGGGTGCCTACTCCAACCATGCGTCCTCCAACCATGCGTCGCGCACTCGCCGCCGCCGTCGGTGCCGCGGGTGTCCTGCTGGCCGCCGTCGTCCCTGCCCAGGCCCAGCCGACGGCGCCGAACTGCACGGCCGCCGACCTGGCCGGCGTCGCCACCGGCGTCTCCGCAGCCACCTCGGCGTATCTGTTCACCCACCCGCCGGTCAACGACTTCTTCACATCCCTGTTCGGCAAGGACCGCGAACAGAAGAAGGCCGAGGTGATCGCGTTCATGGACGCCAACCCGCAGGTCGCGGCCGAACTGCGCGGCATCCGTCAGCCGATGAAGGACTTCCGGCACCGCTGCGGCTACGGCCACGGCCCGCAGCAGGAGCACCGCGAGCCCGGGAGCTGAGCTCAGCGCCGCTGCGGGGCCAGCGCGTCGGCGAGGGTCGCCGGAATCCCCGGCACCCTCCCGAGCGCGTCCATCAGCGTGTGCGCGCACAGGTCGGCGATGAAGTCCGCGTCCAGTGACGTGTCGACCAGACGCTGACGGCACATCTCGAACGTGAATGCCAGCCAGCCGTACACGGCAGCACGCAGATCCCGCTCGACCTTGCCGTCGAGTCCGTCGATGCCTGCGGTGACCCGGTCGATGATGCGGTTGGCCTGCCGGTCGTTGTCGATGTCCTCGATCCCGCGCAACACCGGATCGACCCGGGCCATGCTCATGTAGGCCGCCCACGCACCGTGCGGGTGCTGCTCGTCGTAGTGCAGGTAGGCGAGCACGCCGGCGCGGACCTGGTCGAACAGCGACTCGCCGGGTACGGCCGGGGTGTTTGTGGCCTCGAAGAGCCGCTCACCCTCGGCGCGCACGACCGCGGCGAAGAACGCCCGCTTGTCCGGGAAGTAGTGATACATCAGCGCCCGGGACACCCCGGCGCGCTCGGCGATCTCGTCGATGCGGACCTCGTCGTACGGCCGCTGCCCGAACACCTCGGCCCCGAGCGCCAGCAGTTCGTTGCGGCGATCGTCGGGGGATAGGCGCCGACGTGCTTCAGCCATGCTGCGCATTCTACTCAACACATGTACAACAGTGGCCGCGGGCCTGACGTCGACCTGGCGAGCGCGCGTGTCTGTACGGTAACTCGCCGCGTCGTCCGTGCACTCGCCGCGCCCTCGCCGCGGCTCAGTGTGACCGTAGTGTCCGCTGGTAACGGCGCATCCCGACGATCCAGCGGTCGTAGTCACCGCCTTTGCGTCGGTACATCTCCAGCAGTTCGGCATGCGGCAGCACCAGGAACCGGCCGTCGCGGATCGCGTCGACGGTCACCGTCGCGACATCGGAGGCGCTGATCACCTTCGCCGACTGCTCGATCGAGGCGGTGCTGAGCTTCGCCTGCGGCTCGTCGATACCCCGGATCGTCTGCAGCAGAGGGGTTTCCACGCCGAGCGGGCATACGCAGCTGACACCGATGCCGTCGTCGCCGTAGGTGATCGCCAGCCACTCGGCAAAGCCGACCGCGGCATGCTTGCTCACCGCGTATCCGGCGGCGCCCAGCTGGGTCAGCAGTCCGGCCGCCGATGCGACGGAGACGAAGTAGCCGAAACCCCTTGCCTGCCAACCCGGTACCAGCAGCCGCGCCGCCCTGATATGGGCCCGCAGGTTGACGTCGAGGATGACGTCCCAGTCGGATTCCGTTCCGAGGCCGGGCTTTCCGATCACCCCGGCGTTGGCGACGTAGATGTCCACCGGCGTGAACTCGCGGTCGGCGAGCGCGATCAGCGCCTCGATGTCGGCGACGTCCGACGCGTCGGCACGCAGTGCGGCGGCGGAGCCCCCGGCATCGCGGATCGCCGCGGCCGTCGACTGGGCGCCGGCTTCGTCGAGGTCGCCGACGACGACGCTGACCCCGCGCGATGCGAGCTCGGTCGCGACGGCGGCCCCGATTCCCGATGCCGCGCCGGTGACGATCGCTGTCTTGTTGGCTAGGTCCATGCCCCGATTCTGGGCCGCGAGCGTGCGCGGAATGCACGCGGGTGGCGGCGTGTCGGCGGGCAGACGCGCGCGCTCGCGAGGCGGGGGTCGGGCTCAGCCGAAGTGGACGCCCTGCGCCAGCGGCAGCTCGGTCGAGTAGTTCACCGTGTTGGTCGCGCGGCGCATATAGGCCTTCCACGCATCCGAACCGGACTCGCGGCCGCCGCCGGTCTCCTTCTCGCCGCCGAACGCGCCACCGATCTCGGCGCCAGAGGTCCCGATGTTCACGTTGGCGATACCGCAGTCCGAGCCGTCGGCGGCCAGGAAGCGCTCGGCTTCCCGCATGTCCAGCGTGAAGATCGACGACGAAAGACCCTGCGGCACCGCGTTGTTCAACGCGATCGCCTCGTCGAGGGTTTCGTAGGTCAGCACGTAGAGGATCGGCGCGAACGTCTCCTGATGCACCACCGCGCTCTGCGACGGCATCCGCACCACCGCGGGCGTCACGTAGAACGCGCCCTCTTCGACGTCCGGGCCGACGTCGACGCGCTCACCGCCGATCACCTCTCCGCCTTCGGCTTGGGCCTGCTGCAGCGCGCCGACCATGTCCCGGTAGGACGCGGTGTGGATGAGCGGCCCGACCAGTGTGCGCTCGTCGAACGGGTCGCCGACCGGCAACTGCCGATAGGCCGCGGTGATCCGCGAGACCAGCTCGTCGGCGATCGACGAGTGCACGATCAACCGCCGCAGCGTGGTGCACCGCTGGCCGGCGGTGCCGGCCGCCGAGAACACGATGCCGCGCACCGCGAGATCCAGATCCGCGGCCGGTGTCACGATCGCCGCGTTGTTGCCGCCGAGTTCGAGCAGCACCCGGCCGAACCGGGACGCCACCCGCGGCCCGACCTCACGGCCCATCCGCACCGAGCCGGTCGCCGACACCAGCGCGACCCGGGGATCGTCGACCAGCTTCTCGCCGACCTCGCGTTCGCCGAGCACCAGCCGGCCCACCGCCGCCGGGGCGCCGACGTCCGCGGCCGCGCGCTCCAGCAGCGCCTGGCACGCCAGTGCCGTCAGCGGAGTCAGCTCCGAGGGCTTCCACACCACGGTGTCCCCGCACACCAGCGCCACCGCGGTGTTCCACGCCCACACCGCGACCGGGAAGTTGAACGCGGTGATCACGCCGACCACCCCGAGCGGATGCCACGTCTCCATGAGCCGGTGGCCGGGCCGCTCGGAGGCGATGGTGCGACCGTAGAGCTGCCGGGACAGCCCGACCGCGAACTCGCAGATGTCGATCATCTCCTGCACCTCACCGAGGGCCTCGGAGGTGATCTTGCCGGCCTCGATCGTCACCAGCGACGCCAGCGCGGCCTTGTGCTCGACGAGCAGTTGTCCCAGCCGGCCCACCAGTGCTCCGCGCACCGGTGCCGGCGTCACCCGCCACTGCGAGAACGCTTGCGCCGCCTCACCGATCGCGGCGTCCACCTCCGCGACCGACGACGGCGCGACGGTGAACAGCACATCCCCGGTGATCGGGGTGCTGGCCGCCAACCCACCCGCGCCGGGCTCACCCAGCGCGACGGTGGAGCCGACGGCGGCGAGTGCGTCGCGTACCTGCGCGCGAAGGGCATCGGCGGTGGGCAGTTCGGACACAACGGTGGTCATGAGCGCGCGACTTTCTCGTAGAGGTCGTAAGGGTCGTGGATGTAGTGGTCGATCTGGCCGGCCATCCAGTCCTGGGAGTAGTCGGTGGTGTCTCCACCTTGCACCGCCGACGCGTCGGAGTCGAGATTCGACCGGAAGATCCCGGCCGCCGAGGCCGGCAGGAAGTCCTCGTAGACAACGGGTCTGGCGGGGTCGTCGTCGACGTAGTAGGCCAGCCCGGCGGCGGCCATCTCGGCGTCGGTCGCCGGGAAGTGGTCGTGCCACACCGCGGCCGGGTCCGGTGCGGCCATCGCCGCGTCGAAGCGGGCCCGCCCGGCGGGGGTGAGCGCCACCCCGCGCTGTTCCACCTCGCCGAAGCGCACCCGCAGCGTGCCGTCGGACACCTCGCCGGTGGGGGAGCGGAACCGCCGAGGTTCGGCCAGCGCCCGAAACGACGTCTGCCGCAACAACACCTGCGGACCATCGACCGGCGGCGGGCCTTGGATGTGGTCGATCATCGTGATCCCGCGCGCGGTCATCGCGCGTTGCAGTTCGTCGATGTCGAGGACGCGGGGGGTCAGGTGGTTGATGTGCGTCGACGTCACCCCGGCGATGTCGGCCGCGACCGCTGACACCGCCGAGAGCTCGTCGTACCAGGCCCGATCGATCGGTTCGCGGGACAACGCGAACGCCGATACCGCGGCGGCGACGAACTCTGCGGCCTCGTCGGCCCTGCATTCGCCCGTGGCGGCGATCCGGCGGGCCGTCGCGATCAGTGCCGGATCGAACAGGTGCCGATCCTCGACGAAGCGCTGGACCCGCCCGCGCAGCTCCGCGCTGAAGAAGCGGTCGTCGGCAGCGGTCAGCATCGAGGTGAAGACCCGAAACGGGTTGCGGGCCAGCTCATCCGGCTCGACGGGGCGGAACGCGGTGGACACCACCGGGATCGGGGAGGCGGCCTCGCGCAGATCGTAGAAGCCGACGGGGTACATGCCGAACGCCGAGAACAGCGTGGCGACCTGGGCGAGTTCGGCGGGGCTGCCGACGCGGATGGCGCCGTGGCGCTCGGCGGTCACCCGCTCCAGCGAACCGAGCCGCAGCTCGCCGGTGTGGGCGCGGTTCACCTCGGAGCTGACCTCGACCAGGGTGTGATACGCCGGCACCTCGGCGCCGTACATCTGGGACAGGCCTGAGGCGAATTGTGCGCGTAACTGCCATATTTCGATGCGGCTACTCATCGGCGCTCCGATACAGTTCGGCCATGACAGTTCCGGACGACCCCCAACGCGCGCCCGCCCGCGGGCACGTGCCGCTCGACGAGATCGACCGCGTGCTGGCGCGTGAACTCGTCGCCGACGGTCGCGCCACGCTGGCGCACCTGGCGGCGACGGCCGGGCTGTCGGTGTCGGCGGTGCAGACGCGGGTGCGGCGGCTGGAATCGCGGGGAGTGGTCCGGGGATACACGGCGCGTATCGACCCCGAAGCCGTCGGCAGCATGCTGTCCGCGTTCGTCGCGATCACCCCTCTCGACCCCTCTCAACCCGATGATGCCCCCGCGCGGCTGGAACAGATCCCCGAAATCGAGGCGTGCTATTCGGTGGCAGGCGAGGACAACTACATGCTGCTCGTCCACGTCGAGTCGGCGCGGGCGCTGGAACACCTGCTCCAGAAGATCCGCACCGCCGCGAACGTCAAGACGCGCAGCACGATCATCCTACAGAAATTTTACGGCGACAGACGCCACATACCGGACTAATTACTGCGCCACAGCGCTAGGCCGGAAAGTTCGCGGACCCGTCAGCTCGATGCTTTTTTGGCCGGCGCCTTCTTGGCCGCCGATTTCTTGGCGGGAGCTTTCTTGGCCGGCGCCTTCTTCGCGGCGGCCTTCTTCGCCGGGGCCCGGCTGACCGCGGCCTTCGCCGGGGTCGTCTCGACAGCCGGCCGTTGCTCCTCGACGGCGGGCTTCTCACCGAAGTGGCGCGAAACCACCGCCTGCCCGACGCCGATGGCCGCGGCGACGGGCCACTCGATCGCGCCGAGCACGGCCAGTCCGCCGAGCACGCCGTAGAACGCGAGCTGGTCCGGTGGCGGAACCGCGATTCGCCCCACCACCGGGAGCCGGACCGCGAATCTCTGCGCCTGTTTGACCGCGTCCGAGGCGTCCCGATGGGACGCGGCAAAAGATCGTGCCTTATCGAACATTTCGCACCCCGTTCAACTGAAGGTCTTCGGATTGTCCCACTTCCGGCGCTACCTTTCGGGTGTGTCCGACGTTTCTCGCAGCTCCGGTCCTGAGGCGTTAATCTCGGCCGGGGTCTGGCTGCTGACCCCGCCGATCCGTTCCGTTTATGCCGTCCTCGTCCAGGCCGGCTTCGTCGTCCTCGACGATTGAAACTGCGTCGTCCTCGACGATTGAAACTGCGTCGTCCTCGACGACTGAAACTGCGTCGTCCTCGACGGCTGAGTCGCCGAACTCGGCGAGGCGTTGCCGCACCGTGTCGGTGGCGCGGCTGAGCAGTTCCGGAGCCGCTTTCGCCAGCAGCGTCGCCCCGGCCGTGGCCGCGAACGCCTGACCCCATCCGACGGGACCCACCGGGGTGCAGCCGAAGACCTGGCTGACGCCGGGGACGCTGATGATCCCGGCCAACGTGGCGAATGATCCGACGGCGGTGACGACGATCAGCGGGCTGCGGGAGTCGACCAGGGTCTGGGCCAGTTGTGTCGACACCAATCCGATGAGCGCGACGGTCGACGCGCGCTGTCGGGTGCCGGTCACGCTCGCCATGACCCAGGCCGCACTGGCGCCCGCCGTGGTGGCGGCGCCGCGGACACCGATCGCCCGCCACATGGCGGCCTCGTCGAGATCCACCTCGCCGGTGGTGTCGGTCTGCGGGCTGACGGCCAGCGCCGCGGCCGGCAACGCATCGGTGAGCATGTTGACCAACAGCATCTGCCGGGCGTTGAGGACCGACCGCCCGGTGAGCACGCTGGTGATGAGGGCGAACGCGATCTCTCCGGTATTGCCGCCCAGCAGCAGCGACACCGCCGACTGGACGCGGCGCCACAACTGTTTTCCTTCGTCGAGGGCGTCGAGCAAGGCCTCGATCCGCCCGTCCAGCAACACCACGTCCGCGGCGGTGCGGGCCGGGTCGCTGCCCCGGGCGGCGACCCCGACGCCGACGCTGGCCGCCCGGATCGCGGCCGCGTCGTTGGCGCCGTCGCCCACCATCGCTGTCACCAACCCGATGCGCTCCAGGGTCTGGACGACGTCGATCTTGTGCTCTGGTGACATCCGGGCGTAGACGATGTGCGAGGCCACCGCGTCGGCGCGTTCCTCCGCCGACAGGTTCTCCCACTCGGTGCCGGTCATCACCTGCTCGGCGGAGACGTCGAGGCCGAGCTCGCCGGCGATCACCGTCGCGGTCAGCGGATGGTCGCCGGTGATCAGCCGGACCCCGATACCGCGGCGGTCGAGTTCGGTGAGGACGTGGCGAGCGCTCTCGCGGGCGGTGTCGGCCAGCCCGAGCAGGCCGATGAGGGTCAGGTCGGTCCGGCACAGCTCTTCGAAGGCCGCGGCATCGGCGGCCGCGGCCGCGGCCTGCTTCGGAGTGAGGTCGCGTTCGGCGACGGCGATGACCCGCAGCCCCTTGGCCGCCATCGCGTCGATGGCGGCGACCACCGGCCCGTTGGCCCGGGTCAGCGCGGACGCGAGCACCTCGGGTGCGCCCTTGATGGTGAGTCGGGTGCCGACGATCGCGGCCGCGAACGGCCGACCCGCCTGAAACGGCAGGAATGCGTCGCGCTCGACCGCGGTGGTGTCCGCGCCGTCCTCGTCCGGGTGGACGGCGCGGCGGATCGCGTCGTCGGTGGCGTGGTGGGCGCGATGGCCGGGCTGGACGAAGATCGTGCTCAGTGCCGCGTCGAGGGTCTGCTCCTCGGAGAATCCGTCCACCGGCGCGACGGCCTTGATCCGCAATCTGTTCTCGCTGAGTGTCCCGGTCTTGTCGAAGCACACCACGTCGAGGCGGGCCAGCGCTTCGATGGAGTTCGCATTGCGCACCAGCACCGACTCGCTGGTGAGCCGACGCGCGGCGGCCAACTGGGCCAGCGTGGCGACCAGCGGCAAGCCTTCGGGCACCGCAGCGACGGTCAACGCCACCGCACTGGCGATCGCCTCCCGCACCGGTGTGCCGCGGGCCAGGCTCAGCAGTCCCACCAACGCGCCACTGCCGACGCTGAACGGCAGAGCGCGCTTGGTGAGTCGGCTCAGCTGGCGCTGCAACCCGACCTCGCGTGACATCTCCGGGGCCATCGCCAGCGCACGGCGCATCTCGGTCCGCGGCCCGACCGTGGTGACCACCGCGATCGCGGTCCCGGCAACCAGAGTGGTGCCCTCGTAGAGCATGCACGCCCGCTCGGCAAGCGGAGCGCCCGGTGTGGGTTCGACCTGCTTGGGCACCGGCAGGGACTCGCCGGTCAGCGTCGATTCGTCGACCTCGATGTTGACGGCCTCGATCAGCCGCGCATCGGCGGGCACGACCTCGTCGGCGTGGACCTCGATGACGTCACCGGGGCGCAGTCGGTTCGCGGGGACCTCCTCGCGTCCGCCCTGGCCGGACGGACAAATCCGGCGTCGCGCGAGCGGCTCGTCGACGGCCATCAGTCGCCGCAGAGTCCGCTCGGCGTGCAGCTGCTGCTCCGCCGACAGCGCGGCGTTGGCCAGCAACACGCCACCGACCAATACGGCGTCCAGCGGTGACCCGAGCAGCGCGCTGGCCACCGCTCCGGTGGCCAGCAGCGGGGTGATCGGGTCGGCCAGATTCGCCCGCATCTCGGCGACGAAGTCGCGCGCCACCTGCCACGTCCACGTGCCCGCGTGCCCGAGCGCGCGAACCGCGGCGATATCGGTCAAACCGGTTGTGGTGGAGGGTAGTTCGTCCGGCGGGCGCGGTAGCAGGCGCTGCACCTCCGCGACCGGCATGGCGTGCCAATCGTGCGTCGCGTCCGGTTCCGGCGGCGGATCTCGGAACACCTTGGTGCCCGTGGTGAACCCCGACCACAGCGCCGCGACCACGCCGACGTTCACCGATTCCGGGCCGCTGCCCGGAACGCCGGGGACCAGCATCAGCGCACCGAGTGCGGTGGCGGACACCGAAAGCCGGACACCCTTGGCGCTGACGGCACGCGCGGCGGGCAGGGAATGCAGGATGCGCCAGATGGACAGCAGGTCGGGCACGAACACGTCGGCGCCCCACGGCGGCGCGGATCCGGGTCGTTCCAACCCGATGGTCAGATCCGTGTCCTGGTTCGCCGACATGTCCGCGGTCGTCACCAGCGCGACGGTGGCTCCGTCGGCCTTCAGTCCGGCGACCGCCGCGGCGAGAGCGTCGTCGAGCGAGCCGTCCACGGGGTAAAGCCGATCGAAGCCCTGGGCCAGCGAGCGCAGGCCGTCGTCGGCGACCGAGACCACCCGCGGTCTGGTGCGCCGTGCCTCGGCCACCACGGCACTGGCGAAAGGATCGCGGACCGGGCTTACCAAGGCCCTACCCGTCCTGCCCGCGCCGGGGATGGTGGAGAGCTTGTGCCAGCCGGCGCTCAGACCGCCGTCGCCCAGTGCGGCGCGCACCGCCGACCAGGCCTTGGTGCGTCGCGAATTCTCTACTCCGACAATGCGGCTCACCGTCAGATCGCCGGTGTGAAGGACCCGGGGGTCGATGACGATCGCGTCGAGTCGGTCCAGGTGCCGAAGCGCCCGCGGGTGGACGACCACGGCGTCGTGCCGGCCGGTCAGGCCGCGGGTCATCGCCGCGCCGAAGGCCTCACGGACCGCGCGAGACGGCTTCGGCGCGGTGACCAGCGCGGCGCTGCCGGCGATCGTGGGGTTGCGGGTCAGCGCACCGATGACCGCCGCCGCGGCCAGGCCCACCTCCCCGATGCGCTCCGAATAGCGTTCTGCCGGGCCGTAATCCCACTCCAGGGTGCCGCGGTCGGGGAGGCCGCCGTCGGGGGGATGGGTGGCCAGCCGCGGCTCGTGGCGGCGCCAGGCCAGCCGGGCATCCCAGGCCTCGGCGCAGAGCAGGGTGCGGGTCGCGGTTTCGGCGGCCGCCGACGTCGGCGAGGCGGTCAACGCCGAGGCCGCGGCATTGAGCAGACTCAACAGCAGATCTGTGCTGTCGCGGCCGAGTCGGCGTTCGAGCTGCCGGCGCAGCAGGGGAACGTTGGCGGCCATCGTCGGCACCACCGACAACAGTTCGGGGCCTTTGGGTACGTGCAGCGCGTTTCCGGACACCGACAGACCGAATCCGACCGCGGCGGCGAGCGCGCCCAGCGTGCGTGCGGCCAGCAGTACGTCGTCGCCGGGCAGCGTCAGAGGCCTGTGCCGGTCGCCGCAGGGCACGGTCCGGACACGTCGTTCCGCGGCGGCGACCACCTTGGGCAGATCCTCGGCCGGCCCGTCCGGCTCGGTGGTGACGACGATGCGCGCGACCGACCGGTTGATCTCGGCGGACTTGACGCCTTCGACGGCCTGCACCGCGGCGAGGACCTCGTCGGCGATCGCGTCGGCGTCGGGGCCGGACAGGCCGCAGATCTCGATCCAGTGGTGCGAGTTGAGCCGACTCGAGCGCTTGGCCGGGTGGCCACCGAGGGCCTCGACGGTGATCGCCGCCGCCGCCTGCACCGCCTCAGGGGCGACGGCTGCGGCGTCCTGGACGAGGCCGGCGGCGGCGCGCACGGTCGAGGCCGCGCCCGCGGCGGCGTCGCTGACCATGGAGGCGGCCCCGCCCGCGATGGTGCGGCCGGTGCCGACGGCGGCATCGCCGGCCAAAAGGGCAGCGCCGGTTGCCAATTGCGCTGCTCGGAGTGACGTTCGGAGGGAGGTTCGCAGCAGCCCCATCACGGCCGCCCCGCCCGCCTGCATCGCGTCATCTCGACCACCCCACCGTTAGACCAGATCGGATCACTGCCGGGTTGGTCTGGCTTCAGAAGTCCGATAGTAGGCGCGCAAAACGAACTGTGTCGGCGCTCCGATCAGCCAGGCACCCGCCGGATAGGCAAAAATACTGCTCCACTCGGGTTAGACCATAAATAATCCGTTAGGATCGTCGCATGACCGCCACTATTCCGTTCAGTCGTGTCTCGGCCACCGCGTTGACACCCGCCGACGTGCGCACCGTGCTGGCGCGCAGCATCCTGGCCGACGGTCTTGATCTTGTCCTCGACCTGGAGCGGTCCCGCGGCGCGTACCTCGTCGACGCCCGCACCGGCCGCGCCTACCTGGACATGTTCACGTTCTTCGCGTCCTCCGCGCTCGGCATGAACCATCCCGCGTTGGCCGACGACGAAGCGTTCCGTGCCGAACTGGCCGCGGCCGCGCTGAACAAGCCCAGCAACTCCGACGTCTACACGGTCCCGATGGCCCGCTTTGTCGCGACCTTCGCCCGCGTCCTCGGCGATCCGGCGCTACCGCACCTGTTCTTCGTCGACGGCGGCGCGCTGGCGGTCGAGAACGCCCTCAAGGTCGCCTTCGACTGGAAGAGCCGGTTCAACGAGGCCAACGGGCGCGACCCGCGGCTGGGCACCAAGGTGCTGCACCTCAAGGGCGCGTTCCACGGCCGCAGCGGATACACGATGTCGCTGACCAACACCGACCCGAACAAGGTCGCCCGGTTCCCGAAGTTCGACTGGCCGCGCATCGACGCGCCGTACCTGCGTGCCGGCGCCGATATCCAAGAGCTGGAAGCGGATTCGCTGCGCCAGGCGCGTGCGGCGTTCGAAGCCGACCCCCACGACATCGCGTGCTTCATCGCCGAACCGATCCAGGGCGAGGGCGGGGACCGGCACATGCGGCCCGAGTTCTTCGCCGCGATGCGGGAACTGTGCGACGAGTTCGACGCGCTGCTGATCTTCGACGAGGTCCAGACCGGCTGCGGGATCACCGGAACCCCGTGGGCCTACCAGCAATTGGGGGTCCGGCCCGATGTGGTCGCGTTCGGCAAGAAGACCCAGGTGTGCGGGGTGATGGCCGGCGGCCGCGTCGACGAGATCGACGACAACGTCTTCCACGTCAGTTCGCGGATCAACTCCACCTGGGGCGGCAACCTGACCGACATGGTCCGCGCCCGCCGCATCCTCGAGGTCATCGAGGCCGACGGACTCCTCGACAACGCCGCCGCGCGCGGACGGCATCTGCTCGACGGACTCGACGCGCTGGCCGCCGAATTCCCCGAGTTGGTGCGCGACGTCCGCGGCCGCGGCCTGATGTGCGCGTTCAGCATGCCGACGGCGGGTCAGCGCGACGAACTGCTGGCGCGGCTGTGGGACCGCGGCGTGATCATGCTCGGCTGCGGCACCGACAGCGTGCGGTTCCGTCCCGCGCTGACGGTCAGCGACGACGAGATCGACCGTGCACTCGCCGCGGTGCGCGCCGTGCTCACGTCGACGGCTGGGTGAGCCGGCGGATCGTCGACGCCAACCGCGGCAGTTCCGCGCCGCTCACCAGCACGCAGCCGTGCCGCTCGGCGAGCTTGCGCGCCGCCGGCGTGAACTCGTGGTTGGTGACGACCATCGTCTGCGTGCAGTCCTGCATCGGGGCGCCGGCCACGACTTCCTGCACCGCGCCCGCGCCGACCGGACGGGACAGCCTCTTGCACTGCACGGCCAGCCGATTGGGGCGGTGGCCGACGATCAGGTCGACACCCCAGTCGCCGGACAGCGACGTCATGATCACCGGCACCCCACACGTCCGGGCGATCCGCGCGACGTAGTCCTCGAACTCGGTCCCCGACATTGCCGAGTTCTCGGGCCGTTCACGTTCCCCCGGGGTGGCCGCCCCGGTGACGACCGCCGTGACGAACTTCGGGCCGGCGATCACGACCATCGGGGCCAGCAACCCGCAGAGCACCGTAAGCAGCCACCCGCCGCCGGCCAGCCAGCTGGTGGCGGCCGCGGCGATCGACAGGGCCGCATAGAGCCGCCACCTCAGCGTTGTCACGGCCGCATCGTAAACGGCGATAACGACATCACAGGTTTATCACGATCGGGCCACGGGAACTCCCCGCAAACCCAGAACGGAGACCGAGATGGCCGACCTTTCGCAGCACACCCGCGGACTGCGGCGCGGTGCCGTGCTCGCCCAGCCCGGGGTCCGCGACGCGATCCGCACCGGGCTCGGTGTGGTGGTGACGGGGCTGGTCTTCCTGTTCGTCGCCGATATGTGGAACAGCACGTGCACCGGTTCGCTTGCGCAGGCGCTCGGCTGCGGCGCCGCCGAGCAGGCGATGCTGGCGCTGGGCGCGCCGGCGATCATGCTCGCCGGCGCGTTGTGGTCATTGGTGCGTGGCTTCCGGACGCGCGCCGAGCGGGCCTGGCAGGCGAGCGCGCTCGCCCTGTTGGCGCTGGCGCTGGTGTGCACCGTTTTGAGTCTTCCGTCGCTGCCCGGGCGGTAGCACACTGAAGGGGTAGTTCTAAGGAGTTACCCATGAAGGGTCCCAACGATCCAGTGGACCACGTGCGCACCACGCGTCCGCACGCCGGGGAATCGATGAAAGACAACAAGATCATGCCCGCGCTGGTGGTGATCGGGTTGTCGATGGTCAGTTTCGTCGCGATGCTCTCGGCGTTCGCGACCGCCCACCACGAGTCCGGAATCCTGCTGGGCGGTATCGCCCTCGCCGGATTCCTGGTCGGGGGAGCGTGGCTGATGGTCGAGCACCATCGGGTCCGCCGACTCGAACAGCGCTGGTATGCCGAGCATCCCGGCGCCTGGCGGCAACGACCCAACAGCTGAACAGGCCGAAACTGCGCTCAGGGTTGTAGGGACGGCGTTATCCACAGCCCTGACGGCGATCTCGGCGTGCAACGGCCGAATGTGTCGGCGGCGGGACCGAGCATCGCCGCATGCGACGAGTGTTCGTGGGCAGCGATGCGTTGGCGGCCGGTGCGCTGACACGCTCGGCGCTGCGATGGAACTACCGCCGGATTTTCCCCGACATCTATGCACCCGCCAACGCGGAGATGTCGGTGCCCGATCTCGCTCTCGCGGCGTCGATGTGGACCGGCGGCCGAGGCATCATCGCCGGCGCGGCGGCATCGGCCTTACACGGCGCGCGCTGGGTCCCGACATCGGTGCCGATCGAGATCATCTGGCGCAACGGCCGCCCTCCGCCCGGCATCGTCGTGCGCAACGAGCGCATCGACGACGACGAAATCTGCGACATCGGCGGGCTGTTGGTGACGACGCCGGAGCGGACGGCACTCGACCTGGCCCGGCACCTCCCGCGCAACCAGGCGGTGGCCCGGCTGGATGCGCTCGCGAACGCCGTCGACCTCAAGTCCGTGGACGTGCTGGCGCTGGCCCGGCGTTACCCCGCCGCGCGTCACATCCGCCGGGCGGTCACCGCGCTGAACATGATGGACGGCGGCGCGCAGTCCCCCCGAGAGACCTGGCTGCGGTTGTTGTTGATCGACGAGTGGCTGGACCCGGTCAGTACGCAGATTGTCGTCAGCGACGGCCGGCGCACCGCGCATGTGGACCTCGGCTATGACGAACCGATGATCGGCCTGGAATACGAGGGCGCGCACCACAGCGCGGATCGCGGAACGTATGTCTACGACATCGGCCGCGGCGAGTTCATCGAGCGGCAGGGCTGGATCGTGCTCAAGGTGGTCAAGGAGCACTCGGCGGAGTTCATCAAGTCCAGGGTCCGAGAGGCGTTCGCGCGTCGCGGTTACCCGCCGAGATTGCGGCCACGGCCGCGGAAACGCCGTCGGGCACGACCGTGAGCGCAGTTTCGGCGCTGAACCGCGCCAACCGCCCAAACGAAAGGGCCCGGCCGGTCACCCGGTCGGGCCCTTTCGCGGAGCCGACGATTACTGGTTGGCTTCCTGGCGCTTCTCCGCGGCCTTGGCGCCGGCGCGCGCCGACTCGGCTTCGGCTTCCTTCTGCGCGACCTCGCGCTGTGCGTCGGCCTTGTCCTGCTGGGCCTTGCCCTCTTGGACCATGTCGTCACGGCCGGCGACGGTGCCGATGGTTTCCTTGGCCTTGCCCTTGACGTCCTCGACGACGCCCTTGATGCCCTCTTCGGGTCCGCTGTTCTTGTCGCTCATGGTGTGCCTTTCGTTCGTGGGTGACCGGGGCCGGTGCGCGCCCCTCTGGAGTCACTCCGAGGCTTCCCGGGCGTTCCGGCGGCTAAACGGGTGACCGGTGTCTCAACGAACGTCATTCAGCAGCAACGGTTTTGCTGGATTAGTGGCGAGCGCGCCGGGGTAAGTGGCTGTCATGCCGAACGCACGCATGGTTTGGCTGTCACCGACCGACGGGTATGGGAGCGCCACCATGAACTCAACCGCATCACTGCATCATCGGCGCCAGCATCAGAAACGCGCCCGCATAGATGGCCACTCCGATCAGGATGATCACCGCCAGTACGGTGCCGACGATCACCAGGATGCGGCGCAGGGGTTTGGCATTCTGGTCCATCCGCACCGGATACCCGGTGCCGGATGGCCGCTAACCGATGCGCTGGTGAATGCCCGGAGCGCCCATGGATAACGGCGCTTCAGCCTGGGGTAATCTCGCTGGCAAGTTTCCGGGAGGTCAGATGGCCGATGTTGCGAGCCACAGCAATGGACAGCGTCTCAGCCCGCAATCGGTAGAACTCCGAGTTGCGGCGGCGCTGGAGAATTTGGCGGTGCTGCGCACACTGGTCGCCGCGATCGGCACCTTCGAGGACCTCGATTTCGACGCCGTCGCCGACCTCCGGCTGGCGGTCGACGAGGCGTGTACGCGACTGATCCGCTCGGCGGTGCCGAACTCGACGCTGCTGGTCGTCGTCGATCCGCAGCCCGACGCGCTGGTGGTGCACGCGTCGACGACGTGCGACAGCACCGACATCCTGGCCCCGGGCAGCTTCAGCTGGCATGTGCTGAGCTCGCTGACCGACGAGGTCACCACGTTCAATGACGGGCAGGTGGACAACGCCGAGGTATTCGGCATCTCGATGACGACGAGGCGAGCGAGTTCGTTGCAGTGACCCGGCCGTCGCCCAAGGGTTCATCACCGCGGTCGAACTCTGAATACTCCGACGTTGCCGACATGTTCCGAGAGTTGGCCCAACTCGAGGAAGGCTCGGCACAGTTTCAGCGTCAGCGCGACCGCATCGTCGAGCGCTGCCTGCCGCTCGCCGATCACATCGCCCGCCGCTTCGACGGCCGCGGTGAGCCGCGCGACGACCTGGTCCAGGTGGCCCGCGTCGGCCTTGTCAACGCCGTCATCCGCTTCGACGTCAACGCCGGGTCGGACTTCGTGTCCTTCGCGGTGCCGACGATCATGGGGGAGGTCCGCAGGCACTTCCGCGACAACAGCTGGTCGGTCAAGGTGCCGCGACGCCTCAAGGAACTGCATCTTCGGCTCGGCGCCGCGACGGCCGAACTGAGCCAACGCCTGGGCCGCGCCCCGACCGCGACCGAGCTGGCCGCCGAGCTGGAGATGGACCGCGACGAGGTCATCGAAGGCCTGGTCGCCGGTAGCTCGTACAACACGCTGTCGATCGACAGCGGCGGCGGCAGCGGGAACGAGGAAGCCCCCGCGATCGCCGACACCCTCGGCGACGTCGACCTGACGCTCGATCAGATCGAGAACCGCGAGGCGCTGCGCCCGCTGCTGGCGGCCCTGCCGGAGCGGGAGCGGACGGTGCTCGTGCTGCGTTTCTTCGAGTCGATGACGCAGACTCAGATCGCCGAACGCGTCGGCATCTCGCAGATGCACGTGTCGCGGCTGCTCGCGAAGTCGCTAACGCGGCTCCGTGACCAGCTCGAATGACTGACGCGGCGCGTCGTGGACGGCCACCAGCGCGCTCGGCACGTCGGGGCTCACCGGTAGCGCCGCATCCGGATCGCACAGCCGCAGTACCCGGGTGACGGCCCGGCCGGGGACCAGCACCCAGCGAATGTCGTCGCCCGCGCAGCGCACGTTGAGGGTGTGCAGCGCCGAGAACCCGGCGGTGGAGAAGAACGACAGACCCGAGAAGTCGACGATGAGCCATCGGGTTCTGTCGGGGTGGCGCAGCGCGTAATCGACGAACAGATGGCCGTTGGCGGCATCGAGTTCACCGCGGCCGGCGACGACGGCGGTGTCAGGCTGCGGCCAGTCGGTGTCGAAGAGCGCGGTTCGGCACACGAAGCGCTCCGGCGGGGCCGGGGGATGTTCTGGGACGTGAGGCACGGTGACTCCGATCGAGAGTGCGAGATTCGTGCTGCGGTGTCACGTCAAGGGTGGCCCTAGATTCTCAAAGCCTGCGCGAGAGCTTCTGCGTCCCGCGGGTCGATGACGTTTCCAGAAGGCTGTTGCGCTCAACCCTGTGCCGAACCCTACGCCGGGGTGGCGATGTTGGACAACGATTGTGAGAGGTTGTTAACAAACGCTCAGCTTGGCTGCGGGCTGCGACGTCGCCCACCCGGCGTGGAGAGGTGAAAAGAACTATGGCACAGCGTCTTTCGTCCACCGGCGTGGTCCTGGCCGCGGGTGCGGGGACCCGGTTCGGGATGCCGAAGGTGCTCGCCGAGGACGGGGAGTGGCTGCGGCGCGGCGTCGCCGCGCTGCACGGCGGGGGGTGCGACGAGGTCGTGGTGGTGCTCGGCGCGGCGATCGTCGACGTGCACGCGCCGGCCCGCGCGGTGGTCGCCGAGGACTGGCGCGACGGCCTGAGTGCCTCCGTGCGGGCCGGCATCCGGGCTGCCGAGGGTGCGGACTTCGTCGTCCTGACGACGGTGGACACCCCGGACGTCGGGGCCGCCGCCGTGCGGCGCGTGCTGTACGCCGCGCGCGACTCGGCGTCGGGGCTGGCCCGGGCGCGCTACGGCGGACGGCCCGGCCACCCGGTCGTCATCGCCCGCGCCCACCTGCCGCAGCTGCTCGACACCCTTGCCGGCGACGACGGCGCCGGACCGTTCCTGCGGGGCCGCTACGACGTCGTCGCCGTCGAGTGCGGGGACCTGGGTACCGGACGCGACATCGACAGCCGCTGACTGTCCTCCGATCAGGGGACAGCAGATTCCACCGGTCCAGGGGCTGATCACCCGACAGACGGGGCGGCGCCGGTGCGCGAGAGTTATCCCATCGCCGGAACACACCGGCACCGGCCAGGACTCACGGAGGCCCGACATGACCCGCTTAAGCCGCTTCTTCGCCACCCCGCTGCTGTCCGCCGCGATCTTCGGCGCGACCCTCGGCATGGCCGGCACCGCCGCCGCGGCCACCGGGATCAACGAGAGCAACATGGCACCGGACACGCATTCGCGCGTCTACTACCAGATGCTCACCGAATCCCGGTACGGCTTCTAGCCCCGGCTGCCTGGGTCAGGGGGATCTGACGCCGTCGAGAAAGGTGCGGCGTATCCCTGTTCCGCAGCCGTCGGCCCGCCCCGGTCGGAGTCCCGACCTCCGCCCGGGGCGGGTCGCGTCACGTCTGGTCGAGGATCGCGGCGGCGAACCGCCGCACCGCCTCGGCGCCGGTATACGCGGCGTCCTCGTGGCCGGGCCGGGTGCGCGTCGCGACCTCGCCGGTGGCCGGGGTCAGCGTGACCTCGGCCAGCAGTTCGCCGGTCGTCGGCTCACACACCGCCCACGAATAGACCTCGTCGGAATCCCATTGCGCGGCACGGCGATCGACGTGGTCGGCGCGATGCTCACCGAGATCGGCGAGCGCGGGCCGGTCGTCGACGCGGTCGTCGGCACGCAGCGCCCGCAGGTACCACGCGCCGGCATTGATCTCGACGGGCTCCACGGATTCAGCCTCCCCACGAATGACGAACGGGGCGCCACAACGCGGTGGCGCCCCGTTCGTTCGAGCTGTGCCTATTCGGCGTCTTTGAGCTCCGCGATCACGGTGCCCTGGGTGATCGCCGCGCCGGCCTCGACGGCCAGGCCGGTGACCACGCCGTCCTTGTGGGCGGTGACCGGGTTCTCCATCTTCATGGCTTCGAGCACCACCACCAGGTCGCCGGCCGACACGGTCTGGCCTTCTTCGACCGCGACCTTGACGACGGTGCCCTGCATCGGTGCGGTCACGGCGTCGCCGGACGCGGCCGCCCCGCCGCCGCCACCACGCTTGCGCGGCTTGGGCTTCTTGCGCAGCGCGCCGTGCGCGGCGCCGCCACCGCCGTTGCCGATGGCGAGATCGCCGGGCAGCGAGACCTCGAGGCGACGGCCGCCGACCTCGACCACGACGGTCTGGCGGGGGATGGTGTCTTCCTCGTCGATCGGGTCACCGCCGGTGAACGGCTCGACGGTGTTGTCCCACTCGGTCTCGATCCAGCGGGTATGGACGTCGAACTTGGTGCCGTCGCCGATGAAGGCGGGGTCGGACACCACCGCACGGTGGAACGGGATGACGGTGGCCAGGCCCTCAACGGTGAACTCCTCCAGCGCGCGCCGCGAGCGGGCCAGCGCCTCGTCGCGGGTGGCACCCGTGACGATCAGCTTGGCCAGCATCGAGTCGAACTGGCCGCCGATGACCGAGCCGCTCTCCACGCCGGAGTCCATGCGCACGCCCGGGCCGGTCGGTGCGACGAACTTGGTCACCGGGCCGGGGGCGGGCAGGAAGCCGCGGCCGGCGTCCTCACCGTTGATGCGGAACTCGAACGAGTGACCGCGCGGGGTCGGATCCTCGGTGATGTCCAGCGGTTCGCCGTTGGCGATCTTGAACTGCTGCAGCACGAGGTCGATCCCGGAGGTCTCCTCGGTGACGGGGTGCTCGACCTGCAGGCGGGTGTTGACCTCGAGGAAGCTGATCAGGCCGTCCTGGCCGACCAGGTACTCGACGGTGCCGGCGCCGTAGTAGCCGGCCTCCTTGCAGATTCGCTTGGCGGACTCGTGGATCTCCTTGCGCTGCGCGTCGGTCAGGAACGGGGCGGGGGCTTCTTCGACGAGCTTCTGGAAGCGGCGCTGCAGCGAGCAGTCGCGGGTGCCGGCGACGACGACGTTGCCGTGCGTGTCGGCGATGACCTGGGCCTCGACGTGGCGCGGCTTATCGAGGTAGCGCTCGACGAAGCACTCGCCGCGCCCGAAGGCCGCGATGGCCTCGCGGGTGGCCGAGTCGAACAGCTCGGGGATCTCTTCGAGGGTGCGGGCGACCTTCATGCCGCGGCCGCCGCCGCCGAACGCGGCCTTGATCGCGATGGGCAGGCCGTGCTCCTTGGCGAAGGCCAGGATCTCGTCGGCGTCCTTGACCGGATCCGGGGTGCCGGGCACCAGCGGTGCGTTGGCCCGGGCGGCGATGTGGCGCGCGGTGACCTTGTCGCCGAGGTCGCGGATCGACTGCGGGCTGGGGCCGATCCAGATCAGCCCGGCGTCGAGGACGGCCTGGGCGAAGTCGGCGTTCTCGCTCAGGAAGCCGTAGCCGGGGTGGATCGCGTTGGCGCCGGATTTCGCCGCGGCGTCGAGCAGCTTCTCGAACACCAGGTACGACTCGGCGGACGTCTGGCCGCCGAGGGCGAACGCCTCGTCGGCGAGACGGACGTGAGGTGCGTCGGCGTCGGGCTCGGCGTACACCGCCACGCTCGTAAGCCCGGCGTCCTTGGCAGCGCGGATCACTCGGACGGCGATTTCTCCACGGTTGGCGACGAGCACCTTGGAGATCTTCGAGCTGGCGTGACTGGCCACTGCGCCTCCTGTTGGCATGTTCTTTAAGAGATTCGTAAAAGAAGATATCTCGGGCAGTTTAAGGAACCCAATTCGACTCCCCGCGAGGCGGTCCCCTACCCGCCGGTAATAAAAGGTGCCGTCGCGCGCGTACGCTGGATTGAGAGTTTGTTCAATCCATCAAGTGTGAGTGCGTGAGTATGCAGGGATTCCTCGCGGGCGGTGAGCGGCCGCTGTACGAGATCAAGGCCAACCTCTTCAAGGCGCTGGCGCATCCGGCCCGGATCAGGGTGCTGGAGATCCTGTCGGTCGCCGACGGCCCGGCCCCGGTCAGCGACATCTTGGAGCAGACCGGGCTGGAGGCGACGCTGCTGTCGCAGCATCTGGCCGTCCTCAAGCGGCACCGGGTCGTCGAGGCCCAGCGGGTCGGCAACGCGGTGTATTACCAACTCGCCCATCCGAAGATCTCCGAGTTGCTGGTGATCGCGCGGGCGTTCCTGGCCGACACGCTGGCCGCCAACAGAGAGCAGATCGACGCGCTGTCGTCGCTACCGCCGGTGGCCGGATCGTGAACATCGCATCGTTGATGCCCCGGCGCGCCGACTACGCCGAGGTGCCGCGCAGCTGGCGCCGCGACGTGCTGGCCGGGGTGACGGTCGGGGTGGTGGCGCTGCCGCTGGCGTTGGCGTTCGGGATCAGCTCGGGAACCGGCGCGGCCGCCGGGTTGATCACCGCGGTGGTGGCCGGTCTGGTCGCCGCGGTCTTCGGTGGGTCGCACGTCCAGGTGTCCGGTCCGACGGGTGCGATGGCGGTGGTGCTGGCGCCGATCGTCGCGCAGTACGGACTGCCGAGCCTGGCGTTGGTGACGGTGCTGGCCGGGCTGATCGTGCTGGCGGCCGGCGTCGCGGGTCTGGGCCGGGCGGTGACGTTCATCCCGTGGCCGGTGATCGAGGGCTTCACCCTCGGGATCGCCGCGATCATCTTCCTGCAGCAGATCCCGGCCGCCCTCGGCCAGTCGACACCGCAGGGGGAGCGGCCGCTGGCCGCGGCGTGGCAGTCGCTGCGCGCGATCGAGTGGTCGGCGGCCGCGCCGGCGCTGGCGATCGTGGCGCTGGTGGTGGTCCTGATGGTCGGGCTGCCGCGGCTGCACCGCGCGATCCCGGCGTCGCTGGTCGCGGTCGTGGCCGCGACCGGGGTGGCGATCGCGTTCTCGCTGACGGTCGCGCGCATCGGGGAGTTGCCCGCGCATCTGCCCGCGCCGGTGCTGCCGCATACGGATCTGGCCGCGTTGCGGGCGCTCTCTGGTGCGGCGTTGGCGATCGCGGCGCTGGCGGCGATCGAATCGCTGTTGTCCGCGCGGGTCGCGGCGACGATGTCGCGCACCGGCAGCTACGACCCGAACCGGGAATTGGTCGGGCAGGGGCTGGCGTCGGTGGCCTCCGGGCTGTTCGGCGGCATGCCGGCCACCGGGGCGATCGCGCGCACCGCGGTCAACGTGCGTTCCGGTGCCCGCACCCGGCTGTCGGCGATCGTGCACTCGCTGGTGCTGCTCGGGGTGGTCTATCTGGCCAGTGGGCCGGTCGCGGCGATCCCGCTGGCGTCGCTGGCGGCGGTGCTGATGGTGACGTCGGTGCGGATGGTTTCGGCGCGCACGGTGATGCGGATCGTGACGTCGACGCGCTCGGACGCGGTGACGTTCGTGGTCACGGCGTCGATCACGATCGTGTTCGATCTGATCGAGGCGGTCGAGATCGGTGTCATCGTCGCCGCGGTGTTCGCGTTGCGGGCGCTGGCCCGGCGCAGCAGCGTCACCCGCGAGGAGCTTCCGGGCCCGCCGTGCCCGGGCGACGACCGCATCGTGCTGCTGCGGCTCGACGGCGCGATGTTCTTCGGAGCCGCCGAACGCATCTCATCGGCGATCGTCGACGAGCATCACCGCGATGTGGCGGTGGTGATCATCCGGATGTCCCAGCTGGGCATGCTCGATGCCACCGGCGCCAACACGCTGGCCGAGATCGTCGAGGATCTCGAGTCCCGGGGCATCACCGTGATCATCAAGGGCGTGCAGCCCGAACATCGGGCGCTGCTGGACAACGTCGGGGTCATCGACGCGCTGCGCCACGAGAACCACTTACTCGATTCGCTCGACGACGCGATCGCGCATGCCCGCAGCCATGTCCGCCAAGAGGCGGGCTGAGAGGGGAGCCGGGTCAGCTCACCAGCGACCCATGGCGGGTCCGCCGGACCAGCTGGGCCGGAAGCCGCGGGCGCGGGTGCCGTCGATGCGTCCGGGGACAGCGATCATCGAGTCGCGGATCTCGCCCTGGGCGTGCAGCGCGTCATCGGCGCCACGCACCTCGCCGAACGTCGCGTCCTTGGACACGGTGCCCTGGCCGCTGTTGACGGTCCGGTTGGGGCTGATCCGGTCTGCCGACGCGGTCCCGGCCGAGAGCACCAGCAGCGCCGTCGGTGCGGCCAGTACCGCGCTCCATGCGGCGATCTTGCGCGCCCGATCCCATCCCGTGGTCGTCATCCGTCTCCCCTTCTGGGCATCCCCACCGGGGATGCGCATGGTCGTTCGCGGTCACTGTCTTATCGCCGCGGATGGCCGCCGGTGTTACTTGAGGCGGTTCTTGATCCGGGTCAGCATCGCCGACATGCCGCGCAGCCGTAGCGGGCTGATCAGCTTGGCCAGGCCGAGGTCGGTGTAGAAGTCGTCGGGGACGGCGAGGATATCGCCGGCGGACTGCCCGTCGAGCCCGGTGGCCAGGATCGCGGCGAAGCCGCGGGTGGTCGGCGCCTCGGCGGGGGCGCTGAAGTACAGCCGGACGTGGTCGCGGTCGCCGGCGTCGACGTGCAGGAACAGCGGCGACTGGCATTCCGGCACCGGTTCCATCGCCGCCTCTTCGAGTTCGGCGGGCAGCGGGGGTAGCTCGTCGGCGAACTCCAGCAGCAGGGCCAGTTTGTCTTGTCCCTCAACGTCTTTGAAGTCCGACACCACCTCGGCCAGCGCGGCCGGCATGGTCATTTGGCGCCCGGCGCTTCGCCCGGCTGTTCCCCGACGGCCACCGGGACCCGCACCGCGTTGCCCCACTCAGTCCAGGAGCCGTCGTAGTTGCGCACGCCGGGCAGGCCGAGCAGGTGGGTCAGCACGAACCAGGTGTGGCTGGAGCGCTCACCGATGCGGCAGTACACCACCGTCTCGTCGTCGGGGGTCAGGAAGCCGTAGAGCTCGTCGAGTTCGGCTCTGCTGCGGAACTTTCCGTTGTCCAGCGCGGCCTTCGCCCACGGGATGGACACCGCGGTCGGGATGTGGCCGCCGCGCAGCGCTCCCTCTTCGGGGTAGTCCGGCATGTGGGTGCGCTCGCCGGTGTACTCCTGCGGGGAGCGCACGTCGATCAGCGGCTGCTTGCCGAGAATGGCGAGCACGTCGTCCTTGAACGCGCGGATCGGAGCGTCGTTGCGCTCGACGACGGGGTAGCCGGTGGTCTGCTTGTTCGGCACGTCCAGGGTGGTGTCGCGGCCGTCGGAGATCCACAGGTTGCGGCCGCCGTCGAGCAGTCGCACATCGGGGTGGCCGAACAGGGTGAAGACCCACAGCGCGTAGGCGGCCCACCAGTTGCTCTTGTCGCCGTAGATCACCACGGTGTCGTCGCGGGAGATGCCCTTGCGGTTCATCAGGTCGGCGAATTGCTCGCCGGTGATGTAGTCACGCACGTTCGGGTCGTTGAGGTCGGTGTGCCAGTCGATCTTGACGGCGCCGGGGATGTGGCCGGTGTCGTAGAGCAGTACGTCCTCGTCGGACTCGACGATGGCCAGGCCGGGCCTGCCGAGATTGCCGGACAGCCAGTCGGCGGTGACCAGTCGCTCGGGGTGGGCGTAGGACTGCAGGGCAGGGCTGGGATCGGCAGGTAGTGGCACGTCACAGAGCCTACCGGGCGGGCCGGCTCGGATCTGGCCTCAATCGTGTCCAGATCAGGGGGCGGGGACCGCGGGTGCCACCGGTGCGGGTGCGTCGATCGCCTCGGGGCTCATCGCGTAACTGATGACGCTGAGGGTGATCAGGATCAGCGCGCCCACCCCGGCGAGCTTGGTGGCCGGGCTGGTGTGGTGCAGGCCGTGCCTGCGGTCCTCGCGGGCCTGCCGCAGGGCGCCCCGGTCGGCGTAGCGCATCGGGTTCTCGACGAAGTGGTGCAGCGCGACGGCGAGCCCGAGGGTCAGCGTGACCGCGCTGGCGTAGTAGTACGCGTCGCGGTCCATCACGGTCGCCAGTAGCACGATCACCGGCCAGTGCACCAGGTACAGCGAGTAGGAGAGGTCGCCGAGGTAGGTGCTGGCGCGATTGCGCAGGAAGCCCTGCAGGTTGGGTTCACGCCCGATGCCCGCGCCGATCACCAGGGCCGCGCCGGCGACCGGCAGCAGCGCCCACGGTGCCGGGAATCCGGACGTGCCGTCGATCAGGACGAACGCGGCGCCGATGAGCGCCAGGCCGAGCCACGACAGGATCGGGCGCAGCGGATCGGGGAGACGCGCAAGGCTGCCGGCGGCCACCGCCAGTAGTGCGCCGACGCCGAGTTCCCAGACGCGGGTGAAGGTGCTGAGGAACGCTACGGTCGGCGAGGTCATGGTCTGGTAGGCCGCCCAGGCCAGGGACGCGACGGCGACGCCGCCGACCGCGGCGCCGAGGTGGGCGCGCCACCGTTCGTCGCTGCACGCTTTGCGCACGGCGATCGCGGTGACGGCCAGGATCAGCAGCGGCCACGCGATGAAGACCTGCTCCTCGACCGCCAGCGGCCAATAGTGCAGCAACGGGGACGCGGTGTCGGTGGTGGTGACGGGATCGACGCCGTCGGCCGCGAAGTGCCAGTTCGCCACGAAGAAGAACGCGTACAGCGCGTCGATGCCGACGTCCCGGGCCCGCGATGCCGAAAAGGCAAGGGCCGACGCGGCGATCGTCAGGATCAGGACGACGGTCGCGGCGGGCACGATGCGGCGCAGCCGCCCGAGGTAGAAGTTGCGGAGCTCCGGCCTGCCCGTGTCCGCGGCGGTCGTCAGCAAACTCTCAGTAGCGAAGTAGCCGGCAATCACGAAGAAGATGTCGATGCCGACGAAGCCGCCCTGCGGCCAGCCGGTCAGATGATGGGCCAGCACCGCAAGGACCGCGACCATGCGCAACCCTTGGACGTCCAGCCTGATATTTGCTCGTTCTGCACGTCGACGCCGACGCGCAGACGATTCCCGCCATTGATCGAAGCGTGTAACCATGCGGTGCCCCCCACCGGACGAATGATCATGCCCGTCACTTCTTCGCTATTTACCCACGTACATGCGCGCTCGCAACTGAAACGTGGTTCAGATCACCGCCCGTTTTTCTTTTGGGTCGACCGGTGTGTGGGCCGGGCTGGCTGCAGGGGCGCTTGAGGATTCCTGTCAGTTTGCTGGGGACGGCGGCACCACGGGGCGGGCTCGCTTAGAGTTGCCTGGACAGCAGCGCATGGCGGAGCGACGACGCTTCGTGTCCGGCCCTATCGAGCATTCACTGGGGAGTCGGCCTCCATCGGGCTGGCTGATACCTACTCAAGGGGTGTGCAGTGCAGAAGAAATTTGTCTCAGCAACTATCGCGGCGGGTGCGTTGTTCGTTGGCGCGATCGGTGCGGCCGGCCCTGCGGGCGCGCATGCGGACGACGGCCTGATCCAGTACAAGGAACCCGACGCGATGTGGGTGATGCCGGACCTGAAGGACAAGCTCCTGTTCTCGGCCGAGCAGGAAGTCGAGGCCGACGTCGAGCAGATGCCGTTGACGTTCAAGGTCGTCGCACCGAACCACGCCCCGGTCTACAACCTGGAGAACTGGGTCGTCTGCGGGGAATCGCCGAAGGCGGGCAGCAAGCTGACGCAGAAGACGAAGTCGGTGACGCTGCTGGTCGAGCGACCCGGCGCGGAGCACTGCGGGGCCTAGGCGCGGGTCGCCTTTAGCAAATCGTTATCGAAGCGTTGGCAGTGAACCCACAGCCAACGCTAGGGTTCTTGCCATGGAGCGCAAGGGTTTCACGAGGCAAGGGCGGAACATCGCGGCATTGGCGGCATCTGTCGGAATAGTGGCCGCGGGAATCGCGGCTGCGCCGATCGCCGGTGCTCAGTCGTCGACGTGGACGATGCCGGCGCTGCGTGGCGAGGTCCTGGAGCGCGCCGTGAACAGCGTCATCGGAGCCGCCGGAGAAGACAACGTGCGGTTCAACATCTATGACTCGGTCAACAACCAGGTGGTCTACAACTACACCAACTGGGTCGTGTGCGGTCAGTCGCCGCGCGCCGACTCGACGGTGAAGGTCGGTGCGAAGCCTCAGCGCGTGACGTTCGCGCTCAAACGGCGTTACCCGGGCTGCTAGTCAGCGCGTCCAGAAGTCGGTGACCGACAGCTCCGCGCGGCCGAGCAGCTGTCGGATCACGGGCAGACTGACCCCGATCACGTTCGACGGGTCGCCGTCGATCCGATCGATAAACCAGCCGCCGAGGCCGTCCAGGGTGAACGCCCCCGCGACGTGGATCGGTTCACCAGTGTCCACGTAGCGGTCGAGGTCGGCTGCGCTCGGCGATCCGAAATGAATGGCGGTGCTGCCGGTATCGCCCTCGGTGTGGGTGATCACGCCGTCGGTCAGCCGTAGCAGCGCGTGTCCGGTGAGCAGATGCCCGACGGTACCGGCCATCGACTCCCATTGCCTTCGTGCCGCATCCGCCGAGCCGGGCTTACCCGTGAGTCGGCCATCCAGGTGCAGCATCGAATCACAGCCCAGCACAACGCAATCGGCCAACAGCTCTTGGGGGAGTGCCGCGGCGACACTGAGCGCCTTGGCATTGGCCAGTTTCGCGACCACGGCTTCCGGTGGTGTTTCCGGGTCGAGTGAACCGATCAGCGCGTCCTCGTCGACGTCGGAGACGACCACGACAGGGTCGATGCCGGCCTGTCTGAGCACCTTGAGCCGGCCCTGCGACGCCGAGCCGAGGACGAAACGCGTCATCGGCGAGGTCAGTGCCGCATGTGGGTGCGTTCCCACAGGGTGGTGCGTTGCCAGCTGGTGACGTCGTAGCGCAGTTTGTCGACCGGGTGGCCCCAGAGGTTGAGTTCCTGGGGTCCGGGGTCGGCGGGTGCGCCGCCGCCGGCGCCGGCCAGCACGGTGACGAGTGCGGCGAGTTCTTCGAGGGTGGGTTCGCCCTTGAGTACCTGGAAGTGCGGGGTGGGGGCGGGCGGGTCGTCGATGGTCATGTCCCGTGGATCGGAGACCTCGACGATGTCGGCGTCATGGTTCATGACGGAGAGCCTTTCTCGTTAGGTCAGATCACAGGGGAATGTTGCCGTGCTTCTTCGGCGGGGTCTGAACGACCTTGCGCTCCAGCAGCTTCAGCGCGGTGGCGACGTAGCCGCGGGTGTGCGACGGCGGGATGACCGCGTCGACGTATCCGCGTTCGGCGGCGATGTAGGGGTTGACGAGGGTGTCCTCGTACTCCTGCTGCAGCTGCAGGCGCAGCGCGTCAACGTCTTCGCCGTTGGCGGCGGCTTCCTTGATCTGCTGGCGGTAGACGAACCCGACGGCGCCGGAGGCGCCCATCACGGCGATCTGGGCGGTGGGCCAGGCGACGACGACGTCGGCGCCCATGTCCTTGGAGCCCATCACGCAGTAGGCGCCGCCGTAGGACTTGCGGGTGATGACGGTGACCTTGGCGACGGTGGCCTCGCCGTAGGCGTAGAGCAGTTTGGCGCCGCGGCGGATGATGCCGTTGTATTCCTGGTCGGTGCCGGGCAGGAAGCCGGGCACGTCGACGAGCAGCACGATCGGGATGTTGAAGCAGTCGCAGGTCCGGATGAACCGGGCGGCCTTCTCCGAGGCGTTGATGTCGAGGCAGCCGGCGAAGTTGGTGGGCTGGTTGGCCACGATGCCGACCGGGCGGCCGTCGACGCGGCCGAAGCCGACGATGATGTTGCCGGCGTAACCCGCTTGGACTTCGAGGAATTCGTCGTCGTCGAGGATGCGGGTGATGACCTCGTGCATGTCGTAGGGCTGGTTCGGGGAGTCCGGGATCAGCGTGTCGAGTTCGAGGTCTTCGTCGGTGAGGCTGTCTTCGATGGCCGCGTCGGCGTGCGGGGCCGGATAGCGCGGCGGCTCGGCGTAGTTGTTCGGCGGCAGGTAGGACAGCAGGTCGCGGACGTAGTCCAGGGCGTCCTGCTCGCCCGAGGCGACGTAGTGCACGGTGCCGGACTTGGCCATGTGGGTCTGGGCGCCGCCGAGCTGTTCCATGGTGACGTCTTCACCGGTGACGGTCTTGATGACGTCGGGTCCGGTGATGAACATCTGGCTGGTCTGGTCGACCATGATGACGAAGTCGGTCAGCGCGGGGGAGTAGACGTGCCCGCCGGCGGCGGCACCCATGATCAGCGAGATCTGCGGGATGACGCCGGAGGCCTTGATGTTGTTGTGGAAGATGCGGCTGTAGAGGCCGAGGGAGACCACGCCTTCCTGGATGCGGGCGCCGGCGCCGTCGTTGATGCCGATCAGAGGGCGGCCGGTCTTGATGGCCAGTTCCTGGACCTTGACGATCTTCTCGCCGTAGACCTCGCCGAGGCTGCCGCCGAACACGGTGGCGTCCTGGCTGAACACGCAGACGTCGCGGCCGTCGATGGTGCCGTAGCCGGTGACCACACCGTCACCGGTGGGGCGGTTGTTCTCCAGACCGAAGTTCTTGGAGCGGTGCTTGGCCAGCGCGTCGAGCTCGACGAAGGAGCCCTCGTCCAGCAGCGCCAGAATGCGTTCGCGCGCGGTCAGCTTGCCTTTGGCGTGCACCTTTTCCACGGCGGCCTCGCCGACCGGGTGCTGGGCTTCTTTCGCGCGTTTGCGCAGATCGGCCAGCTTTCCGGCGGTGGTGTGGATGTCGATGTCGTGGGAGGCGGCTGGCGTCGAAGCAGAATCCGTCACGCTGGTCATGGACCTGATGCTAACGGCGCAGTCGAGCAGGGTCACGGGTGGGTCTTACTAAGCCCTTAACTTCTGCGGGCGACGATCCCATACGCCGCTTCGGCCCGCCGATTTCGTCAGATTCTCGCGCCACAACCCTGACGGGAATATCTGTGACGTTGCTCAATCGCCCCGCTGGCGATCCGGCCCCCGCACCGAAGTGGTTACGCGACGGTTAATTGATCAATCAAACGTGAGGTAGCGCAGCGCAAACAAAGATCCGCGCCGCCGCCAGGTTTGCGACACCGATATACGATCTTGAAAGCGATAGTTTGCTGAGGGCATTCCGATGCAGGTCGGGGTCCCGTAGGGGATTGCGTGGGCCGTTCAGGAGGGTTGGCGTTCCGGTTGACACGCCCTATGGCATCTGGGATGCTTCGAGCAACAAACAAGGGCTCTCGAACCTTTATGGGGGGACACGAATGAACGCCATCGCTACGAAGTTCAAGGTCGGGGCTGCGGCCGTTGCCGTCGCCGGCGCCGCCACTCTCGCTCCGATCGCCGCGAATGCTGCTCCGGCCGTGCAGCTTCCGGCCGCTCCGGTGATGAGCGATCTCGCTCAGCAGCCTCAGGGCCTGTTCGGTGTGTTCGTGGTTCAGTTCACCGGTGCGGTGACCCGGACCTCGACCTACTGGACTCGGCTCACGATCCTGAACTACGAGTCCCTGCTGGAGGCGAACCCAGACTCGATCTTCGCCCCGTTCTGGGAGGCCCGCGTTGATCGGCTGAATGCACAGCTGGCCAGCTACGGCGAGGTCGAGCTGTCGTCCTGCTTCGGAGGACGGTCGTACTCGATCGTCGCGGGTTCGTACGGCGGTGTCACGACGGGCACTTGCACGAGCTAGTCGGACATCACCAAATAAATGCCAGGTGTTGAAGCCTGCACGTCGCTCAGCTGACGTGCAGGCTTCAACTATGTACAGGACATTCTGAGTGCAATTTTTCCCGCGACGCCGGCCTGACCATGACAACGCCGATAACGGTGACGAATACACGGATTACGACGACGAGCGGCGCGACTTCGCCCGGCGACGCGGTCTCCTCTGGGGGACGGCCGTGGTCGTGCTGGTCGTCCTCGGTTTGGGGATCTGGGTAGCCGTCGGCGCCTTCCAGGCGAAATCGAATCTCGAACAAGCACGCAGTCACGCCCAAGCCGCGAAAGATGCGCTGCTCGACGGGAACACCGAGGCAGCGTCGAGCGCCGCGGACGAAGCACTGGTCAGTGCCCGGGATGCCCGCGACGCGACCCATTCGCTTGCGTGGAACGTTGCTTCAGCACTTCCGTGGGTCGGCAGCCCGTTCAAGACGGGCCAGCAGGTAACCGAGGTCGTCCTCGGCCTTGCCTCGGATGTCTTGCGGCCGGCCGCAGATGTGGGACTGACCATTTCCCCGGACCGCCTCTATCAGGACGGCCGGGTGGACGTTGGGCTCCTACGGAGCCAGGAACCGGAACTAAGCAAGTTGGCGGAAAGTGCCAAGCGCCTTAATGCCGATGCCGCCGCCATCACGGATCCGCGTTATGTATCCCTGTTGAGCGATGCCCGGACCCAGCTCCAGAGTCAGATCTCCGGTGTCACCTCGATCATTGAGAACACCGCGTTGGCGGCACGGCTGGCACCAGCGATGATGGGGGCCGACGGGCCCCGCTCCTATTTCATGGGCTTCCAGACCAACGCTGAAGTAAGAGGAACGGGCGGCCTCCTGGGCGGCTACGGAATTCTCCGATTCGACAATGGCGTGCCGGTGGTCGACACCCTGGCCCCGAATACGGATCTAACGGGTGCGGTAGCTCCCGTGGATTTTGGCTTCGAGTATGACCAGCAATACGGCTATAACCAGCCTTTCTTCGATATTCGCAATAGCAACATCAGTCCGCACTTTCCTTATGCCGCTCAAATATGGCAGGGGATGTGGCTCCAACAAACGGGCATGAAAGTTGACGGGGCCATTGCGATCGACCCAGTCGCACTAAGTTACATCCTGGGGGCCATCGGGCCTATAACGATGCCTGATGGCGAAATTGTATCGCGGGATAACGTCGTGGAACTTACGGAGGCGACTGCATATAGCCGTTTCACGGCTGATCAGCGAGCAGAGCGCAAGCAGTATCTTGAGGACATCGCCAGCGCCGTCGTTTCGAAAATGACGGGGTCGGTCAAGTCGCCGCGGCAGCTGTTGGAAGCCTTGGGTCGCGCGGTCAGCGAACGCAGAATTGCCGTCTGGAGCGCCGTGCCGGAGGAACAGCAGCTACTTGAGGAGACACCTTTGGCTCTTGCTGTGCCAGAGGACCCGACCCCCTACGCTCAAGTGGTTATCAACAATCTAGGTGGAAATAAGCTCGACTACTATTTGAGAAGTGAAATCGAATACGCTGCGGATAAATGCCAAGGTGAAACGCGCGCATCCACGGTTACGGTCAAGCTGACCAATGAGGTGCCAGAAGGTTTGCCCTCTTACGTAGTTGGTGCTGAGGGGCTTTCTCCCGATTTAGGACTAGCAGTACCTCCCGGTACAAATGTGACATCTGTCCGTCTCGTCGCTACAAGAGGGGCGGAACTTTCTAGCGTGCTTCTCAACGGAGAGCGTGTGCCGGCGATCCTATATACCGAGCGTGGACACCCCGTCTTTGAGGTTCAGCTTATTATCACCCCTGGACAGACTGCTGATGTCATGTTTCAGTTGTCAGAGCCCTCAGTGCCGGGAAAGCCCCGTGCTCCGGTTCTGCCGTTAGTTGAGACGGTGACGCCCCGAGTTATGGTGCCCGAATGCACCGGATAAGAAGCGCGGCGAATTTTGGGTGGCGCTCACCGTCGGTGCCGGTATGCAAGCCGTAGTATCGCGGAGCGTTTGCGAAGGAGCCGCGCAAGATTCCGCGATCGATAAAGCCCATCATTCTCATTCTCGGCGAGTATCCACGTATAGCGATAAGGGGTCGCTTTGAATCTCCAGGATTTCATAAAACTTCTACGGAGTCGTTGGGTAACTATCTGCGTAACGGCTTTGATCGGAGTTTTAGCTGCGGCAGCATATAGCCTTATAACTACGCCGCTCTATCAGGCTTCCACCCGCTTGTTTGTTTCGACCACCTCAGGTTCCTCGCTCGCCGAAACTTACCAAGGAAATCGCTTCTCCCAAGAAAGAGTGGTCTCATACGCCGAGTTGATTATGGGGCAGACTTTAGCTCAGCGAACAATCGACAAATTAGGTCTCGATATGAGCGCCGAGGATTTGCAGGCGCATGTTAAAGCGAGCTCGAAAGTCGACACTGTCTTGATCAATGTGGACGTGCTAGACGAATCTCCGGTGCGTGCACGGGATATTGCGAACACTCTTTCGGACGAGTTCGTTGCAATGGTGCGCGAGCTGGAGACGCCAGAGGATGGTTCGACTCCGGATTCGCGGGTGGTGGTCGAGCAGCGTGCTTCGATTCCAGATTCACCCGTTGTGCCAAAGACTGCGCGAAACATCGGAATAGGACTTGTGTTGGGTCTCGCCTTCGGCGTCGCGCTAGCCGTGGTCCGCGATCTCCTCGATAATACGGTGAAGGATCGCGAGACCCTTGAAAGCATTACAGGCACTGGGCTGGTCGGGAGCATTCCTCTGGATAAAGACCGTCGAAAGCAGCCTGCCATATCCTTTGATGCGGATAATTCACTCATCGCGGAGGCGTTCCGTAAAGTCCGAACGAACCTGCAGTTTCTCGCGGTCGACAACCCCCCACGAGTAATTATCGTGACCAGTTCCGTGCCGAATGAAGGCAAGTCGACGACTGCTATTAATATCGCTCTCGCGCTTGCTGAGGCAGAGCACAATGTGCTTCTAATAGACGGAGATATGCGTCGGCCGAGCTTGCATCAGTACCTTGACCTGGTCGGCGGGGTCGGTTTCAGCACAGTTCTCAGCGGCGCCGCCTCGGTGGACGACGCACTTCAAAAGACCCGATTCCCCGGCCTTACACTGTTAACTTCTGGAGCGATACCCCCAAACCCGAGTGAGCTTGTTGGATCGCAGGCTGCGCGGAAGTTATTGCGAGAGCTGCGGACACAATTTGATTACGTAATCATCGACTCGTCTCCGTTGCTCGCCGTAACGGATGCGGCGATACTTGCGGCGGCTGCGGACGGTGTCTTGATTATGGCTCGATTTGGAAGTACTAAGCGGGAGCAGTTGGCGCACGCGGTTGGAAATCTTGAAAGTGTGGGTGCGCCTCTGCTTGGTGCAGTGTTCACGCTGATGCCGACTCGCGGGGGCTCTTCATATAGCTATAACTACAGCTATTACGGGTCCGACAGTGGAGTGATAGCCCCCAAGGTGCTACGGGCACCTGACGTTGCTGTCCAAGAGTCCAGCAGCTCGGATTCCGTCAAGGAAGTCGAAGTGGAGGATCAAGATCCCACGACGTCATCGAGCGGCCGGCGGCGACGTCGTGAAAGCTCAGATTAAATGGGCTAAGAATGTGTCGTGGCGTGTCGTGTCCGGTCAGGCCGATGGTCCGTTAGTACTTCCGCGCTATCGCGCCACTGGGTAGGGTAAAGGTTTGTCGGTTGAAGCCGCGCGGATAGGTGACGAGAACTCGCACATTCTGGCCCGTGCCTCGCGCTCCATGATGAAGAGTCTCCGGCACGTTAATCCCGGCAGGTATCGAAAACCAGTTGCGCGGCGCGGCAGGTTATGCCGAGTGCGGTTCACGGACCTCCTGCGTGTGGACGAACCAATCGTACATTTTTCGGAGTCCGGTCTCTATCGTGTGGTTTGGACGCCAGCCGAGTTTCGATATTTTACTGTTATCCATGATTTTTCTCGGCGTCCCGTCAGGTCGGGTGGAATCAAACTCGATTTCCCCATCGAATCCCACGATGGTTTTGATCAGAAAAGCGAGATCGCGGATGGATATTTCTTCACCAGTGCCAACATTGATCATTCCACCGTCACTATAATTCTCAAGTAGAAAGACACAGGCGTCCGCTAGGTCATCGGCATCGATAAGCTCGCGCAACGGAGAACCAGTACCCCAGACGACCACTTTGTCCGAATCGTTCAATTTCGCTTCATGAAACCGCCGGAGCATCCCTGCCACAACGTGGGAGTGCTCAGGATGAAAATTGTCGCCGACTCCATACACGTTAGACGGCATTACCGTAAAAGCATCGAACCCGAATTGATGTGCATACGCGTCGCACATAGTCTTGCCAGCAATCTTCGCAACCGCATACGGGAGATTGGTCTCCTCTAAAGGGCCCGTAAGGAGTGCCTCTTCAGCGATAGGCTGTTGTGCGAGCTTGGGATAAATACAACTTGACCCCAAGAAAAGCAGCTTTCGCGCGCCGTGTCGATAGGCGGCATCTATGACATTGGTTTGTATTAGTAAATTCTCTCTGATGAAATCGGCGCCCTGCGTGGCGTTGGCGACGATGCCACCGACTTTCGCCGCGGCGAGAACCACATACTCAGGACGTTCGCTAGTGAAGAACTGCGCAACTGCACCTGAATCATCTAGCGGTAGGTCGCTATGGTTGCGAACAACTACGTTCGAGTAGCCCAGGTCGGTTAACCGTCGTAAGATCGCCGAACCCACCATACCGCGATGGCCAGCTACATAGATGCGAGAATTCTTCTCCACAAATCTCCTCGTGTTGCAGGGGTGGGTCTGCTGCGGTGATCAAAGCAAGTCGTTTCCGACCAGGCCCCTATCTCGATCGCGATACCACGCTGCCGTTTTGCGAAGACCTGACTGGAGATCGATCGCTGGTCGGTATCCAAGGCCTCGCATCTTAGTGAGGTCGGGGCAACGGCGCGGCGTGCCGCCCTCCGGAGCGGGGCCTGATTCGACGTGAAGCGATATGCCGAGAGCGTCACCGATTCGAGCCGCTAGCTCCCTAATCGTGATTTCTTCATCATTTCCGATATGATAAATCTCGCGGTGTCCGCCCTGTTCATACATAGTGAGAATGCCGTCTACAATGTCGTCGACGAAACAGAATGCACGTGTTTCGGATCCGTCGCCTTGAATTGGGAATGGCACGCTATCTGAGTGGCAGCGCGCTGATTCCTGTAGGGCTCTAGTGATAAATTGCGGAATCACATGCTTCCATCCCATATCTGGTCCGTATACGTTATGGGGCCGGAATACCTGAACTTTCCGATAGTGTTCCTGCGCGTAATTGAAGGCAATCAATTCACTCGCTATTTTGGAACCGCCGTAAGAGTATCTAGGGTTTAGACTGTTGGGAAGCGTCAAAGGGACGGTTTCAGGAGTCGGTACCGTTGAAGGTGTCTGATAGACCTCTGCAGTCGAAGCGAACACCAGATCGGGCACGCCAGCAGCGCGGCCGGCGTTGACAACGGCGATCGCTCCCCGTATGCCCACGTCAAGTACGAGTTCTGGGTGCCTGTAGAAGTTCTCGGTGCCATTGATCGCTGCTAAGTGCATCACCACTTCCGCTCCAGCGAATGCAGTTTCCAAAGCCGATTGATCGCGGACATCACATGAAAACAGCTCTACTTGGTCAGCAACCTCTGCGAATCGGCTAGCGTCCCCGCGAACCATCGTGTCCACGACGGCGACATCCCAGTCGTCGTGGACTAAACGCTTTACTAGGTAGGCGCCTATGAATCCGCCGCCACCGGTAACTACAACTCGGCGACTCATCACGCGGCCGTTTCCGTGTGGCCAACTGCGAAGTACGAATCGCCGAGCTCCGACGGCGGCAAGTGGCTAAAATGGTTCCAATAGTCGAATACGAATCCACTCGGCGAAATGAACTCTGCCATTGTCCGGGGCGAGACTGCTCCAAGTGCCGGATGATTATTCGAAATTACGACGACTGATGCTCCGCTTACTGCGTCGCCAAAACGGCTGAATACAACTTCATCGGGAAACGATTTAGAAAGCACTTCGGAACTGATCACAGGGTCGTATATGCCTATCTCAGCATCCGGATGCGCAGTTTTGAGAGCTTCTAGCACTTTGATCGACATAGAACCCCGAAGGTCATCGGTAGCTGGGACGCCCTTAAATGCCATGCCGATGATCCGTATCCTGAGGGGGGTGCCAAGTTTACGCCGCGATATTTCCTTCGTGATGAACTCGACGGTCTCTATAGGTTGGCGTTCGTTCACGAGACGTCCTGCAGCGGTAATCTCCAGGGTGAGGCCTTTCGTTCGAGCGCTCTGCAAGAGTATATGCGGATCTTTCTCCAGGCAGGGTCCGCCAACGAGTCCAGGCAACGCAACCGATGTTCTTGGATAGCCGAGGCGTCCAGAGGATATTACTTCGTGAGCATTTACACCAAACGCATCGCACACCCGAGCTACCTCGTTTGCAAAAGCGAATTGCACATCGCGGTAAGTGTTATCTACAAGTTTGATGATCTCGGCCGCTTCGGCGCTTGACACTTTAACAATTGTACTCGTGAGTCTTTGAAATAACCCTGCTGCTCGGTCCGACGCTGCGGGTTCTGTTGCGCCGATTATCTGGGGAAGCTCGCGTAGTTCCTGTAAAGCGCGGCCTTCAAGCGTCCGCTCAGGGCACATAGCGATATCGAACTCCTTACCAGTGGATGCGAGGATCGGTTCGACAACGCGTGATGTGGTTTCGATTTTCACTGTGGACCGTAGGATCACTAGTGCGCCGTCCTGCATATTCTCCGCGACCTGCCGCGTTGCGGCTTCAATCATGTCGAGACGAACGGTACCGTCGGCGGACAGCGGAGTTCCGACAGTGATGATGTACGCCTTGCACGAAACGTTCGCGTCAAACTCGGCTGCGGCGACGAGTCGCCCCGACGAGGTCACCCGATGCAATGCGTCGGTGAGCCCGGCTTCGGAAAAATGCGGTATGCCGCGGTTGGTCAAATCGACGATCTCTGTGCGCTTTTCGACTCCGATCACGGTACTGCCGGTCTCAGCAAGAACCGTGCCCAAGGTTAAGCCAACATAGCCCAACCCGATTATCCCGACGTCGTAAACCTTTGCGGCCTGCAATCTTCCCCCTTCGGCAGTTGTGCGCCCTAGTCTAAGCACGTTTATCTCACCTGCACGAGGCGTACATGCGGCGCGTAGTCGAAGGGACCTGGGCTCAGGTCCCGCGGCGTGCTCAGGTCCGTGTTGGCGGAGGTATCTGCCCTAGTGTGTCAATGGCTCCTCGGGCAGTTCTCAGCCGCTTATGCGCCTGGGCGTTCGCTACGATGTCAGCCCATTGACTGATGGCGGCTGACTCATCGAGGACCGTTTCGCGATAATGACGTCCATTCCTGCCGTACTGTGCACATGCCGCCGAATCCGAGCCTAGCTTGATTATGACGCGTAGTAACTCGTCCGGATTGCCAGCCGGAACCACTACGCCAGCTTCCGAGGACTTGATCTCTGCAGCAGTTATGCCACCGCCGTCAGTTGCCGCAACCACGGGCTTTCCGGCGTCAAAGTAGGACGTGAGCTTGCTAGGTACGGCCATTGCTGCGACGCCTGGCTTCTCATTCAACACCAGGATGTCGGCGGCACTTAGAGCTAGAAGATAGTCGCTGTCACTGAGGGGATCGGTGAAGCTGAGGCGCCCGATCCCGAGTGCCTGTTGCTCTAGTTCCTTGCGCTCGCTACCGTCACCGATCAGAAAAAAGTGGACTGGAGCTTGGATTTCGTCAGCGAGCCGCGCAGCTTCAACGACATTATGTAGGCCCTGCTTTGCTCCCATATTCCCGGTGTGCACAGCCAGCGTGACGTCGGTGGGCCAGCCGAGTGCTTTCTTCGCCGTTCGTGGATCGATCGCCTTGGAAGGCTTGAGATGTGTCCAGTTGCGCACCACAACGACCTTTGATGAATTCACGCCAAGCTCGTCAGTGACGTAGGCGGCGAATCGGTCGTGGATGACTGCTACCGTGTCCGCGGCCCTCAACGTGAGCGATTCAACCCACCGGGTTGCACGCTGCACTAGGCCGCCCCCTTCGCCGGTCTCGGCTAAACCGAGCGTGTACAGATCCTGCACCCAAACGATCAGTGGGGGTCTCCACGGATTCAGTCGCCATCTGCAAACCGCGACCACGGTGGAAAACAAAGATGGGGACACGGCGATTATCGCGTTCGGACGATGCCATCGAGTAAATGCTAAGCGCACACCAAAGCTCAGTTCCGATAGCAGTCTTCGGACGCCGCGAGGGGATCTTGGGACGTAGTGTAGGCGTCGGTACACCTCCACCCCGTCCGTCTCTTCGCGTCTGCACCACTCGCCATATCCATTTCGGATGCTCCACTCTGGATAATGGGGGTGTGCGACGTGCGCGGTCACAGCAAGTCCACGCCGCCGTAGGCCTGTTGCAAGCGAACCAGTGTATGGGGCGATGCCCGTGGGTTCCGGAGGGTAATTAAGACTGAAGATTGCAACATCTGGACGCGGCGCCATGGTTTCAGCCTAGCCAGGAACCGTTTCCTCGTGAGCGGGAGGCCGTCCACCACGACGTTCCGAAGCGTGATCGACGGATCGTTGACGTCATTGCTAGTGGGGCGCCGCACCATCCAAAGCTTCTGTGAGTGGATCTCCAGCCTGGCTCAATGCTGGCTCCGAAATCAGGTGGTTGATTGTGGTACCCCGTCGACGACGACTGGGAGGCATGCCGGTCAGGGGATACGGCACTTCGTGCTGCTGGCAGGCCGGCTGAATGTCAGTTGATGTCGCGACACCGCGACTAGGTAGTTGCAACACAGGATTGCGTCTATATAGATCTATTGTCCAGCAACCTAATTGACGTTGAACGCAGCGATCGAAACCGGCAGGAGTGAGGCATCTCGCTGGTTTCCCCTGCACAAGAATCCGACGGGACTCGTTGCGACTCGCGCACCAAGTCCACGTTCCCAAGTGTGGGGGCGGGTGAACAATACACTCCTCGTCATGATTCGCCGCGGAGTTGTTGTCGCTATTGCTGTTTCGCTGCTATCGGCGTGTAGTCAGGAGCCTCCGGAATACGAATCGAAGTACGTGACTCCTGCGAGTTCGTCTCGGCCCGCAGCGAAGCCCGCACTGCTGGCTGATCCTCGGGGATCATTTATCGACGAGTTCGATAGGCCTGATAGCGCCTTATGGATCGGCGATGGATGGGATCTCCGCGGAGTGATGGATAGTCGCCAACACACGCCGCCGCCGGCAGAGGACGGATTCCTTCGTAACAGTGCGTTCACATATGCAGGAGACCGCAGTGTTTACGCCGCACGCCAATTCGCGGGAAGAGTCCGAGCCATTGGAGCATGGGGACGGTTCACGAAAACTCGCCATGGGGCCGAAAGTGCGCTGCTTCTCATGCTGACGCCCAACGACCGCATTGTCGTGAATGTAGTGCACTTCGCGGCCAACCGTCGCACATGGAATTTGGCTGTCCGCGGTCTGGACGGCCAACTCAAGTACGAGGCAAAGCGAGAGATAATCCCGCCCTTGGAACTCGACCGCAGCTACGTCTTCGAGTTGGAGGTCAGGGGACGGTTCGTAGACGTTCGCGTCGCTAACACCTTCGAAACCGTTGAGGCGCCACGTGCAGCTGGTCTCGTTGGCGATCGCGGGGTCTGGGGCCAGTTCAAAAAGGGAAAGGCGCCAGCTGGAGAACTGTTCCACTTCGAGACTGTGTGGGCACGAGTTGATGGGGAGCGAACCGCTCCCGTCCCTCACCCGGACGGACACAGTTGACGGACTGTGCGCTAGCTGGCTGTAGGTCGGGCCCAGTTCTCGCGTGGCCGTGGGGGTCCACGTGCCGGTTCGGGGCGTTGGTTGCAGTTCGAATTCTGTCGGGGTGAGCCTGCCAAGCGCGCGTTGGGGCCGGCGTCGGTGGTAGGTCCGCTCCATCCCAGGTCACGATTGCCAGGCGGAGTTCGGCTCGAGGTGTCCAGCGTTGCCGGTCGAGGACGTTGCGTTGCAGCAGGGCGAAGAACGACTCCATGGCGGGATTGTCTCCGAATGCACCGACGCGGCCCGTCGATCCGTGTAAGCCGTTTGCGCGACAGTGCCTGGGCGAACTTTGTGATCGAAACCGACCTCCCTTGTCGGAGTGGACAATTGTCGCCACCGGTGAGCGCGGCGGCACGGCGTGATCCAGGGTAGCCGGGGCCAAGGTGGACTTCATCTGGGAGTCGATGGAGTAGCCCACGATCGGAGTTGGAGTAGACGCCTTTGATGGCGCAGAGGTAGAGCTTGCCTTCGGGTGCGGTGCACGGTGATGTCGGCAAGCCAGACCTGGTCGGGGGCCTAGGCGCTGAACCGACGCTTGACGAGATCGTCATGCACCGGTGGTCCGGATCGGCGGTTCAGGCCGCGCCTTCCGGCGAAGATTGGCCAGATCCACTCCTGGGGCACAGCCGTGCGACACGGTTCTCGCCTGCGGTGATCCGCGCCCGGGAAGTTCGTCGGCAATGAGCCGGTGGCGGCGGGGTCGTCAGCGTGGATGCCGCGGGCTGCGTTGATGAGGTGGGCATCGTCCCAATCACGCTGAGACACCGGCGCTTTGTGCCATTTGTAGAACGCCTGGGTGGAGAAACCCAGGCCCTGGGAGGTCACCGTGACGGGCACGCCGTCAGCAGCGAGGTCGAGGATCAGCGGGTGCATCATTTTGGGTTGGTGTCCCGGACAGATTTCCGACCGCACGCCGCATCACCTCGGCCCCCTGTGCGAGGAGTTTGATTCGCTTGTGCGCCTCTCGCAACTGAGCGGCCATGTCGTCGGTAGCGGGTGAGGCCGATTGGCCGCGGCCATCTCACGGTCAGCGACCTCGAGCCAGCGACGACATCGGTTCGGAACTCGGCGGGAACCGGCGTCAGCACGAGATTGATGCTTCCAGTAAGGACGAATCCTCACAGGTCAGGAGTCAACCAAAACTGGGGACAGTCCCCTGTGCGGCGGCAGCGTATCGTCCAGACCATGAGCGACTTCCGTTGTCTATCGGCCTAGACGCCCAAGTAATGGCACGAGACGTCTTCACTTATCGGAACCAAGCCCCCGACTGGGCTGAGTTACCGCGCAGCCGAATGCATAATGTGTTGAGTCGCGTGAACGATGCAAAATTGATAAGATCGCCGACCGGGGATGTCGCGTAGTTTACGGGGAAATCTGCAGAGCAAATGACCAAGTACGCCTCCTAACCGCTTCTAGCCAAACTTCTGACGGACAAAGGATTGGAGTTCGAAATTAGTCGTTCCACCGGAGACGCGCTAACGCTCCGCCGACGGTTCTTCCCGGAAGCCAATATCGGGGGTGTCAGCCACGTAGACTCGGGCGTTGCATTCTATACACAAATAAATGCAATCTTGCGGCCAGAGGATCGAGTGCTCGATTTTGGCGCTGGCAGAGGTGAGCATATCGTAGACGAGCAGGTAAAGTTTCGACGGAACCTCTTTAATCTGCAAGGTCGGTGTGCGCATGTAGAAGGGGTAGATCTAGATGCGGCAGTACTGAGCAACCCGTACTTGGACCATGCGGCTGTCATGAGAAAAGGAGACCCACTTCCCTACGCGGATAATAGCTTCGATATTGTGGTATCTCGATTTGTGTTCGAGCATATTGATGATCCTGACTACATTGCAGCGGAATTATTGCGCGTTGTGAAGCCGGGCGGCATAATTGCGGCGCTCACTCCCAATAAATATGGCTATATCGCATTGGCGGGGCGATCTGTACCAAATCGTTTGCATGTCAAATGGTTGCGGGCAATACAGCCAAACCGTAAATCGGTCGATGTATTTCCAACGACGTATCTGCTCAATACACCGCGCGCTTTAAACGCAGCCTTCGGCGCCCAAGCCGATATCTACGTTTCGTACATTGCTGGTGAGCCGGCTTATTACTTCGGCAACGTCATCCTGTACCGACTTACCAACTGGATACACAAGCATCTCCCGGATCGACTACAACCGTTAAACATGGTATTTATCTGCAAACGGTAGCCCAATCGCATGCGCTCTACTCGCGATCCAAGAACGTAGATGTCCGGTTTGATGCAGCTGCCTATTTGAAACCCCGTCAGCCTGCAAATTCTGCCTGTACGGCGCCCCGTGTTGCTGTCGAGATAGAAAAAACAGCGCCCGCTTCAGGCTCGACTGAACTAGGCAGTCCTTGCCGCGAAGTGGTAATGAAGAGGGTGCTCAAATCTCGGCCTCCGAATGTGCAGGAACTTACCTGTGAAGCACCTGGAACCTCGATTCTCTCATTCAAGAGTCCCATCTCATCGAAATGAAGGACGGCGCCGCCACCCCAAAATGCCACCCATAGCCCGTCGTCGCAGTCGATTGTCATCCCGTCCGGGATCCCCTCGACGTTCCCCAGATCGATGTGTGTTCGGCGATTCGACCATTCACCAGTCTTAGAATCCACGTCGAATACATCAACACGTTGTGTCGGCGAATCGATATAGAAAGCTCTTCTACCGTCAGCCGACCATTGAACACCGTTAGATATTGATACCGGCGCGAGAATTACCGTTGAGCGCGTATCGGCTGTCACTCGATAGACAGCACCACGACCCGGTGTCTCGTCATAGGCCATGGTCCCAATCACGAGGGCGCCCAACGGGTCGCAGCCACCATCATTTGTTCGCACGCTGGGATCGCAAACGATGTCTGCGAACGGAGTGAATGCAGACAGCTCCGAGTCGGCAAGGAGGATCCCGTGGTCGGTACCAATCACGAACCCACCCGATCGCCGTCGCCTGATTAGCGTGGCGGCTCGGCTCGGCACTTGATGTCGCTCGGTGCGCCCATGCTCATCGATGGAGATAACAGCGCTAGCGAGGACGTCTACGCACATCAGCCGTGCTGAATAGTTGTCCCAAAAGGGGCCCTCTCCGTGGTAGGAACAAGGAGCGGTCAGCTGTTCTGCGCGTGCCATGATGTCAACTTTAGTGACTCCCATGCAAAAGACCGCCAGAGAAGTGCGGAACACTGGGGCTCGGGTTGACTCGCACTACTTCCAATAGAACGGTGTAAAGTCGGACTGTGTCCTCGCTTCGCTCGGCTTTGGTTTCCCGTCTTCCGCGCCCACTAGCCAGTCGGTTGCGGGCTGTCAAACGGTCGGTGATGCGGGATTACGTGGATGAAACCGAAATTGTGGCGGCTTTAGCAAATGGCGATACCCTCGACAGGATACTGGTAGATGTCGGCGCACATCACGGTGCCGTAACCGAATTATTCGTCAACAAAGGCTGGTCAGTCGTTGCGTATGAGCCAGATCCGGTTAATCGGCACGAGTTTCAACGACGTATCGGCGTGAATTCGCGGGTCCAGTTATCTAGCGCGGCCGTTTCCGATCAGGGATCAAGTTCACGTTCCTTATATACCTCACCACTCTCGTCGGGCATCAGCACGTTAGCTGCCTTTCATGAATCGCATGAGCCGACGGCGGTTGTTGATGTAGTTTGCCTTTCCGAAGATCTCCCATCCAGGGGGATCAGCCAAGTCGACTTCCTAAAAGTGGATATCGAAGGATTCGATTTTTTCGCCCTGAAAGGGTTTGACTGGTCATATGCACCCAGGTTTGTTTTGTATGAGTTTGAGGATCGCAAGACGCAGCCGTTAGGCTATACACTGCGGGACAGCTCAGCCTTTATGGCGGGGCATGGCTACAGTCTCCTGTATTCGGTGTGGGAACCCATTGTTGAGTACGGCTCGCGGCATCGGTGGCGAGGTCTCTTCCGCGAGCCGCCGTCAGACATAGCGCAGTGCTGGGGCAACGTACTGTGTTTCCGCGATGAATCTGACGCAGCTATCTGTGTACAGAGGTTCGGGCATCGATAGTGCCAAAGAGGGTTAGCTCCCTAGTGGCGGATTAACCAATCCGATCACCGACGCAATGAAAAGGCAGTGCGCAACTACCTAGGTCGGTTGCCGTCTGTTGTGCTTTCTGCACTGTTCCTGGTCTCGAATAGCGGTCGCCGGCGTGAATTTGCATTCGCCATAACTTGAGGTCTAGCCTGACAGGCTGCTGCAACGATCACTAGCAGGACAAAAGACGTAATCACGGTCCCATGCAAGAGCACTTCTGTCATTGAGCACAGGATAACGACGGTGAATGCCATGCCTGCGGCTGCAGCGTAATTGCCCCAATCGCGAAAGTGTGACGATAATCGGACGGCCGTCCAAGCAAGTGCGACCGTGAGTAGCACCCAGCCGGCAATACCTCCGTCGTAAAGCTGCTGAAGAAATGAGTTGTGCACGGTGATGGTCTTTTCTGGGTCGCGCACTATGGCATGAGATAGCAGCTTGTAATAGGTAAGCGAAACACCCGACGAGTAGTGGCCGTATAAGCCGAAGCCGAACAGCGTATGCAGAAGATCAGTAACTTCGGACTGCCAGTAGGAGATCGCCTTTTGCCAAACGTAGTCCCGGCCATTGAGCGCTCCAAGTGATTCGTACGAATCTCGACGACCCGAAACTGCAGACACCAAGGGATTCAGGAGGAAGCCTATTGCAGCGACTATCGTTGGTAAGATAGCTGCCGATACCGACGCGAACGCGACAGCAACTACTGGCACCCAACGAGAAAATGCCGGTATCAGTAATGCCATGATAGGCAGGGCAAGGGCTAAGACCGCTGGTACTCGCGTGCCCGACCCTACAAGAATCGCGACGGCGGCGATTAAGTAGATGCAGCGGAATATTTTTCGCGCTCGTCCGGGTTCTCGGATTAGAAAGATCAATGCTGCTATGTACATAGCGGCAAGCACTGGTGGTAAATTCAGCCTTTGATCGAGCGGGAAAATTATCCTACTGGCTCCATCGGCCATCAGATAGAGACGCCACCCCTCGGCTTCTGTCGGCGACCGCAATCCAAGCATATAGCTAACTACATTGAGCAAGGCGTAGAAACCAAGGCCGTCAACAAGGGACGAAATTATCCTGCGCGCGTCTACAGTCCTAGTGAGCTGGAACGCGAGGGCCCCTACAAGTAGAAACACCAATAAGTTATTGATACCCGACGGCCTTGACAGCACGATCGCCATAGAAGCGAACATCACGAGTAGCGGACCCCACCGATTGTGGTAGCGAGCGTCACTCGTACGTAGGAAAGCCGCCAATAGTAATACTCCGTTTATGCCGGCGAAGGCAGCCATGATGAGTAGTCCGCCGGTCTCCGTCGCACCTGCATAAAAGTTCTTTATCGAGAGCGCCGAGGGCAGCAGAAGTAGAATCCAATCCGGTTTTGCGCTTCGAGGTTCCGCCTGGCTCGGGATGCTGTATATCGGCTGGTGCGCCTCGGATTGACGATCAATGCTCGCGTGGCCGGGAGCAGCCGGTGACCAGGGCTTGGACATGTGCCCTCGACGCGTCATTGTCATGAGCGCAGCGCCTGTTCGAGTGGCATTTTTTCGAAGACCTCCAGGGCGCCATCGACGGTGCAATCAACTATCCGTCTGCCCGCGCTTTCGAATGCGGAACGCGCGTCGCGGTAGGCGAGCTCAGAATTCAAGAGATCCGGTAATTGCCATTTAAAGCCCTTGTCGAAATAGCGCGGGTCGAAATGGCTTTTATCCTCGCCTGTCGACTCGACGAGCTGATTTGCTTTTCCCTGCGCGGCAAATCTGTGGTCAACGCCGACAAGCAGCACTTCTGAAAACCCCATAAAATACGCGAGCTGCATTGCGACGTAGGTTACCGTATATCCCTCGCATACTCCTACGCTAGCGTCCGGGGAAAACCACGGGCCAACAACAGTATTGAGATAAGCGGTGCCGTCCGCGCCTGCGAGCAAGTCATGGTTTTTGTCCGTGGTGAAAAGCGGGGAGCTGATTCGCTTAAAGTCGGCCGCGCATTGTTCGACTACAAAGCGGTTTATAACTACATGATATGTAGTTTCGAAGCCTATTTCTTCGAACATCAAATAGATCCGGTTGAGGCCGAAGGTGTGTTCGGTCCGAAGCAAATCCATATTGGTTCGGCGAAGGCTAGGTCCGTTACCAATGATGACGCATCTTTCGCCTGCGTGAATTCCCCTAAAACTGCGGATGTAGTTTCGATTGGCGCGCCCTGACGGCGTCAGAGTCGTTGATAATCGCGCTCGTGCGAGTGTTAAGGGGTGCGCCAACCGCCGGGCATTGGACTCGCCCATCAAGCGGAGAACCGCGCGACGCTTCCAATCAAATCTTCGCCACTGATCGTCGATTGCGATCTCTTGCCCACCGCTTTCGGTCACTTTGAACCCCTCCCCACGGACCGAGACCGCCGGACCGTCGTGTCGTGCGTCAACACTTACGTAGCTTATGCCGAACGCCTGCTCGGCGATATGAGACAAGAACTGCGCAGATCGTAGGAGCTAGGCACAGGATGCCTACGATCTTGCTGGGCATTGATCCCACGGGCCACATCAACGCCCATACGCTGCAGGTAAGACCACTCGCCGCAAGGGCGACCTCAGGCCACATTCCCGCCCATGTGCGCACCGCAATGTGCAGACGAAGAACGCGAGTGAGGCAAGCGGATATCAGTAGCATGAGTAAGATGCCTGCCGCGACGGCGTAGGCGCCGCCTAGTGCTCCATGTGCGTGTCCCAAAGTCAGTAGCAGGACTAGCATCAACGACGCGCCGGCACTCGATGCGAATGCGACTGGCTTAGTCATGCCGGCAGTCTGCACTTGATAATTGGTGGGGATAAGATACAGACCATACGCTGCTTGCCCGATGAGCAGTACGCCCGCAACGCTGAAGGCGGGCCAATACGATTCGGCAAACACCCATTGGCCGGCTATCGCGAGTGTTGAGCCTACCAGGGTTGGAATTGCGAAGGCCAGAATGACCTGGAGCCGTACGACACTAAGGGTCTGCTGGGTCGGGGCGGGGAAGGTTTCGCGGGAATAGCGGGGGAGAGCAGCTCGGTTGATCTCGGAGAGAATGAGGTTTGCGACTGACGCAACGCTCCAGCCGAGCGAAAGTAAGCCAACTTGCGTCAGCGACGCGACCAAGGCCATCGCCGGTCGGCTCATCGATGCCATTGCCCAAAGCGACGCCTTGTGGGGGATAAGCGGCGCTGCGAAACTCCACACAGATCGCAAGTGATCACGGGTAACTTTTGTGCGCGGTAAACGCACCAATAACGTTGCCGCTACCGCCGATAGCGCAGCCGTAATTAAATCAGAGATGACCCACCCAAGCACTCCAAGCTGCCAAATCAGAAGCAAACCGAGCTTGGTGGCGGCCATTAGAATGATCGCAATCGAGGCCATAGCCGTGAACTTTGCGAGTTCCTGTCTCGCCTGTACTACGGGGAGTGCAAAATATGCCATCGCGGGCTGAAAACCGATGGCGAGCAATTCGAGACCCCAAATGTAGCCGCTCACGCCGAGTAGCGATGGAACGCATACGGCGAAGATAGCGGCCACGAGTGCGCCAATGCATGGCATTACGACATAGCAATACAATCCTGCGGCCCGAAGGAGAGCCGGCCCGTCCTCATCCCCCCTCGCGGCTACGCGAAATACGAGCGAGTCTAAAGGAGCCGCCACAATCGTCACTAGCAACAATGCAGAGGCTGTCAGCATCGACGCCGCCCCGAATTCAGCCGGCTCCATGACTTGTGAGACGAAAGGCAGAATGATCAGCGGCATTCCCCGCTGTAAACCTGCAAGTACGATGTAGACGGCGGCGGCGCGACCTTGCTTCCCAAACGGCACTAGCTAAATCCCAGCTTGTAGGATTGTTGCGATACCCACCGCGCGCGTCGCACACCGACCGGTGGTGAAACCAGTACGGCGACTCCTTGTCGAACGACGTGCCTCATTCCGTGCCCAGCCGAGCAGAAGCGCCGCCATCGACCAATAGGACACTACCTGTAATGAAGCTAGCCTCTTGATTCAGTAGGAATGAGATGGCAGCAGCTACCTCGCTGGGTTCTCCGATGCGTGCGAGGGCGGTGCGGCGGAGGAGGATCGCCCTCCGCTGTTCGGCTGATTCCTGACCCCATCGAGAGAATCCCTGACGCAATTTGGGGGTGTCTATGGCCCCGGGAGACACCGCATTAACGCGTATGTTCGGTCCCAGATCCAGTGCGGCCGACCGTACCCAGCCTTCAAGCGCTGCCTTACTGGCTGCGTACGCACCTATTCCGCCGGTAGTCGCGTGAGCATGGACGCTGCTCACGACAACAATTGCGCCGTGATTTGCGTCCAAGCTCAGACGGGCCCCCGATACCAGAGCGTCGACCGCCACTACATTAACCCGCAAAGTATCTAGCCAGTCAGATGTGGATGTCTGACCAGTGGCAGCTATGGGTTGAACGGCTGCATTGTGCACGATCGCAGATACGTCGTGCACGTCGGATAGTTGACGGGCAAGCGCTGCTAATTCATCAAGGTCGCGAAGGTCTATCTGGATTGGGATGTCGGCCGCCCGCACCCGATCAATGTCGAGTCCTATTGTGCGGTATCCATCGGAGCGAAGGCGTTCGCACACCGCAGCCCCTATGCCCCCCGCGGCGCCCGTCACGATGACGGCGTGAGTCACCGCGAAAGTTCCTCAATTAGGAAGTCAACCGCGGCACGACTAGCCCGGCTAACGCCCTCCCTCGTATTAGACCCGTTATGGGATCCCAATACTACATTCGGCATCTCGCGTAACCTGCTGTCGAGCGGTAAGGGCTCCACTTCGAACACGTCAAGTCCTGCTCCGGAAATCAATCCGCACTCGAGGGCTGCGATTAGGTCGACTTCAGATACGACGGGTCCTCGGGCAACGTTTATTAGGTACGCGTCAGCGCGCATCAGTCCAAGCCGTTGTGAATCTATGAGATGGTAGGTATCAGCTGTCAGAGGACACGCAAGGACGACGAATTTACTCGTAGTTAGTAGAGTGTCGAGATCCAATAACGTGATACCTGGTGGCGCCGGTGAAGGTACGTAGGGGTCGAAGGCGACAACGTCCATACTGAAGCCCCTGCCGCGTGCGGCAATTTCTTGACCAATCGCGCCGAAGCCTATAATTCCTAGCCGTGACTTCGCCAGGGTGATCCCTTCAGCTTTCGGCCACTCTCCGCGTCGAACCGCTGCGTCAACCGTGATATAGCTGCGGGCCAGATTCAAGATATAGCCAAAGGCTGAGTCGGCGACTTCCGCACCAAAAACACCTGGGGTGTTTCGTATAGTTACACCGTGCATCGCGGCGGCCTCTCGGTCGACAGAGTCCATCCCGATTCCCCACCTGATCACTGTTCTGAGATTAGGCGTGCCGTCAAAAAACTCGCGGCTGAGTTCATCGTCTCCTGCGATTATCCCTACAAGGCCATGACGAAATTCGAGCAGTTCCGTCGCGGTGAATTGTTGACGGTCTCCCAATTCGGGTGCAATCACCTCGTAACCTAGCTGAGTAATGCGTTCCAGGTGATGCGGAAGTTCTACCTGCATCTGTCGACACGTTACCAATATTCGATTTGCATTCATCGCCGGGTTTCGATTTCACTTTGCTGAGCGATAGCAACGGCCAACGCGAAGTCTTCTTCGATATCTATGTCTACTGCTTCGAGCGCGGACATCTCAAACATACGGGGCTGGTAACCAATTCTATTATGACGTTCGCGGAGAAGTGTTGGCGTGAAAATAAAGAAGCAAGAATTCTCGACAAATAAGGGAGCAAGATCCTGCGTCCTCAATAAAACAGAGGGATCATGATTAACAGGTACCGCATTTTCGTCCCACAAGCGAGCCTGTAAGCGCGTGACACTGAACATTGAATCGAAAGCTCGGTCCGGCGAGCTGAACTGCTGAAGCGCCGACGAGAGAGTCTCGGGCTTCAAAAATGGATTTGTGGAATGCGTTTGGAGTACGACGTCTGCTTCAACTTGCTCTAGGGTGTTGAGCAAGACATCGTTCATCGGTATGGCGCCGTCCCGTAAGTGTTCCGGGCGAATCAAAACCTGTGCGTCTGAAAAGCTCCTTGCGCAGTCTTCAATAATGATCTCACTATCAGTATCGATGATGACTCGGTCTATTTCAGGTACTGCCATGAGTGTGCGGACCACATGGTGGTACAGAGGCAGTCCCGCTAAAAGCCGGTAATTCTTGCCTGGAACACGTTCGCTGTTATGGCGCATCGGGACGATGGCGACGGTTGTTGTCATCACTCTCTACCGTGAATTAGCGGGACGTCGTCGGAGTATAAAATTTTGCGACCTGGCGCCGGCGGCAGTTCGCCGCTCTGGCGGTCGGCTGGATAGTAAAAGCGCTCCAATAATTGAGTGGAGATGTTGGTGGGTTGTCGAAAGCCCTCCCAGGCGCCAATAAACTGAGCTGATCTGAACAGTGGTATGCTCGCCAAATTACCGCGAAGCCGATTTGCCTTGGCGGCGTCAACATAGTCTCCAACGATGTTCGAAAGCGCCAAGGCCAATGCCTTAGCAAGCGATAATTTCGAATCGTCCATAATGCGCGCGTAAGCGATGGCCTCCCGCCTATATCGATTCCGGGTGATGTTCCAAGTCTCTTCATGAACATGGACGACAGGTGCGTCGGCGATGTAAGCAATCCGGTGGCCCCGCTGGATTGCCTTTTTGGCGAAGTCTAAGTCCTCCAGCCCCGTTAATGATTCATCGTAGGGAGACTCTGCCCACGTTGATCTTAAGATGGCAGCGTTGGCGTTGTTGCTGAAAGGATGCTCCTGGTCCCATATATTTTGCGTGGGAAACCATTTCAACATCACCCGCGACTCCGAGAATTTTGTCCGTTCATCGCCAACTTGACGTCCGTACGCAATCGCAGTTCGGTTGCGGTCAAACGCCCCGACCATTTGTTCGATATATGTGTCGTACAAAGGGTACACGTGTGCAGATAGGATCAATAGGACATCGCCACTGGCAGCCTCGCAACCTCGGTTAAGTGCACGGCCGAAGGAAAACTCTTCTTTCGCAATTGGTACGATAGTGCAACCGGCAGCGCGTGCGATGGCGACGGTATCGTCTGTCGAGCCCGAATCGACGAGAATAATCTCGTCCAGTTTGACTGTCTGCTGTTCGAGACCTTTGAGCAGGCGGCCTATGTGTTTGTCTTCGTTGTACGCTCGAATGACGGCCGATATTCGACGCTGGCGTTCGTTGCTCATCGTGTTAACACATATCGAATCGGACGTGCGGAAGTCCAACGCCGTATCCCGAAAGCCGGTTGCCGGCGGGTCGGTGCCAGACTACGTCTTCTGAAGTCTCCCAACTCGACGAGAGCGTGGCTCGTCCTGAACGGTTCACATTCCCCCTATTGCCAAGCGACCGCAGTGTGGTCATCGAAATCCGGTTCGTCGCACATGACGAGAGAGTTACCTCGGGCGTGCGGTGTGCCGTAAAATAGTTGTCCGTTGGGTATTTGACCCCGTCGAGCGTGCGAACCGCAACTCGATGCTGAAGGGGCCGGATGGGCATCGTCTACCGCTCAACTCAAGCCATAAGCGTCGCGGATGGCGTCAGCAACCGGGCCAGAGGCTCCTCTTCGGAGGAAAATGCAGTCGTTTTGTGAGTCAAAGGAGCCGTGAGCTGGGTATTCCTTCACTAGACTGAACCCAAAGCTGTCGACGAAATCCTCTACATCCGGCCTTAACGAAATCCCGATGTAAAGCGGAAGCTTGAACAATTCAAGGTGAAGGGCCACGCAGTTCCCGCTAGACAGGTAATCGCGTGCACCTTCAAGAATCTGGCGTTCAGCGCCTCGGGCATCGATCTTGAGTACGTGGTAAGTCTCCGGGCGTTCCTTGAGCACAGCATCAAGAGTTGTGCACTCTATTTCTTCAATGTGATCTAGATGGGCTCGCTCGAACCACGTATCGGCGAAGTGGGCGGGGCCGATATTGCGCAGTGTCTCGAAGTTCTCGCGGACATATTCGACATTCTGTTGGTAAAGGGACGAACCCTGGCCCGCCGCACCCCTATAGACGTAGAAAGGCAGCGTGGCTGGACTACTCCACAGAGCGGCGTCAATGGTGACCACGTGTGGCTTCTCATCGCTCGCATCCCGTGGTTCGAATTTCAGGACGTGGCTGACAAGCTCGCAGCGTTGATGCCAAGGGCGGGGGAGCGGGCCTACTGAGCCTACGTCGATTAGGCCTACAACGCCTTCGCCATTTTTATTGACGACGCCATGCCCGCGTGCCTTATCCAGGGCTCCTCTCATAATTGAATGCGCAGATCGAATGAACATGGAGCGCCGAGCAACGCGCTCCGCGGCAGCGAGCGGCTTCATGCCGCCACCATATATGACGTCCATAGCCAAGTGCGCGGCTCGCAATCGGCAACCGGTCGCTCCGAGCTGTGAGCGCTACTGCGGTGGGGGACGTATGCTTCCCAGGCCTGCGGTTTGCGCCGGAGCTTGATCGGTGCGGTGAGTGTAAGCCAGGGCAAACGCTCAGACCGATGTCACGGAGGACCTTCTGCACCTTTTGTTTGTTTGCACAGGCAACATCTGTCGGTCGCCGATAGCCGAGCGCTTAGCCCTGGCGTACAGCGGACATTGGGATTTACCCGTCTTGTCTGCATCCAGCGCCGGCACTCGTGCGGTCGTCGGACACCCAATGCACGAGCAGGCTGCGCTAGTACTTATGGGGCTAGGCGGGAACCCCCGTGCGTTCGAAGCGCGGCAACTTACGCCGAAGATTGCCGTGAGCGCCGACTTGATCCTCACGATGACAGCCGCGCACAGGGACCGCGTCCTCGAGCTTGTCCCGCAGCGTCTGAACAGGACCTTTACGCTTAGTGAAGCGTCCAACTTGGTCTCGGCCCATCGCGCCGAGACCGTGGCGGATTTGGCGGTACGCCGACCACGGCTGGCGCCCGACGAACGCGGCGATATCCACGATCCAATTGGGCAGTCGGTCGATGTTTTCGAGGCGGTCGGCGTGCAAATCGCTGAACTACTGCTTCCAGTCCTGGACTTCTGTAGACGTCACGTAACGGTCTGATGCTTGGCGTCACGACGCCCCGTGTCCAGAGGCCCACGGGTCCGCCGTGAGCCTGCGGGAGCGGCACGGTGCCGGCGCGTTCCTGCCGATCTCCTGGCCGACGACGTGGCGTGCCAGCCTCTCGACGTAGTGAGCGGTGACGTTGTGTCTGCGCTGTTACATTGCTGAGCGAACTCTGCTTCGGTATTGAGATGGCTGCATGGGTTGGGATAAAGTTTGCAGCGCAAGGGGGACTACAAATGGGGGGCGTATGACTGCGGTAAACGATCGGCTCGACGTCTCAGCAAACATTGTTCCGATCCCGAACAAGGTTCCCTCGTGGCAGCGTAGTTACTCGCGTCGTCTGGTGGCGATTGATTTTGTAGCAGTCGTCGCCGCTGTTGGCCTAGCTCAGTGGATGCGGTTCGGTGGCCTTGGGGGCGAGGTGTCGACCTTCCGCAGCCTCGACTACGCGTTCGTGTCGGCAGGAATCGCCCTTCTGTGGATGGCCGCCTTATCGATTAATAACTCTCGGTCCACAAGGATTATCGGATCTGGTGCTGAAGAGTACCGGCGGGTGTGGCTTGCGACTTTGTCCGTGTTCGGCGGGGTAGCGATCCTGTCGATGTTGTTTAAGCTGGAGATCGCCCGGGGTTATCTAATGATAGCTCTGCCTGCTGGTTTACTGTTCTTGGGCCTACTTCGATGGCTAGCCCGCAAGGCTGTGATTCGCGCCCGCGAGAAGCACGGCCGCTGCATCACTCGGTTATTAGTGGTCGGCAGCCCGTCCGCGGTACGCGATCTGACGACCTCTCTTGTGCGGGATGCGGGTTCTGAATATGAAGTAGTTGGTGCGTGTACACCAGGCCCTGCGCAAAGAGCTCGAATCGACGTCCCCGGTTTCGGTCCGATCCCGACCTTCGGCGACGAGTCGAACGTTGTCGGGGCTGTGACAGCGACCAACAGCCACGCCGTAGCAGTCACCGCTACCGAGCGACTCAATGGACGTGGTATCCGTGACCTCTCCTGGGAGCTTGAGAAGCTTGACATTGATTTGTTAGTTGCGCCCGGCGTGGTCGACATCGCGGGTCCGCGTCTTCAAATGCGCCCGGTGGCTGGATTGCCGCTCATTCATGTGGAGAAGCCGCAGTATCACGGGGCGAAACGCTTTCAGAAGCGATTATTTGATATCGTATTTTCGAGCGCAGTGCTTGTTTTTGGACTCCCACTCCTGATCCCGATCGCGATTGTCATCAAACTTACTAGCCGCGGTCCCGTGTTTTATCGGTCAGAGCGAATCGGGTTGGACGGCAACCCATTCGAAATGATCAAGTTCAGAACGATGGTCGATGGCGCAGATCAAATGGTGAAAGATCTTGCCGCTCGTAATGAGAGTCAAGGCGGGGTGCTTTTCAAGATTCGCGAAGATCCGCGCGTAACGCCGTTCGGACGGCTACTGCGGAAGTACAGTATTGATGAATTGCCGCAATTCATCAATGTGCTTAAGCGAGATATGAGTGTCGTTGGTCCGCGACCACCCCTCGCGCGAGAAGTGAAAACCTACGACGACTACGCCAAGCGGAGGTTGCTTGTCCGCCCGGGAATCACCGGATTGTGGCAGGTCAGCGGACGCTCGGATTTATCCTGGGAGGACTCAGTCCGCCTAGATCTGTTCTATGTCGAAAATTGGTCGATGGTCTCGGACCTTTTGATTGCGGTGAAAACAGTTAAAGCTGTCTTCACCCATTCAGGCGCTTACTGAGACATGGCCTATTCCTGCGAGCTGACCGAGATCCATCGTCGAGTACTGCCCCGTTCGGAAGGGCGGTAATCCGCGGGTTCTTGCCCTGGCGATCTTGTTTCGTCGCCATAGGTGTCGTGCCAGCCGGATGCACCTCCGTGCCGTGGTCAGGGTCATGGCCGTTATGGTATTTCGACCACGGGAAGCGGGCGTTGCACTTAGGTTTGCTATGGCGGGGCGGACACTAGCGGGGGTTGTCGGTAAGCATGAAGCCAACTCACGTCGGCTTGATACCTGACGGCATGCGCCGTTGGGCCGACATAAACGGTGTCACACTCGCGGAGTCCTACCGGCGCGGCTCGGAGAAAGTCGTCGCCATCCTGCTCGCGCTGCGGCGTAACCACGTGCAGACCGTTTCGGTGTATAACCTCAGCCGCGCCAACCTCGCCAGACCCGCCGCAGAGCTAGACGCCGTATTCGACGCCTCCGTGTACTTCTTCTCCACGGTTCTCCCCGCCAGCTTCGACGCTGACGAATACACCGTGCGGCTGCATGGGGACCGGAGTTTGCTCCCGCGCCGCTACGTCGACGCGGCCGAAGCCCTCGAGCACGCCGCCAGCGGCGACTTTCACATCAACATCCTCGCCGCCTACGACGCCCACGACGAGCTGCGCGCCGCCCACCAGCGTGCACAACAGCACGGCTGCGACATCGCGGCCGCGTTCGACATCCCCGACCTCGACCTGGTCATTCGCACCACCGCAGAACCCCTGCTCAGCGGGTTCCTGCCGCTGCAGAGCCAGTACGCCGAGCTGGTCTTCCTAAGCACACCTCTCAATGAACTGACCCCCGAACACATCGACGATCTCATCGCCGAGCACCGTCGGTTCCCGCAGCGGCGCGGACAGTAGCGGATGGCTACGCAACGCAACCCTCTGGTCATCGGGGCCGGGCCCGCCGGACTCACCGCAGCGCTCGATCTCGTGCACCGGGGCGTAATCCCGCGGGTCTACGAGTCCTCGGACCACGTCGGCGGTCTGGCCCGCACCCCAACCGCCGGCCAGTGGCGCGCAGACCCCGGCGGGCATCGCTTCTTCACCCAGCACGAAGAGATCCTCGATGTGTGGAAACAGTTACTTCCACACGACGAATGGCTGGCAGTGCCGCGCCGCTCGGCGATGCTCGTAGACGGCCATCTGGTGCCGTACCCGCTCGTCGGCCGGGAGCTGTTGACACGCCTGGGTTTTCGCAGCGGTATCCGCGGCGCCGGCGACTTGATGTGGTCGCGGTTCCGGCGCGGCATGCGAGCCGTTGAAAAGGAACAGACGTTCCGGGAGTGGGGGATCGAAGAGTTCGGCAAGCACTGGTACCGGATGTTCTTCGACGGCTACGTGCGCAAGACCTGGCTCTCCGACCCGAACAATTTGTCCAGCGACTGGGCCAACCAGCGCATCAGGCCGATCGACTGGCGCCGTGCGGGCAAGCGCGGCGACACCGATGACGATGTGTTCCGCTATCCGCGGCTCGGTCCCGGGCAACTCTGGGACGCCGCAGCGGCCACCCTCGCCGACGCCGGCGCCCCACCGTCGCTGAACTCCCCGGTGGTAGGGCTCCACCACGACGGACGCCAGTGGACGATCGAACTGCAGAACGGGGAGACCGCCACAGGGGACGCCGTGTTCTCCAGCATGCCCTTGCAGCTGCTGGTGCACATGTTGAAACCGGCCCCGCCCAAGCACATTCGCGCGATCGCCGCCACGCTGCGGCACCGATCCCTGATCACCGTCGCCGTGGCGCTATCCGAACACCGCGACATCCCGTTCAACTGGGTGTACACCCCCGGCGCCGACTGCCGCGTCGGCCGGGTGCAGAACTACCTGCGGTGGTCACCGGCACTCGCCCCCGAAGAATTCACCGGAACCTATCTGGGGCTCGAATACTTCACGGTGCCCCACGACGACCTGTGGCGCGCCGATGACCAGACCCTGCGCGCGATCGTCGAGAGAGACCTGCAGGTGCTCGGCGCCGGAAACTCGTCGATCGAGCAGCTGATGATCATCAGATCGCAGTTCGCGTACCCGATCTACGAATCCGGCCGGGAACGCAACGTGGTCCGGGTCCGTGACTACCTGCGGCAGAATCAGCCCGGACTGCACCCGATCGGCCGGAACGGTATGCACCGCTACGACAACCAGGACCACGCGATGCTGAGTGCGCTGCGCAGCGTCGGGCGATACTTCGGTGAAAATGTCGACCCTTGGCTGGTCAATACCGATCCTGGCTACCACGAGACCGGGTTGCTCAGAAGCTGAGGCGTCGAGCCTCTCGAAGGACGCTGCTACGCGACGGTAGGAGCTAAGCCGACAGGGAAAAGCCGCCGACGCGCCTAATCCCCAGTACAGTGCTGCCGTGGGCTATCCGGAGAACGTGTTGGCCAAGGACGAACAGGTCGTCCTGCACCGCCACCCGCACTGGGGACGGCTGACGTTCCCCGCGATAGTGCTCATCCTGGCGTCGGCGGCGGCAGCGTTCCTGGCGGGCTACGTCAACACCCTGAACTGGGAGCAGACGGCGAAAACCATCGTGTTCGGCGTCATCGCCGGCATCTGGCTCATCCTCATCGGATGGCTCTCGGTGTGGCCGTTTCTGAACTGGTGGACCACCCATTTCGTGATCACCGACCGCCGCGTCATGTACCGGCACGGGCTGATCACACGGTCCGGCATCGATATCCCGCTGGCGCGCATCAACAGCGTGGAGTTCCGGCACGGACTCGTCGACCGGATCTTTCGCACCGGGACCTTGATCATTGAGTCGGCGGCCCAGGATCCGTTGGAGTTCCAGGACATTCCCCGCGTCGAATACGTGCATTCGCTGCTGTATCACGAAGTCTTCGACACGCTGGGTTCGGAGGAGTCGCCAAGCTGAGTCGGCCCCTGCGCGGAGTGTGCCCTAGCGTAGGCCGAGGTCCTCCGGGCGGCAGCGTGACTCGGCAGCAGCAACACCGCATAGCGGACCAGGGCACCAACAGTTCCGCCCACGATCAACGCCAACGGTCGCACTGGCGAACGGCGATGGCGACCCGGCACGTGATAACGCTATGCAAAGACCGTCTGTCCGGCAGCGCCGGCTTATGAGGTCTTCGACACCCTCGGCTCGTCGGAATTACGGCTCTGCCGTTGCCCGCGCCGACGCCGGGGCACGCGCATCGGGGTCACGTTGCCGGTTTGTGGAACGTCGTCGGCAGGTGCGGGCGGGTGCCTGAGCTCGTACTCGTCTTCGAGCGCCTCGGCGATACCGCCACCGGTCAGCGTGGATTCCAGCGCCTTCTCCGGGTTGCGGGCGAACTCGTCGGGGAACACGAACCGGCGGAACGCCCAGAACCGGAACGCCATCTGCAGCAGGTTGCCGATGATGTACGCCGAGATGAAGTCAGCGACGTTCTCGGTGGCCAGTGACACCATCGGCACCCGCAGCATCAGGACGTAGCTGGACACCCACAGCGGCGCCATGCTCAGCAGCACGCCGACGCCGCTGACCCCGAAGAACAGCAGGGCTTCGTGATGGCGCTCTCGGCCGCCCCGGTCGCGGAAGCTCCATTCCCGGTTCAGGATGTAGGACGCGATCACCGCGACGATGCCCGCGATGATCTTCGCCGTGACCGGCTTGGGCTCCAGGATCGTCAGCTTCAGCGTGAAGAAGATCGCCGAGTCGATGACGAACGTGGTGGCGCCGACAATGGCGAACTTGATCAGCTCATGGTGCCGTTCGGCGTAGGGACGGACCGCACGCGGCAGGCGGCGGATCGTCGCATCGGCAAAGGACACAAGGAGCCAGTTTACGGAACCGACGTCGGCAATGCCGCATCGCTCGGTAACCGCAGGTCACCGGTGTGGTGCCGGCCATGACACCATGTATGCCGTGTCGAGAAGTCCCGCGTCCCCGCCCGTCGTAGCAATGATCGGCGGCGGCCAACTCGCCCGGATGACGGCCCAGGCGGCAATTGCGCTCGGTCAGACCCTGCGCGTGCTGGCCGTCCGCAGCGATGAATCCGCCGCTCAGGTCACCCCGGATGTGGTGCTCGGATCCCACACCGACCTCGACGCGCTGCGCCGCGTCGCGAAGGGCGCGACGGCGTTCACCTTCGACCACGAGCATGTCCCGACCGAGCACCTCGAGGCCCTCGTCGCCGACGGGGTGAACGTCGCACCGCCGCCCGGTGCGCTGGTTCACGCGCAGGACAAGCTGCTGATGCGCCGCCGGCTCTCCGAGCTCGGGGCGCCGGTGCCGCGGTTCGCCGAGGTGACCTCCGTGCAGGACGCGGTCGCATTCAGTGAGCAGGCCGGCGGCCCGGTGGTGATCAAGACGGTGCGCGGCGGCTACGACGGGCGCGGCGTCGTCATCGCGGCCGACACCGCCGAAGTGCGCTCGGCAGTGGAGCGCTACCTCGCCGACGGTGTTCCGGTGATGATCGAGGAACGGGTCGCGATGCGCCGCGAGCTGGCCGCGCTGGTGGCCCGCTCGCCGTTCGGGCAGGGTGCGGTGTGGCCGGTGGTCGAGACCGTGCAGCGCGACGGCATCTGCGTCACCGTGCTGGCCCCGGCGCCGGACCTGTCCGAGGAGCTGGGTTCCGCCGCGTCGGAACTGGCGCTGCGCATCGCGTCGTCGCTCGGCGTCGTCGGCGTACTCGCCGTCGAGCTGTTCGAGACCGTCGACGGGAAGCTGCTGGTGAACGAGCTGGCGATGCGCCCACACAACTCGGGGCACTGGACGATGGACGGTGCGCGCACCAGCCAGTTCGAACAGCACCTGCGTGCGGTGCTTGACTACCCGCTCGGGGACACCTCCGCGCTGGCGCCCACCGTGATGGGCAACGTGCTCGGTGCTCCCGAGACACCGAAGATGTCGATGGACGAACGGGTGCATCACCTGTTCGCCCGCATGCCAGATGCCAAAGTGCATCTCTACGGCAAGGAGGAACGGCCGGGCCGCAAGATCGGGCACGTCAACATCGTCGGCGGGCCGGCCGAAACGATGACGTCCCTGCGGGAGCGCGCCGAGCGGGCGGCACACTGGTTGTCGCACGCACAGTGGACCGACGGATGGGATCCCCACGCATGAGTTCTCCCCGGGTTGGGCTGATCATGGGCAGTGACAGCGACTGGCCGGTGATGTCCGAGGCCGCCGAGGCGCTGGCCGAGTTCGAGATTCCCTTCGAGGTCGGCGTCGTGTCCGCGCATCGGACACCGGGCCGGATGCTCACCTACGCCCAGGAGGCCGCCGGGCGCGGTATCGAGGTGATCATCGCCGGCGCCGGCGGCGCGGCGCACCTGCCGGGGATGGTCGCCTCGGCCACCCCGCTGCCGGTGATCGGGGTGCCGGTGCCGCTCGCGCGGCTCGACGGCATGGACTCGTTGCTGTCGATCGTGCAGATGCCTGCCGGTGTGCCGGTCGCGACGGTGTCGATCGGCGGTGCTCGCAACGCCGGCCTGCTGGCGGTGCGCATTCTCGGCGCTTCGGACAAGGCGCTGCAGGACCGGATGGCGGCGTTCCAGGCTTCCCTGGAGGAGATGGTGCTACAGAAGGACGCGGCGTTGCGTCAGAAACTGTTGGGGGAGTAGGCGTTACGTCGCATAGCCCAACGCCCGGTTCTCCGCACCGATCCGGACCGTCAGCACCGCGGCATTGGCCAGGCTGAACACGATCGCGGTCACCCACGCCGAGTGCACGAGCGGCAGCGCGGCCACCTCCACCGCCACCGCGGTGTAGTTCGGGTGGTGCAGCCACCGGTACGGGCCACCGGTCACCAACGGGGCATCCGGGATCACGATCAGGCGCGGATTCCACCGTTTGCCCAGCGTCGCGACGCACCACCACCGCAGGCCCGTGCTCGCCGCGACCAGCGCCACCATCGGCCACCCGAGCCATGGGATGAACGGGCGGTGCCCGACGGCGACCTCGACGATGCACGAAATCAGCAGCAGCGCATGCATACTCACCATCGCCGGATAGTGCCCGCGGCCGAATTCCTGGCCGCCGTGCGCGAAGGACCAGCGGGCATTGCGGCGCGAGACCACCAACTCGACTAGGCGCTCCACGCCGATGGCGAGGATGAACAGGTAGTACATGGCTTCTCCTACCAGCTCAGCAGAAGCAGTTCGAAGCTGAAGCCCGGCCCCATCGCCAGCATCAGACCCAGCGATCCCGGCGCCGGCGGATCGTTCAACGTCCGGGACAGCACGTCGAGCACCGACGCCGACGAGATGTTGCCGTGCTCGCTCATCGATTCCCAGCTGTGCCGGAAGGTGTTCTGCGGCAGATGCATTGCCGAGCCGATGGCCTCGAGCACCTTCGGTCCGCCGGGATGGCAGATCCACGTCGAGATGTCCTGGGTACCGAGACCATGGTCGGCGAGGAAGTGGCCGACCGCGTCGGCGAGATGATCTTCGGCCATCCGGGGGACATCCTTCGACATCACGAGCTGGAACCCGTCCGAGCCGACGTTCCAGCCCATGACGCCGACGGTGTCGGGGAACAGGATGCTGCGGGTGTCGATGACGCGCGGGCCCGGCTGCGGTGTCGCGGGGCTGCGCTCCGCCCCGACGGCGACCACCGCGGCGGCACCGTCGCCGAACAAGCACAACCCGATGAGCGCGGGAATCGAGAAATCGTCGCGCTGCAGGGTCAGCGAACACAACTCGACCGACAGCAGCACGGCGACGTGGTTGGGGAAACCACGCAGATAGTCGTGAACCCGCGCCAGCCCCGCGGCCCCGGCCACGCAACCGAGGCCGAACAGCGGGATGCGCTTCACATCGGGGCGCAGGCCGAGGCGGCCGGCGATGCGCGCGTCGATCGTGGGCACCGCGACACCGGTGCTGGACACGGTGATGATCGCGTCGACCTCCGACGGGTCGCGGTGTGCCGCGGACAGGGCCTGCCGGACCGCGCGCTCGCCGAGGTCGGTCGCCACGTCGATATAGGCCGTATTGGCCTCGGTGAAGCCGGACAGGTTCGGATAGCGGTCGACGGGCAACGCGAGATTGCGGTACTTGACGCCGCTGGAGTCCGCGAAGCGGCTGAAGGCGGGATCGGTGAACTCGGACAGAGCTTGCGCGACCTGGTCTTGGTCATAGGCGTGCTCGGTGAAAGCCGCCGCCGTCCCCGCGATATGCGGGGCGCGAGGATCGCGGAGGCGCGACGGTTGGGTGGGGGCGAAAAACGAGGTATCAGTCATGCCCCGATAAACGGCATAGGCGCGGCAGTAGTTCGTCATTCGGAGCGTTCGTGAATTTATCCACATCCGTGGGAAACTCCCGAGTATGGGCGTATAAGCCCTGCTCAAGGGCATGTTTCTGTGAACCGAGCGATCGGATTCCCAGCCTCGTCCACCATTTCTGGACAATGGCTTCGAATTGGCCGAAAGAATGTTGAATCAGGATCGCCGGTCGCCGGTGGCGCCATGGTTGCTTGGCTAACCGATTGACGCCGTGGGCAAATCAGCGAAGTGCAGACATAAAAACAGCGGCGTGACCTCAGTCACACCGCTGCCGAGCGAACCCCTATCGGGGCGCCGTCGCGACAATCAGGAGGCGCGCAAAACCACGACGGGCGCGGTGTGCTGGACGGGCGCGGCCGCCTGGATGTGGCCGGTCTGGGCGGCGTGGATGCCCGCGTCGACTACCGCCGAGCTCCGCGTCAACCGGGGAGTACCGTTCCAACCACATTCACAATGCGCGGTACGGCGGAAGGCCTTGCCATCGATGTACACCTGCATGTTGCTGAAACTACCCACGAAGGCTGAGAGCGAACCGTTTCCGGCACTGAGCGCACCCTGAGAAGTGACCCGCCCGGAATTCGCTTCTCGCCCGTGCCGCGCTAAAGTTACCGACGAGTAGCAAGGAGATGATGATGGCTAGTTGGGCCGGGAATCCGTCGTTTGATCTCTTCCAGTTGCCGGAAGAGCATCAGGAACTGCGCGCGGCGATCCGCGCATTGTGCGAGAAAGAGATCGCCCCGCACGCCGCCGACGTCGACGAGAACGCGCGCTTCCCGCAGGAAGCCCTGGACGCGCTCGTCTCCAACGGCTTCCATGCGGTGCACGTCCCCGAGGAGTTCGACGGCCAGGGCGCCGACTCGGTCGCCGCGTGCATCGTCATCGAGGAGGTCGCGCGCGTCGACGCGTCCGCGTCGCTGATCCCTGCGGTCAACAAGCTCGGCACGATGGGCCTGATCCTGCGCGGCTCCGACGAGCTCAAGCAGAAAGTGCTCCCGTCCATCGCCTCCGGTGAGGCGATGGCGTCCTACGCGCTGTCCGAGCGCGAAGCGGGCAGCGACGCCGCCGCCATGCGCACCCGCGCCAAGGCCGACGGCGACGACTGGATCCTCAACGGCGCCAAGTGCTGGATCACCAACGGCGGCAAGTCGTCCTGGTACACCGTGATGGCCGTGACCGATCCCGACAAGGGCGCCAACGGGATCTCAGCGTTCATGGTCCATATCGACGACGAGGGCTTCACCATCGGACCCAAGGAGCGCAAGCTCGGGATCAAGGGCTCACCGACCACCGAGCTGTACTTCGAGAACTGCCGCATCCCGGGTGACCGCATCATCGGTGAGCCGGGCACCGGCTTCAAGACCGCGCTGGCCACCCTGGACCACACCCGTCCGACGATCGGGGCGCAGGCGGTCGGCATCGCGCAGGGCGCACTGGACGCCGCGATCGAATACACCAAGGACCGCAAGCAGTTCGGCAAGTCGATCAGCGACTTCCAGGCTGTGCAGTTCATGCTCGCCGACATGGCGATGAAGGTCGAGGCCGCGCGCCTGATGGTCTACCACGCCGCGGCCCGCGCCGAGCGTGGCGAGGGCAACCTCGGCTTCATCTCCGCGGCGTCGAAGTGCCTGGCCTCCGACATCGCGATGGAGGTCACCACCGACGCCGTGCAGCTGTTCGGCGGGGCCGGCTACACCGTCGACTTCCCGGTCGAGCGGATGATGCGCGACGCCAAGATCACCCAGATCTACGAGGGCACCAACCAGATTCAGCGTGTGGTGATGAGCCGCGCGCTGCTGAAGTGAGGTACGCCCGCTAGCTCTGCGCGGGGCGCAGGTGCGTGATGTCCCCGGCCGAGATGGTGACCGTCGACCCGTCAGCGTCGATCAGCAGACGGCCGGCCTCGTCGATACCCGTTGCGGTACCGACGATTTCGGAATCACCCGGCAGGAGCGCGCGCACCCGGGTGCCGATCGTCGTGCTCAGCCGGCGGTAATCCTCGGTCAGGGCGGCGTCGGCGCCCGCGCCCAGGCGCCACCGGCGGAGCCGGGAGCCGAGTTCCTGCAACAGCGCGGTCGCCAGCTCGGTGCGGTCGACGTCGTGGCCCAGCATGGTCAACGACACCGCGTTCGGGTCCGGCAGCTCGTCGGCCGTCAGGCTCACGTTGAGTCCGAGACCCACCACGATCGCCGACCCGGACACCTCGGCGAGGATGCCGGCCAATTTGCCGGTGCCGACCAACACGTCGTTGGGCCACTTCAACCCGGCGTCGACCCCGACGAACTCGCGCATCACATGCGCGACCGCGACACCGGTGAGCAGCGGCACCCAGCCCCAACCCTCGGCCGGCACCCCCGTGGTGTCGACCCCGACCGACACCGCGATCTGCGACCGCGGCGGGGCCGACCAGCTGCGACCGTGGCGGCCGCGGCCCGCGGTCTGATGCTCGGTGAACAGCACCGCCCCGACGATGTCCTCACCGGCGGCGGCACGCGCGATCAGGTCGGCGTTGGTCGATCCCGTCTCATCGACGACGTCGACGCGATGCCACGCGGTTCCCGTGGTGGCGGAACGCAATTCGTTGACGTCGAGTGGGGTGCGTGCGGAGGTGGTCACACGTCGACACTAGTGGTGCGCTTCTCGTTCGAACGGCTGCTGTCCTCCGTCACAACGACGGTCTGGGTTGCGCAGAGTCGTCCGAATCGAGGATCTGCTCGGCGACGGCGGGAATCACATGGCCGAGCCGGTCGTGCCCGAACAACAAGGCCGCGACCGCGACCAGTGCGGAGACGCTACCCAGAGCGCACTCCCACGCCGCGGTCGACGGCGCGACCGCCAGCCAATACGCGCTGAACGCGACGAACGAGTATCCGACGTAGACGAGAAACCTGCCCTCGGTGCTGACGGACCATGCCGGGTGCCGTCGGATGTGCAGGTGCCACAGACCGAGTGTGACGACGATCGAAAGTGCCCCGATGGACGACCCCATTGACGCTCCCTGCCGACAGGCCTCCGGTGCCTGAATCCCGGAGACTCTGCTTTGCCAAACTTCCAGTCGGCGTGACGAGAATCGGAGCCCGTGTCCGTCGATAAGCGGTTTGGTCAGGTAAACGATAAGGTCAGAATTAATCTTTCGTCAACATTGCCGAAACGTGGCGTGTCATTGCTTGCGAAATCAAAAGTTCGCTGAACGGCTCAGTTTTCATTTGGTTGGGGATGATGAGATCGGTGGTGCCTGTGAGGTGACTGGAGGTTCTATCGGGACACCGCGGGCGTGATCGTTTCCATCGCGACCGCCTTCACCGCATGTTCGGCGGTGATTCGCCTGAGCGCATCGACGCCCGATAGGACGCACGCGAGCGAGGCCACCGACCACCCGCCGGCGAGCGGCCACTCCCACGCCGTCGACGATGCGTACCACCAGTACGCGGCCAGCGCCGCCATCGGATAACCCAGGAACACAAGGAAGCGCCCCCGACTGCTGGCCGTCCATCCGGCGTGACGCCGAATACGACTGTGCAGCGCGACTGAACAGAGAACGAGGGCTACGGCGACAACAGTCGACGACATCGGGACCTCCTCACCCTGAGCCTCCATGGGGGAGTCCTCAGGTTTCGCCATAACGGCGATTACCCGTCGGTACCAGTGTGGCGGCGTTTCCTTAGATCAGCGTTAGGCCACGGAAACGAAATGGTCACGGTATGGAACGCGTGATCTTCTCCGTCTCGGCCCGGCGCTCCATCAGGGACGCATCCGGATTTGCCACCTGAACCAGGGACGCGCCGACGACGTACAACGCGAGCAGTCGTTCGATCACGTCGTCCGCTGACCGGCCCTCCAGCGCGGGGACCCGGCGCGCGCCGGAATGATTTGGTCGCCACGCACCTGCACGGCGGTCGCGTAATCGTCCGTGCTCACGCAAGGATGAGGCGGCGACTGGGAAAGGATAAAGAGGGCGCGACGCCGGTTTGGCGCCGCGCCCTCAGGGCTCAGGTGTAATTGAGAGCCATCTCGCCGGTGTAGAAATCCGTGTAGATAGGCATCTGGCTGAAAGGCGCTGATCCCATCAGCACGAACTCAAAGTCGTCGTTGACTTCGGGCGTGTTGTTTCCGCGGGTTCGGTACGAGAACAGCAGTGTTTCGCGGTCGGCGGTGTAGACCGAGATCAGTGTCCCGTCGGGCACGCTGCTGGCCCCGCCCACCAGGGAGCTCGGTATGACGCCGACCAGTCCTCCTGTGTCGAGCAGGGTTTCGATGACCTGCCCCTCGTTGTCGCCGACCTTGATGAACAGATCATTTCGCGGAGACCCGTCGAGGGTGACCCGGGCGGCGTAGGGATTGGGGCCAAGGATGGCCCGGTTACGCCGGTAATCCATCAGGATGCCCTGGCTGAGGAGTCCGGGAAGAGCCCAGAGCGGGGTGGTCCGACCGGGTCCGTACGCATTCGGCCCGATACCGAGGATGCCCTCGTAATTACCGTTCGACTGCGACAGCCCGAACCAGGTATCCAGTGTCACCACCAGTACAGGCGTGGGAGTGCTGTCCACCCCTTCGTAGACCGAAACCGGAATGTTGTAGACGTCGTATTCGTACTTCGTCGAGCAATCGCCATAGCAGCTTTCGCCGTGGTCGATCGGGGTGCCGAGATCCTTGAGCCCGATCACCTGCGGGTTGATGACCAGTCCGAACGATCCTGTGTCGAGAAGGACGTTGACTGACTCACCTCCGTTGATGGACATGGCGAAGATGGGGCTGACCCGGCGCACGCCGTTGTACTCCTCCAGGTAGACATCGAGGATTTGGTAGACCAGTCCGTTGTCGGCGGCCTGCGAGATCAACTTCGCGAGGACGGTCATCTCTTCGCGCGGTCCGAACAGGCCGACGAGGGGCAGGAACTTCTCTGCGGCTTCGAGCTGATCCTGGACCCGAATCGTGCGCTGGATGCTTGCCTCGATACGTTGCCCGGCGATCCAGTGGGCGAACGAGTTGCCCACGGTCGCGGCGTACTGTTCCTGCAGCAGAGCGTGATTGAGCTGCCAGCGCTCCAGCGAGGCGTGGGCGCCGCCCAGCCACATCTGGGGCAACATCGCGGCCAACCCGGCCAGGAAGTTGCCGCTGTCCCAGGTTGCTTCCTTCAGATCGTCACGGGCCCGAATAATCTGCTCCTTGGCCAGATCGACGGTGTCGGACTGGACCTCGTCGTCGGCTTCGGCGACGGCGTCGACGGTCACGAGGTTGGTCGCGACGGCGTTCTTGGTGCTGACCGGAACTGAGGCCGGACCTTCGACGTCAGCGTCCTGGGCAACCGGGGCGTCGTCCTCGGCTTCGTCATCAATCACCACGGTGGTCGTTTCGTCGCCGTCGCCGTCGCCGTCTTTGGCGATCGTGCCGTCGGCGTCGGATTCCTTTGTGGCGCCTTTACTGCTCTTGGAGCCCTTGGAACTGTCGCCCGCGCTGCCACGGTCGGCGGACGACTTGGTTGCACCGGAGGTCGACGAGGACCTTCGGGAATCGGCGGCGTCCGGCTTGCTTGCCTGCCGGGTGCTGGCACTGGCGTTCGAGTCGTCAGGCGCTGCCTGTGCCGTCGTGGCAGTCCACATGCAGACGCCGGTTGCGATTGCGGGGGTTGCGAGGGCAGTCGCTGCCCAGCTACTTATTTTCACATGCGTGAGTAAATCAATCTTGTGTCGATCGCAAGCTGATTTGCCCGAAGTTCATCGGGAAACCTCGGCATCTGCGCAGTACAAGGGGTAATACAATTGACTTGCCCATCGGGTCTTGGAATTACATGTCAGCTACCTGTGTGTATCCAGAATGCGTTTCAGCAAATATCCACTGAGCGAAAGGCGGCATCGAGCGGCCATGCGATAAAGGTCTCGGTATCTGCAGGTCAACGGCCTGCGGCGCATCCGTGTGACCTCGAGACGAGATAGCAGAAATATCGGAGTGGTTCAGCCCGAAAGTCACGGCGTCGTGCGCGTGATCTTCTCCGTCTCGGCCCGGCGCTCCATCAGGGACGCATCCGGATTTGCCACCTGAACCAGGGACGCGCCGACGACGTACAGCGCGAGCAGTCGTTCGATCACGCCGTCCGCCGAATCCCACGGCGCCGTCGACAGCACCCGGTCGGTGCTCGCGATCTGCTGTGCGGCCGCCGACTCCCGAGCCGCCGCCAGCACGTCGTCGGCCGACCTGCCCTCCAACGCGGCCCCCGGCGCACGCTCCGGCACGATCTGATCGCCGTGCACCCGCACCGCGGTCGCGTAATCCGTCAGCCCCACCGCCAGATCCGGCACCGGCTTGCCGAACGGATCCAGCGACAGCACCGCGATCTCGCCCATCCCGGCCGCGGCGTCCGCGTCGTCGATCCGGTCGGCGATGCACAGCGCGATGTCCGCCTCGCCGGAGAACACCACCTCCGCACCGATCCACCAGATCCCGAACAACACCGCCGCCGTCTGCCAGTGCGCGGGCAGCAGCACCGCGACCCGGCTGCCCGGCGTCGCCCCGAGCTCGTCACGCAGCAGATTGCCGGTCTTGGCCGCCCAGTTGGCCAGCGTCGCGGTGGACAACTCGATGCGCTCACCGGTGGCGTCGTCGTAGTAGGTGATGCGCGGGCCGGCCGGGTTGGCGGCCATCAACGGATCCAGGATCGCCGAGCTGACGTTCGTCACGTCAGTTGACGCACTTCGGATCGTCGGAGCCGGCCGTGATGATCGGCGCCGGCGGCGGCACCGTGCCCCCGGTGTCGGACACCGCGCCCGACGTCGTCGGGCCGGCGCCCATCAACGTGACATCCGATCCGTCCAGCCCGGAGCCCGGGCCGGTGTAATCGGCGGCCAGCACCACCCGCACGGTGTTGGGCGGCACCGACGAATCCTCGACGACCTGCAGCCCGCCCAGCTCCAGAGCGACCGCCTGCGCCCCGGGATCGTCGGCCTTGGCGGCCTGCACCTGGCTGCTGGTGACCTTCGGGCCCTCGTTGTTGCCGACATTGCCCTGCGTGAACCCCTTGGAGGTCACCACATGGGCGACCGCGGCGGCCAGGCCGTTGACGTCCGAATCGTTGAACACCTCGACCGTGGTCTGGTCGTTGCTGTAGGTCAGCTCCTCGGTCTTGCCCTGATCCTGATCGTTGAGCAGGCTGGTGACCCAGTCCTTGACCTCTGTCGGGTCGACCCGGACCACGCTCTGCATACCGTCGTCGCTCCACCCGGCTTCCTCGAGGATCGGGATGGTCGCGAACGCGACGTTGCCGGCCGCCAGACTCTGCAGCTGCTTGACGAAATCCATGATGTCCCAGCCCTCGGACAGCACCACCGAACGCTGCACCGCCGACTCCAGGTTGCTCAACGTCGTCGGGCTCGACAGCGTCTTGCCCGAGATCACCTCGTGGGCCATCGACGCCATCACCGCCTGCTGACGCGCCACCCGGTCCAGGTCACCGCGCGGCAGGTCGTGCCGCTGCCGCACGAAGCTCAGCGCCTGCGTGCCGTTGAGTTTCTGCCAGCCGGCGGGGAAGTCGGCACCCGAAAGGGGTTCGTACACCGGCTCGTTGAGGCAGACGTCGACGCCGCCGAGCGCATCGGTGATCAATGCGAAGCCCAGCAGGCCGATCTCGGCGTAGTGGTCGACGGTGACGCCGGTCAGATTCGCGACGGTCTTGATCAGCTCCTCGCGGCCGGCCGCCTGCGCCTCCGGCTCCGCCTCGGCCGGGTCGACGCCCTGCTGCTCGACGAGCTTCTTCATCTCCTCGAAGTGCACCGAGCCGTACACGCCGTTGATCTTCATCTTCCCGATGCCCGGCGCCTCCACGTAGGAGTCGCGGGGGATCGAGATGGCCGTCGCCGACTCCCCGTTGTTCGGGATGCGGATCAAGATGATCGTGTCGGTGTTGGTGGCGACCTCGTCGCCGGCGCGCAGCATCGCACGCTCCTCGTCGGACAACGGATTGCCGTGCGCATCGGTGCGGCTGTCCGAGCCGACCAGCAGGATGTCGATCGCGCCGTCCTCACCCTCACCGCCGAGCGCGATCGGGTTGATGTGGTTGATGCCGGCCTCGAACGAGCGGATCTTGCCCCAGGCGACCCCGGTGCCGATGACGATGGCCACTGCCAACGCCACGGAGACGGCGCGGACCACGTGAGCAGCAGGCATTGGCCCAGGCTACTTGCGGACCGGTCGCAATCCGAGCAGCCGGGACCGGCGTGCCAAACTCGTCATATGAGCGGCCGAATCGTCATTTCCGGGGCAGCGGGCCTGGTCGGACGCGTGTTGGCAGGTCAGGCCCGCAGCCAGGGACGCGACGTGGTGGCGCTCACATCGGGGCAATGGGACATCACCGATGCGGCGGCCGCCCGACGTCACACCGCGGCCGGCGACGTCGTCGTCAACTGCGCCGCCCTGACCAACGTCGACGTCGCCGAAGCCGAACCCGAGCGCGCGCACGCCGTCAACACCGTCGGCGCCGAGAACATCGCCCGCGCCTGCGCGCAGGCCGGCGCATCCCTGATCCACCTGTCCACCGACTACGTGTTCAGCGGCAACGCGGGCCGCCCCTACGAAATCGACGACGAGACCGGACCGCTGTCGGTGTACGGCCGCACCAAGCTCGCCGGTGAGCAGGCGGTGCTCGCCGCGCTGCCCGAGGCCTACGTCGTGCGCACCGCGTGGGTCTTCGAAGGCGGCGACGGCTCGGACTTCGCCGCGGTGATGCGCCGCGCGGCCACCGGCTCCGGTGAGGTCGAGGTCGTCGCCGACCAGATCGGCTCACCGACCTACGTCGGCGACCTGTGCGCCGCGCTGCTGCAGATCGCCGACGGCGGGGTCCGCGGCCCGGTCCTGCACGCCGCCAACGCCGGGCCCGCCAGCCGCTTCGACCAGGCGCAGGCGGTGTTCGCCGAGCTCGGCGCCGACCCCGGCCGGGTGCGGCCGGTCGGCAGCGACCGCCATCCCCGCCCGGCGCCACGCCCGTCGTACTCCGCGTTGTTCTCGGCGAAATCGGCCGCTGCGGGCCTGACGCCGCTGCGGCCGTGGCGCGAAGCACTGGCTGAGGCGCTGGCCACACACCGCGGGTAGTTAGGCTCTACGCCGTGAGATGGGCAGGCGCTGCGTGAGCGACGAACTTTTTGTCGTGACGGTGACGTACTCGCCGGGTTCGCACCTGGATCGGTTCCTGGCCACCCTGGCCCACGCGACCGACCGCCCGGTGACCGTCATCATGGCCGACAACGGCTCCACCGACGGCGCCCCCGAAGAGGCCGTCGAACGCCACCCCAACGCGAAGCTGTACCGCACCGGCGGCAACCTCGGCTACGGGACCGCCGTCAACCGCGCCGTCGCCGAGTACGGATTGGCCGACCGCACAGACTTTTTCATCGTCGCCAACCCCGACGTGCAATGGGGACCGCACAGCATCGACCTGCTCTTCGACGCCGCACAGCGCTGGCCGCAGGCCGGATCGCTCGGACCGCTGATCCGCGACCCCGACGGCGCGGTCTACCCGTCGGCGCGCCACCAGCCGTCGATCATCCGCGGCGGGATGCACGCCGTCGTCTCGCCGGTGTGGCCGTCGAATCCGTGGACCGCGGCCTACCGGCAGGACCGCGCCGAACCCAGCGAACGCACCGTCGGATGGCTGTCCGGCTCCTGCCTGCTGCTGCGCACCGACGCGTTCCGGCAGATCGGCGGATTCAACGAGCGCTACTTCATGTACATGGAGGACGTCGACCTCGGCGACCGCCTCGAAACCGCGGGCTGGCAGAACGTCTACGTGCCCTCGGCGGAGGTGTTGCACGCCAAGGGGCATGCCACCGGCCGGGACCCGGCACGCAACCTCGCCGCGCACCACGTCAGTACCTACACTTTCTTGGCAGATCGATATCCGAAGTGGTGGCAGGCGCCGCTACGCTGGGCATTCCGGGGGGCACTTGGGGCGCGGGCGAGCCTGGTGGTTCGCAGTTCCCGCCGTCAGGCTCGTCGTTCTAGGTGAAGGGGACAGCGGTGGTGAATCCAGCTGAAGTCGATGCGGTCATTCTCGTCGGGGGGATGGGCACGCGGCTGCGTCCGTTGACGCTGTCGGCACCGAAGCCGATGCTGCCGACCGCCGGATTGCCGTTCCTGACACACCTGCTGTCGCGGATCGCGGAGGCGGGCATCGAGCATGTCGTGCTCGGCACCTCGTACAAGGCCGGGGTGTTCGAGTCGGAGTTCGGTGACGGCTCGAAGCTCGGTCTGCAGATCGAATACGTCGTCGAGGAAGAGGCGCTGGGCACCGGCGGCGGCATCGCCAATGTCGCGTCGAAGCTGCGGTACGACAACGCGGTGGTGTTCAACGGCGACGTGCTGTCCGGTTGCGATCTTCGGGCGCTGCTGGATTCGCACGTCGAGCGCGACGCCGATGTCACCCTGCACCTGGTGCGTGTCGGTGATCCGCGCGCATTCGGTTGCGTGCCAACCGATTCCGACGGCGTGGTGACGGCATTCCTGGAGAAGACCCAAGACCCGCCGACCGACCAGATCAACGCCGGCTGCTACGTGTTCAAGCGGTCGATCATCGACGAAATCCCCAAGGGGCGTGCGCTTTCGGTGGAACGTGAGGTGTTCCCGGGGCTGCTGTCGGCGGGCAAGAAGGTGTGCGGCTACGTCGACTCCAGCTACTGGCGCGACATGGGAACGCCGGAGGACTTCGTCCGCGGATCGGCCGACCTGGTGCGCGGCATCGCGCCGTCACCGGCCCTGACGCATCAGCGCGGCGAGAAGCTGGTGCACGACGGGGCGTCGGTGGCCCCGGGCGCACTGCTGATCGGCGGCACCGTCGTCGGCCGCGGCGCCGAGGTCGCCGGCGGTGCGCGGCTCGACGGCGCGGTGATCTTCGACGGCGTGAAAATCGGTGCGGGAGCGGTGATCGAGCGCTCGATCATCGGGTTCGGGGCGCGTATCGGGCCGCGGGCGTTGATCCGCGACGGCGTCATCGGCGACGGCGCCGACATCGGCGCCCGCTGCGAATTGCTGCGTGGCGCGCGTGTGTGGCCGGGCATCACGATCCCGGACGGCGGGATCCGTTTTTCGACGGACATCTGAGGCCCGGCGCCTTCTCGCGAGACCGCCACCACGGTAGCTTGCGTGGGCTTTGCACTACCGTAGCGGCGGTTTCGCGAAACCCTGCCTGTGGATAACTTGGCGACGCGGCGGTGATCTGTCGGCGCAACGGCGCAGGGTCGGCACATGGGCACCGTCATTCTCGGCACCGAAGCAGTCGCAAGCGGCCTCGTCACCCCGGGTCAGTTGCGGTATGCGTATCGCAGGCTGTATCCCGACGTATATGTGCCGCGGTCACAGCCGGAGACCCTGGCAGACCGCGCCGTCGGCGCGTTTCTGTGGTCCGGCCGCCGCGGAATCGTCACCGGCAGGGCCGCGGCCGCACTTCACGGCGCGCGATGGATCAGCAACGGGGCGCCGATCGAATTGATCTACGGCTGCAGGCGACGCCCCGCAGGAATTATTGCCCGCAACGAGAGAATCGATTGGGACGAGGTCCAGCAGAAGGGTGACTTGAATTGCGTCACCGTACAGCGGGCTGCGCTCGACCTGGGTAGGCATCTGCCGCTGGGCCAGGCCGTGGCGCAACTGGATGCACTCGCCAACGCCACGCCCTTGACGCCGGAGATGATGCGCCCACTGGTCGACCGCTACAGCGGTGCGCGGGGGATGAAGAACCTGCGCCGGGCCTTGGAACTGATGGACGGCGGCGCGCAGTCTCCCCGGGAAACCTGGCTACGACTGCTTCTGATGCAAGAGTTCCCGCGACCTCGGACGCAGATACCCCTCGTGAACGAATGGGGCGAACCCGTCATCTATCTCGATATGGGTTGGGAACAGGCACGAATCGCGGTTGAGTACGACGGTGCCCACCATCAAGAGGATCGCGCGCAATATGTCCGCGATGAGAAGCGCCGCCGACTGATCCAAGCTCGGGACTGGCTGTACATCAAGGTAATCAAGGAGGACAGGCCTGAAGAGATCAGAGCGCGGGTCCGGCACGCCTGGGCGTCTCGCGAGAACGGCATCACGGTAGCCAAGCGGGCGTCGTGACTACCGTGTTGGCGGTTTCGCGGGGCGCGCGAGGCGCGCGGCGGCCGCCGCGAGTTGGGTGAGGCCGAAATCGGAGTCATCGGGCAGCTTGTCGAGCGGCCACCACTTCAAGTCGAGCGACTCGTCACTGCGCACGATCTCCGCGCCTTCGGGGGCATGCACCACGAACTGCACGTCGAGGTGACGCGTGGGCACGCCCAGCGAGCAGGTCACCGGATGTACATGCAGCGCGGCCGGTTCCGGCGTGATCGCCAGCCCTTCGATGCCCGACTCCTCGGTCGCTTCGCGCAGCGCCGCGGCCACGATCGTCTCGTCCTCGGGTTCGCAATGCCCGCCGAGTTGCAGCCACCGCCCGAACCGCGGGTGCAGCGTCAGCAGTGCCTGCTCGCCGCGGTGGTCCACCACCAGCGCCGAGCCGGTGATGTGGCCGGGCACGCACTCGCGCAGACAGGCGTCCTCACGCGCGGCCAGGAACGCCAGATACGCGTACCGCAGCGAATCCTGCGCCGGGTCCGGCGCATCCCACGCCGTGAGGACGTCGACGGTGGACTGGTGCAGGCTCATCGACGAAGTCATCGCCGAACCAGCAGGCCGTCGGTCGGAACCGGATCGCGCGGCGTGGGAGGTTCCTGCCCGTATCCGATCGCGATGGCGCCCAACGGCTCCCAATCGTCCGGCAAATCCAATGACGTACGCACCAGATCCGGCGCGAAGATCGTCGACCCGATCCAGCAGCTGCCGACGCCGCGCACCGCGAGGGCGACCAGCAGGCCCTGCACCGCCGCTCCGGCGGCCACCGTGAACATCGTGTGTTCGGCCGCGGTCCGCTGCACGTCCGGATAGCTGTGCGCGCCGTCGGGAACCATGAACGGGATCACCAATTCCGGTGCGTCGTAGAGGATCTGTCCGCGGCCGACTCGCCGCTCGACGGATTCGGGGTCGCGGCCGTCGCCGAGCAGGTCGGCGCGCCAGCGCTGCTTCATCTCGTCCAGCAGCGCCACCCGCACCGCACCGTCTTGCACCCACACGAACCGCACCGGGCGGGTGTGGTGCGGCGCGGGCGCGGTCAGCGCCTCACCGACCGCGGCCTCGATGAGCGCGCCGTCCACCGGCTCGGACGAAAACTGGCGCACCGAGCGCCGCAGCAGCTGCGCCTGCGAGCGGCCCAGCGCCAGCGCCTCGTCGGTGCCCAGCCAGAACAGGTCCTCCTCGCCGGCGCGCACCAGATTGCGCGCCGAGGACCCGTCGTCCCGCACCGCCAGTCCGCGCACCACCGCGACCGGCACCGCGGTCAGCTTGCCCTTCACCAGATCTGCCGCGGCGGCGATCTCGTCGGCCACCGCGATCTCGGTGACGATCAGCTCGTTGCCGTGCTCGTCGTGTTCGCCGGCGTAGGCGTGCAGCACCGCCAGCCCGGCCGACCCGATTGCGACGTCGGTCTGCCCGGTCCGCCAGGCCCGCCCCATCGTGTCGGTGACAACGACCGCGACCCGGACCCCGAGCCGCTCGTGCAGCGCCGCGACCAGAGCCGCCGCACTGCCGTCCGGATCGACCGGCAGCAGCGCCAGTTCGTTCGAGTCGACGTTCGACCCGTCCACGCCGGCGGCGGCCTGCACCAGGCCCAACGCGTTCTCGGTGATCAGCGTGCGCCCCTTGCGGGCCAGCACCCGCACCGCCTCACCGTCGATCAGCTTGCGTCGCAGCGCATCCCGTTCTTCGGGGTCCGACGGGGCGGCGACCATCCGGCCCTCGGTCTTGGACAGCACCTTGCTGGTGACCACGACCACGTCGTCATCGCGCAGCCACGGGGCCGCGGCCGCGATCGCCGCGGCGAGATCGTCACCCGGACGGAACTCCGGCAGCCCCGCCACCGGCAGGATCTCGACGGGCGCCGAGGTGCCGTGATCGCTCACAATGTGACCCCGCCCAGTTCCATTCCGGCGCGCACCATCTCGGCGGTGACGGCGGGCTCGGTCATCAACAGCGGTACGGCCTTGACCTTCACACCGTCGATCTCGGCGTGGTCACCCTCGTGGACCAGCCAGCCGTCCAGGATGCCCGTCGACGAACGCGCGCCATAGTAGTTGCCGACCGCCTCGGAGGTGCTGGGCACCCCGATCACGGACAGGCACGCGTCGGCCATGCCGCGCAACGGCTTTCCGGCGATGATCGGGGAGTAGCCGATCACCGGCGCTTTCGTCGAGCGCAGCGCGGCGCGGATGCCGCCGATGTTGAGGATCGCCCCGACGCTGACCACCGGGTTCGACGGCGCGATCAACACGATGTCGGCGTTCTCGATCGCGTCGGTGACACCGGGTGCGGCAGTGGCCTTGTCGGCCCCGATGAACGCGAAGCTGTCGGTCGGCACCTGGGCGCGGTAACGCACCCACCATTCCTGGAAGTGGACGGCGCGTTTCTCCCCGGCCGACTCGCCGGGGCCGGGATCGGTGATCACCACGTGCGTTTCGCAGCGGTCGTCACTGGCGGGCAGCAGCCGCGCGCCGGGGGACCAGCGCCGGCACAGCGCTTCGGTGATGTCCGAGAGCGGGTAGCCCGCACGCAACATCTGGGTGCGCACCAGATGGGTGGCGAGGTCGCGGTCACCGAGCCCGAACCAGTCCGGCTGTACCCCGTAGGCCGCGAGTTCCTCTTTGGCGTTCCAGGTTTCGTTCTTGTGACCCCAACCACGCTCGGGGTCGATGCCACCACCGAGGGTGTACATGCAGGTGTCCAGGTCAGGGCAGATGCGGACCCCGAACATCCATGCATCATCACCAACATTGACCACAGCGGTCACTTCATGATCATTGGTATCTTGAGTGCTGTACTGCCCCAAGCCCAATAGATGTTGGACACCGAGCAGGAACCGTGCACCGCCGACACCGCCGACCAGAACCGTGACCTTCACAACGAACGAGACTAGGCGGTCCAACCCCGTCGAGGGGCGGCCGGTGGGGAGGGTGATAGACACGCCACAGCGCGACGCGCCGAAAACAAGTCACGGAATGGTATGAATTCCTGTTCCAGCGCTTGACCGGGGCAGCTAACGCGTGTGTAATCACACCAGTGTCATTTCGCGGTTCTCCGGCCGGTTCCGGTGTCGCAGACCGAGATTCGATCACTTGTTCGAATGGGGATGGTCTCGCGGATTTCGCGAGGCTGGCAGATACGGAACTACGAGACCCGTGGAGGAGGGGAAATGGCATTTGAACAGGCGGATTTCGACGATTCGGCAGCGTTCGAGAACAGGCTCCTCGGCTCGGTAGGGAGTGCGCCGCACATCCAGACCGGTCCGGTGCAGTCGGGGGCGAACGGACGTCCCCAACTCAGTCTGGTGCCCGAACACGTCGATCACTTCAGCGACGACTTCGACCCGCTGGACGAAGACCAGTGGCAGGAACGCGCCCTGTGCGCCCAGACCGATCCGGAAGCGTTCTTCCCCGAGAAGGGCGGCTCCACCCGCGAGGCCAAGCGGATCTGTCAGGGCTGCGAGGTCAAGGACGCGTGCCTGGAGTACGCCCTCGCCAACGACGAGCGCTTCGGTATCTGGGGCGGTCTCTCGGAGCGGGAGCGCCGTCGCCTCAAGCGCGGCATCATCTAACGAGCCGCGCTAGTCGTCGTCCAGAGTCGGGTCGATGACAGACGGTTCCACGCCCAGATACGTGGCTACCTGAGCCACCAGCAATTCATGCAGAAGGTCGGTCAGCTCGTCGGTGTCTTTGGCCCGGCGCTCGATCGGCTTGCGGAACAACACAATTCGCGCTCGTGTGGAGTTCCCGCGGACGTCCACCCCCGCCGGGATCAGCCGGGCCAGGGCGATCGGGCCGTCCGCCACCACCTCCGGCGGCCACTGCACACTCTCCGGATCTTTCGGGGCCAGCCGCGGAATCTCGTCGACCGCGACGTCGAGCGCGGCCACCCGGTCGTGCCAGCGCCGCTCGATCGGCTCGTAAGCCTCCAGCACCGCCATGTCGAAACGTTCGGCGCGGCTGCGCCATCCCGGAACGGTCGGTGGGAGCAGCGGTCCGCGCATCTCCCGGCCCCGCCGCGACCCCCGATGCTGGCGCCTGGTCACGGACAAGATCGTAACGGTTGGGCTTCGGCCGCCTCACAACCGCGCGTGTCCGGCGGCACGGGGACGTTCCTGCACGATAACCTCCTGCTGTGAATGTTCCCCGTCGCTGCTGCCGGCCTGGGTGCCCGCACTATGCGGTCGCGACGCTCACCTTCGTCTATGCAGATTCGACGGCTGTCGTCGGCCCGCTGGCCACCGTGTCCGAGCCGCACTCGTGGGATCTGTGTGTCATGCACGCCGGTCGCATCACCGCCCCGCGCGGGTGGGAGCTCGTTCGCCACGCCGGTCCGTTGCCCTCACACCCCGATGATGATGACTTGGTGGCGTTGGCTGACGCAGTTCGAGAAGGTCGCGAAGGCCCCGTCCCATCCGGCGGTGTGACAGCCGGCTTCACCACAGGCTTCACCGACCCGGTCACCGGAGCGCAGGGCGGCGCGCTGATGGCGCCCCCGGCGCGGCGGCCCGAGACCAACGGCCGACGCCGCGGTCACCTCCGCGTGTTGCCCGACCCCACGGACTGACCGGAACCCGGACCCCGCGACGACACCGCGTACAGCCAACCCGCGACGGCTAGGCTGGAGCACCGAACAGTCTCTTCGTCCAAGGAGTCCCATGTCTCGTCCCGCCGAGGCCGTGCAGCGCGTCATCAAGGCATATGACGTGCGTGGACTGGTCGGCGACGAGATCGACGAGCCGTTCGTCGCCGACGTCGGCGCCGCGTTCGCGCGGCTGGTCCGCGACAGCGCAGACCAGCCCGCCACCCAGGTCGTCATCGGCCACGACATGCGCGCCAGCTCGCCGGCATTGGCGAAGGCGTTCGCCAAAGGTGTGTTGGCCCAGGGCCTCGACGTCGTCCACATCGGCCTCGCCTCGACCGACCAGCTGTACTTCGCGTCGGGTTTCCTCGATTGTCCGGGCGCGATGTTCACCGCCAGCCACAACCCGGCCGCCTACAACGGCATCAAGCTGTGCCGCGCCGGCGCCAAGCCGGTCGGTAAGGACACCGGGTTGTCGGTGATCAGCGACGAGGTGATCGCCGGGATTCCCGGCTACGACGGCCCGCGCGGATCGGTGTCCGAACGCGACGTCCTCGCCGACTACGGAGACTTCCTGCGTTCCCTGGTCGACATCGGCGGTGCGCGTCCGCTGCGCGTCGCCGTCGACGCCGGCAACGGGATGGCCGGGCACACCGCCCCCGCGGTGTTGGGACCGATCAAATCGGTCACGGTGGAGCCGCTGTACTTCGAGCTCGACGGCGATTTCCCGAACCACGAAGCCAACCCGCTGGACCCGGCCAATCTGGTGGACCTGCAGAAGTACGTCGTCGAGGTCGGCGCCGACATCGGGCTCGCGTTCGACGGCGACGCCGACCGCTGCTTCGTCGTCGACGAACGCGGCCAAGCCGTCTCACCGTCGGCGGTCACCGCGCTGGTCGCTGCCCGCGAGCTGGGCCGCGAGATCGGCGCGACGATCATCTACAACCTGATCACCTCGCGGGCGGTGCCCGAACTGGTCACCGAACGCGGCGGCACCCCGGTGCGCTCGCGCGTCGGCCACTCCTATATCAAGGCCCTGATGGCCGAGACCGGCGCGATCTTCGGCGGGGAGCACTCCGCGCACTACTACTTCCGCGACTTCTGGGGCGCCGACTCGGGCATGCTCGCCGCGCTGCACGTGCTGGCCGCACTCGGCGAACAGGATCGGCCGCTGTCGGAGATGATGGCCGACTACCAACGCTACGAGGCCTCCGGCGAGATCAACTACACCGTCACCGACGCGCCCGCGATCGTGGACTCGGTACTGCAGGCCTTCGGCGGCCGCGTGCAGGCGATCGACCACCTCGACGGGGTGACCGTCGACCTCGGCGACGGTCGGTGGTTCAACCTGCGGATGTCGAACACCGAACCGCTGCTGCGGCTCAACGTGGAGGCCCGCGACGCCGCGGAGGTCGAGGAGCTTGTCGACGAGATCGGTGGGTACATCACCTCAGGTGCAAGGGAATCGACGTGAGCACCAGCCCTCTGTCGGCGGCTGAGGTCGACCTCGACGACACCGACGGCCTGCTGGCCGCCGACCGCCACGGGCTGCTCCGGGCGGCGTCGATGGCGGGTGCGCAGGTCCGTGCCACCGCGGCCGCACTCGACGAGGGTGACCTCGACGGCCTGCGGTCCGACGCGCCGCCGCGCACCGTCGTGTGGGTGGCCGGCCCCGGCACCGCCGAGGCCGCGGGCTCGATACTGGCCGCGGTGCTCGCCGGCTCGGTCGGTGCGCCGATCGTCGTCGCCGCCGAAGCGCCGCCGTGGATCGGCGCGCTCGACGTGCTCGTCGTCGCCGGCGACGACCCCGCTCAGCCGGCGTTGGTCAGCGCCGCCGCGACTGCGGTGCGCCGCGGGGCGCGGGTCGTGGTCGTCGCCCCGTACGAAGGACCGCTGCGCGACGCGACGGCCGGACGATCCGTGGCGGTGCCGCCGCGGCTGCCCGTTCCCGACGACTTCACGTTGGCGCGCTACCTCGCCGCCGGCCTGGCCGTGCTGGACGCGATCCTGCCCGGGTTCTCCCTGGACCTGGCCGCACTGGCCGACGCCCTGGATGCCGAGGCGATCCGAAACAGCGCCGCCCGTGAGCTTTTCACCAACCCGGCCAAGGCGCTGGCCGACCGCATGCGCGACCGCGAGGTGGTGTTCGCCGGTGACTCCGCGGCCACCGTCGCGTTGGCCCGGCACGTGTGCACCGTGTCGCTGCGGATCGCCCACCGTGTGATGGCCGCCGCCGGGCTCGCCGACGCACTGGCGGCGATCGCCACCGGCTGGGGGCGTGACGCCGCCGCCGGGGAGGCCTCGATCTTTCACGACGAAGAACTCGACGGGCCGGTGCCGCGGCGGACCCGCACCTTCGTGCTGACCACCGACGCCGAACGGCCCGCCGTATCAGCGCGATTGAGGGGTTTCGACGACGTGCACGTCGTCAACGCCGACGACGTCCCGGACGTCGCGGTGCCAGGGGGGAACAGCGAGCCGGGCTCAGCCACGACGCTCGGAGCCACGCGTCCCGAACAACAATTGGCGCTGTTGGCGGTCCGCCTCGAGATGGCGGCGGTCTACCAGCGGCTGGTTCGAGGTTGAAACGAGTGCATCTGCTCAGAGGTGCGGTGCGGACCTATGCATGGGGTTCGCGGACCGCGATCGCCGAGTTCGTCGGAGCACCAAGTCCCACTGCCCATCCCGAGGCCGAGCTGTGGTTCGGCGCCCACCCGGGCGACCCGGCCTGGCTGCAGACCGACGACGGGGAACGTTCGCTGCTCGACGCGCTGCGCGAGGACCCGGAAGGGGAACTCGGCGCCGCGGTGCGTGCCCGGTTCGGCGACACGCTGCCGTTCCTGGTCAAGGTCCTCGCCGCCGACGAGCCGCTGTCGCTGCAGGCGCACCCGAGCACCGAGCAGGCGATCGAGGGATTCGCCCGCGAGGACCGGCTGGGCATCCCGGTCAACGCCCCGGACCGCAACTACCGCGACCGCAGCCACAAACCCGAAATCATCGTCGCCCTCAGCCAATTCGAGGCGCTGGCGGGTTTCCGTCCCGCCGCCCGATCGGTCGACTTGATGCAGGCGCTCGGGGTCGCCGACCTCGACCCGTACATCAACCTGCTGCTGGGCCAACGCGACGAGGACGGGCTGCGCGCGCTCTTCACAACGTGGATCACCTGCCCGCAGCCCGATCTCGACGTGCTGGTGCCCGCCGTGCTCGACGGCGCGATCGACTACGTCCGGTCCGGCGAGCGGGAATTCGCCCGCGAAGCCAAGACCGTGCTCGAGCTGGGGGAGCGCTACCCCGGAGACGCGGGAGTGCTGGCCTCGCTGCTGCTCAACAGGCTGTCGCTGGCACCGGGGGAGGCGTTGTACCTGCCTGCCGGCAACCTGCACGCCTACCTGCACGGCGTCGGGGTCGAGGTGATGGCCAACTCCGACAACGTGCTTCGCGGTGGACTCACCCCCAAGCACGTCGACGTCCCCGAACTGCTGCGCGTGCTGGACTTCACCCCGGCCGAGGACGTGCTGGTGACCCCGGAGACGATCCGCGACGGCGCTGAGATCGTCTACCCCACACCGGCACCCGAGTTCGCGGTGTCGGTGGTCAACATCGACGGCGACGCCGTCGGCCACGAGATCGACGCGCCGATCCGCTACGACGGGCCGCAGGTGCTGTTGTGCACCGAGGGTGCGGTGACGGTGCACGCCAAGGCGTCGGCGGTCGACCTGGCCCGAGGTGCGGCGGCGTGGGTTTCGGCGGACGACGGCCCGATCAGGCTCAGCGCGCAGGAACCGACACGACTGTTCCGGGTGACCGTCGGGCTGTAGTCCACCGCGCACCGATCACGATCGCGTCCTTTTGGCCCATTGAGTCCCGCGGGAGTGGGTACATTCCGCTGAGCCGATACGAAAAGAGGACGGTCGATGGCGAACGAACCCGACACCCAACCGGCGGGCAGGCTGCGGCTCAAGTCGGTTGAACAGTCGATTGCCGACACCGACGAGCCGGACACCAAACTCCGCAAAGACCTGAACTGGTGGGACCTGACCGTCTTCGGTGTCTCGGTGGTGATCGGCGCGGGCATCTTCACCATCACCGCGTCGACCGCGGCGAACCTGACCGGGCCCGCGATCTCGGTGTCGTTCATCATCGCCGCGATCGCGTGCGGGCTGGCCGCGCTGTGCTACGCCGAGTTCGCGTCCACGGTGCCCGTCGCCGGTAGTGCCTACACCTTCTCCTATGCGACGTTCGGCGAGTTCGTCGCGTGGATCATCGGGTGGGACCTGATCCTCGAGTTCGCCGTCGCTGCAGCGGTTGTCGCGAAGGGCTGGTCAAGCTATCTCGGCACCGTCTTCGGGTTTGCCGGCGGCACCGCGGAAGTGGCGGGGCTGCAACTGGATTGGGGCGCGCTGATCATCATCGCGTTCGTCACCCTGATCCTGGCGATGGGGACCAAGCTGTCGGCGGGCGTCAGCCTCGTCATCACCGCGCTCAAGGTCGCGGTGGTGCTGCTGGTGGTGATCGTCGGCGCGTTCTACGTCAAGGTCGCGAACTTCTCGCCGTTCGTGCCGGCGCCGGAGCCGGGCCACGGCGGGTCGGGCACTGAGCAGTCGCTGTTCTCGCTGATCACCGGCGCCGAGGGGAGCAGTTACGGCTGGTACGGCCTGCTCGCGGGTGCGTCCATCGTGTTCTTCGCGTTCATCGGCTTCGACATCGTCGCCACCACCGCCGAGGAGACCAAGATCCCGCAGCGCAACGTGCCGCGCGGCATCCTGGCTTCGCTGGCGATCGTCACCGTGCTCTACGTGGCCGTGTCGGTGGTGCTGACCGGGATGGTCAGCTACACCGAACTGCGCGAGGCCGAGACGCAGAACCTGGCGACGGCATTCGCGCTCAACGGTGTGGACTGGGCCGCCAAGGTCATCTCGATCGGCGCGCTGGCGGGCCTGACCACGGTGGTGATCGTGCTGGTGCTGGGGCAGACGCGGGTGCTGTTCGCGATGTCGCGGGACGGGCTGCTGCCCACCCAGCTGGCCAAGACCGGCTCGCGCGGCACGCCGGTGCGCATCACGCTGATCGTCGGCGCCGTCGTCGCGGTGACGGCCACGGTGTTCCCGATCGACAAGCTCGAAGAGATGGTCAACATCGGCACGCTGTTCGCGTTCGTGCTGGTGTCGGCCGGCGTGATCGTGCTGCGCCGGTCCCGTCCCGACCTGGACCGCGGCTTCCGGACGCCGTGGGTGCCGGTGCTGCCGATCTTGTCGATCATCGCGTGCGTGTGGCTGATGCTGAACCTGACCGGGCTGACGTGGATCCGGTTCGGGCTGTGGATGCTGATCGGCGTGGTGGTGTACTTCCTCTACGGCCGCCGGCACTCGCTGGTCGGTAAACGCCTGGTCAAGTAGGTGGTCCGTTCGCCTGGCGAGCGCGCGTTTCTGTACGCCGCCACGCCGTAATCCCTGACGCACACGTCGCGCTCGCCCGCCGCGAGCGCGACGTTTGTGCTGTCCGGTGGATTCGTTTCGGCCTTCCGGGCGCGTTCGTCGGCCGCCGAACGCGCGGTCCCGCACGAATTCCATGGCGCGTCGGCGAGCAAACGCGCGCGCTCGCGGAGCCAGTGTGCTTTACAAAGAACGGTTCTATGTCTAGACACCCGACAAAATGAGCTATATAGTCAAGATCGATCGGTGATGGCACTCACAGCGAGGAGGCACTGAGATGACCACCCAGGAAATGACCGAGCCCAGAAACGTCGAGCAGTGGCGCGACAAGAAGCGCTACCTATGGCTGATGGGGCTTATCGCGCCGACGGCGTTGTTCGTCGTGCTGCCGGTGGTGTGGGCATTGAACGCGATCGGCTGGCACGCCGCGGCACAGGTGCCGCTGTGGATCGGACCGATCCTGCTGTACATCCTGCTGCCGGTCCTCGACCGGTTCTTCGGCCCCGACGGGCAGAACCCGCCCGACGAGGTGATGCAGCGACTGGAGAACGACAAGTACTACCGCTACTGCACCTACGCCTACATCCCGTTCCAGTACGCCAGCGTCATCCTCGGCGCGTACCTGTTCACCGCGTCGGACCTGAGCTGGCTCGGCTTCGACGGCGCGCTGCCGTGGCCGGCCAAGATCGGCCTGGCATTGTCGGTCGGGCTACTCGGCGGCGTCGGCATCAACACCGCGCACGAAATGGGGCACAAGAAGGAATCTCTGGAGCGCTGGCTGGCGAAAATCACTCTTGCGCAGACGCTTTACGGTCACTTCTACATCGAGCACAACCGCGGCCACCACGTGCGCGTCGCGACGCCCGAGGATCCCGCGTCGGCCCGCTTCGGTGAGACGTTCTGGGAGTTCCTGCCGCGCAGCGTGTTCGGCAGCCTCAAGTCCGCGTGGGAGTTGGAGGCCAAACGGCTGGAGCGTGCCGGCAAGAGTAAGTGGCACTGGTCGAATGACGTGCTCAACGCCTGGGCGATGTCGCTGGTGCTCTACGGCGTGCTGATCGCGGTCTTCGGCTGGGCGCTGATCCCGTACATCCTGATCTCGGCGGTCTTCGGCTTCACGCTGCTCGAAACGGTGAACTACCTCGAGCATTACGGGCTGCTGCGGCAGAAGCTCGACAGCGGCCGCTACGAGCGCTGCGCACCGGTGCACAGCTGGAACTCCGACCACATCGTGACCAATCTGTTCCTGTACCACCTGCAGCGGCACAGCGACCATCACGCCAACCCGACCCGCCGCTACCAGACGCTGCGCAGCATGGAAGGCGCACCGAACCTGCCGAGTGGATACGCGTCGATGATCGCGCTGACGTACCTGCCGCCGGTGTGGCGCAAGGTGATGGACCACCGCGTCCTGGACCACTACGACGGCGACCTCACCCGGGTGAACATCCACCCCCGCGTCCGCGACAAGGTGCTCGCCCGCCACGGAGGGCAGGCGTGACCACCTACCGCTGCCCCGGCTGCGATTACGTCTACGACGAAGCCAAAGGCGAACCGCGAGAAGGCTTTCCGGCCGGGACGCCGTGGAGCGAGGTGCCCGACGACTGGTGCTGCCCGGACTGCGCGGTGCGCGAAAAGATCGACTTCGAGAAACAGGAGTGAGCAATGGCCGATGAGCGCTCGCGCGAAGAGCAATCAACCGACTACAAGGTGTACGTGTGCGTGCAGTGCGGCTTCGAGTACGACGAGGCCAAGGGCTGGCCCGAGGACGGCATCGCCCCGGGCACGCGCTGGGACGACATCCCCGACGACTGGAGTTGCCCGGACTGCGGCGCGGCGAAGTCGGACTTCGACATGGTCGAGGTGTCGCGGCCGTGAGTGCGCAGTCGGTGGCCGCGAGCGTGCGTGATGCGCCGCGACACGCTGAGCAGGAGCGCGCAGACACGCGCGCTCGCGGTGCAAGTCCCGGACCGGTGGGCGCAACCGTTATTGTCGCGCCTGTGGGCGGGGTCAGCGACAAGCGCATCAGTTACGCCGAGGCGTCGCGGGTGCTGCTGCGCGACTCGATCCTCGACGGCATGCGCGAGATGCTGTTGGCCCGCGACTGGTCCCAGATCACGCTGTCCGACGTCGCCAAGGCCGCCGGCATCAGCCGCCAGACCATCTACAACGAGTTCGGATCCCGGCAGGGCCTGGCCCAGGGCTACGCGATGCGCCTGGCCGACCGGCTCGTCGACCAGATCCACACCGCGATCAACGGCAACATCGGCGACGTGTACGCCGCGTTCCTGCAGGGCTTCCGCGACTTCTTCGTCGAGTCCGCGGCCGATCCGCTGGTGATCTCGCTGCTGACCGGCACCTCCAAACCGGACCTGCTGCAGCTCATCACCACCGACAGCGCGCCGATCATCAACCACTGCTCGACCCGGCTCACCGAATCGTTCATGAGCAGCTGGGTGCGGTGCAGCGAAGAGGACGCCGGGGTGCTGGCCCGCGCGATCGTGCGGCTGGCGATGAGCTACATCTCGATGCCGCCGGAAGCCAACTCCGGCACATCGTCCGCCCGCGGACACGACGTGGCGCGCGACCTGGCCCGCCTGATGACGCCGTTCGCCGAACGCTACGGCGTCGTCGAGGACTGATTCGGCGGCTGACCCGGCGCTGAAAAGCCAGGTGACGGGACGGCCATGCCCGGCCCGCGGACCCGAGGCGCTACGGTGTCATAGACGCCCCTGGCCGGCAGAGCGCTTCAACCGCCTGTCCCGCGAGCCCGCAGGCCTGGGTGTCCGCGCAGGCGTTGTCGTCTACACGCGTGCGCTCTCACAGGTAACTGACGAACCATAAGGGGCTCTACTACATGACTGCTCTGACCGCCGATGTCCGCAACGGCATCGACTACAAGGTCGCCGACCTCTCGCTGGCCGAGTTCGGCCGCAAGGAGATCCGTCTCGCCGAGCACGAGATGCCCGGCCTGATGGCGCTGCGTCGCGAATACCACGACGTCCAGCCGCTCAAGGGCGCGCGCATCTCCGGTTCGCTGCACATGACCGTGCAGACCGCCGTGCTGATCGAGACGCTGACCGCGCTCGGTGCTGAAGTTCGATGGGCGAGCTGCAACATCTTCTCCACCCAGGACCACGCGGCCGCGGCCGTCGTCGTCGGCCCCAACGGCACCCCGGAGGAGCCCAAGGGCACCCCGGTCTTCGCCTGGAAGGGCGAGACGCTGGAGGAGTACTGGTGGGCCGCCGAGCAGATGCTCACCTGGGAAGGCGAGCCGGCCAACATGATCCTCGATGACGGTGGCGACGCCACCATGCTGGTGCTGCGCGGTGCGCAGTACGAGAAGGCCGGCGTGGTGCCGCCCGCCGAGGACGACGACCCGGCCGAATGGAAGGTCTTCCTGGCGCTGGTCCGCGAGGGCTTCGAGAAGGACAAGACCAAGTGGACCAAGATCGCGGAGTCGGTCAAGGGTGTCACCGAGGAGACCACCACCGGCGTGCTGCGCCTGTACCAGTTCGCCGCCGCCGGTGAGCTCTCGTTCCCGGCGATCAACGTCAACGACTCGGTCACCAAGAGCAAGTTCGACAACAAGTACGGCACCCGGCACTCGCTGATCGACGGCATCAACCGCGGCACCGACGCCCTCATCGGCGGCAAGAAGGTGCTGATCTGTGGCTACGGCGACGTCGGCAAGGGCTGCGCCGAGTCGATGGCCGGCCAGGGTGCGCGCGTCCAGGTCACCGAGATCGACCCGATCAACGCGCTGCAGGCGCTGATGGACGGCTACGACGTGGTCACCGTCGAGCAGGCGATCGGCGACGCCGACATCGTCATCACCTCGACCGGCAACAAGGACATCATCACCCTCGAGCACATGAAGGCGATGAAGGATCACGCCATCCTGGGCAACATCGGCCACTTCGACAACGAGATCGACATCGCCGCCCTGGAGCGCTCGGGCGCGACCCGCATCAACATCAAGCCGCAGGTCGACGAGTGGACCTTCGGTGACACCGGCAAGTCGATCATCCTGCTGTCCGAGGGCCGCCTGCTGAACCTGGGCAACGCCACCGGCCACCCGTCGTTCGTGATGAGCAACAGCTTCTCCAACCAGGTGATCGCACAGATCGAGCTGTGGACCAAGAACGACGAGTACGACAACGAGGTCTACCGGCTGGCCAAGCACCTCGACGAGAAGGTCGCCAAGATCCACGTCGAGGCCCTCGGCGGCACGCTGACCCGGCTCACCAAGGAGCAGGCGGAGTACATCGGCGTCGACGTCGAAGGCCCGTACAAGCCGGAGCACTACCGCTACTGACGTGGCAAAACTGCTGAGCGCGGTGACGCTCGGAATCGCGCTGGCCCTGACCGGATGTCAGGGCCAGCCGGCCTCCGAGGAGGCCACCGATACGAGCGTCACCGCGACCCGGCCCGCCCCCGAGATCCGGCACGACACCGAGGAACTGGCCACGACCTTCCCGGCGCTGGGGGCCCCGGTCGCGGCGTCGTGGATCACGTGGGACAACAGCGGATCCACCGAACCGTCGCGGCTGTCGCTGCAATGGATCGACGCCGTCGTCGAGGTCACCCCGGAGACGATGGCGGGCCTGGTGGACCGGTACGGCGCCGAGGATCACGGGAACCGGCCGGCCGTGCAGAAGGTCCTCGAGCCCGAACTGCCGCCCGGGCCGTTTCTGACCGGGGTGGAGCTGAACATGTACTTCGGCGGCCCGCGCCGCAGCACCCGGGTGTTCCTGGACCCGGCGGCCGACACCGTCGTGCTGCAGTCCAGCATCGCGGGCCGCGCCCAGTGAGCCGACGCGCGTCCCGCCGAAATCTGTTGGTTGTCGCGGACGTTAGGCTCGCGCAGTGCTCATCGTGATCGAAGGCGTCGACGGCGCGGGCAAACGGACCCTGACCAACGGCCTGCGCGCCGCGTTCGAATCCGGCGGCCGGTCCGTGGCAACCCTGGCATTCCCGCGCTACGGGGTGTCGGTGCCCGCCGACGTCGCCGCCGAGGCCCTGCACGGCCGCCACGGCGACCTCGCGGACTCGGTGTACGGCATGGCGATGCTGTTCGCGATGGACCGCGCCGGCGCGCGCGACGAGATCGACCACCTCACCTCGGCCTACTCGGTGGTGATCCTGGACCGCTACGTCGCGTCCAACGCCGCCTACAGCGCGGCCCGCCTGCATCAGGGTGCCGACGGCGAGGTCGTCGAGTGGGTGCGCGATCTGGAGTTCGGCCGACTGCGGCTGCCGGCGCCGACGTGGCAAGTGCTGCTTGACGTTCCGACCGAACTCGCCGCAGCGCGGGCGGCCGGCCGCGAAGCCGAGGAAGCCGACCGGGCACGCGACGCCTACGAACGCGACGGCGGACTGCAACGCCGCACCGGGGCCGTCTACGCCGAGCTGGCGACCGCGCAATGGGGCGGGCGATGGGCGGTGGTCCCGCCCGACGTCGACGCCGCCGACCTCGCTGCCCGGCTGATTTCGGGTTGACCTCCGGTTACCGCGCGCGTTGTGACACCAGTGGATAAGATCAAGTCCCGGGGATAACGCTTCGGTAACGACACCAGGGGGACCGTTGCTCATCGAATCGCGAATCCACACCACTGCTCTGCCCACGCTGGACCACCTGCTGGCCTGTGTCGAGTCTGCCGTGCAGCGGTACGACCAAGGGCGCTACAGCGAGGCCAAGGAGCTGGCCGGACACCTGCGCGCGGTGCTGTTCCGCCGCGACGGCTCCGATGCGCTCAACGGTCACCGTGACACCCTGACCTGGGTCGACACCGCCGGGGTCATCAACCCGAAGACGACGAGCGCGGCCGCCGCGCTGACGCTGATGCGAATCCGCAGCAGGCGCGGAGGCTGCGGCGAATTCGTCCCGAAGCTCGCGATGTACCCGCCGGCACCGATCCGCACCCGCGACGGCGACCAGATCCTCAGCGGCTCCCGCATCCCGTTCGACCACTGGTGGACCAACCCGGTGCTCCAGGACGCCGACGGCCTGCAGTTCTCCCGCAAGCAGCTCATGCTCGCGCTGGCACCCGGTGACGACCGCGAGGCCCGCGCGGCGCGGCGCGCGCTGTCGCGCAGCAAGGCGCTGCGTGCGGTGCTGGGCGACCTGCCCGCCCACCGGTTGTGCGAGAGCCCGGTGACCGCCAGCATCCGCCAAATCGGCCACGAGGTGCTGCAATCGCTGGCCGAACAACGGCATCTGCTCGAAGCCGCCGCCTGAGCATCTCGCTTAAACCACGCTCAACTCGCAAAACACCCCGCGTGGTAGCCGCGGTTTATCGCTTTCTGGTGACACCATGGACACCATGAGGCAAAGGATCCTGGTAGTCGACGACGACCCTTCGCTCGCCGAGATGCTCACCATCGTGCTGCGGGGGGAGGGTTTCGACACCGCGGTCATCGGTGACGGCACCCAGGCGTTGACCGCCGTCCGCGAATTGCGACCCGACCTGGTCCTGCTGGATCTCATGCTGCCGGGCATGAACGGCATCGACGTGTGCCGGGTGTTGCGGGCCGATTCCGGTGTGCCGATCGTGATGCTGACCGCCAAGACCGACACCGTGGACGTGGTGCTCGGCCTGGAGTCCGGCGCCGACGACTACGTGATGAAGCCGTTCAAGCCCAAGGAACTGGTCGCGCGCGTGCGCGCCCGGCTGCGGCGCAACGAGGACGAGCCCGCCGAGCTGCTGTCCATCGCCGACGTCGACATCGACGTGCCCGCGCACAAGGTCACGCGCCAGGGTGAGCAGATCTCGCTGACCCCCCTGGAGTTCGACCTGCTGGTGGCGCTGGCACGCAAACCACGCCAGGTGTTTACTCGTGATGTGCTGCTCGAACAGGTGTGGGGTTACCGTCACCCCGCGGACACCCGTTTGGTGAACGTGCATGTCCAGCGCTTGCGGGCCAAGGTCGAGAAGGACCCGGAGAACCCGCAGGTGGTGCTGACCGTTCGAGGAGTGGGATACAAGGCCGGACCTCCGTGATCGGACGGCTCGTCTTGAGGCTGCAGTCGTGAAGCGGCAGCCGTGATCTTCGGCTCGCGCCGACGGATCCACCGCCGGTCGGCCCCGTTGCTGCGCGGCCTTGCCGCGCTGGGCCGCGCGCTGAGCCTGGTGTGGCGGCGGTCCCTGCAACTGCGCGTCGTCACCTTGACGCTCGGGTTGTCGCTGGCCGTCATCATGGTGCTCGGCTTCGTGCTGACCAGCCAGATCACCGACCGGATCCTGGAGGTCAAGGTCGGCGCCGCGACCGAGGAGATCGAGCGCGCCCGCACCACCGTCAGCGGCATCGTCGGCGGTGAGGAGACCCGCTCGCTCGACAGCAGCCTGCAGTTGGCCCGCAACACCCTGATCGACCGCAAGGCCGACGCCGGCGCGGGTCTGGCGGGCACCTTCGACGCCGTCCTCGTCGTGCCGGGTGACGGCCCGCGCGCGGCGACCGCCGCCGGCCCGGTCGACCAGATTCCGGCCACTCTGCGCGATTTCGTGAAGGCCGGACAGGTCAGCTACCAGTACTCCACGGTGCACACCGACGGGTTCTCCGGGCCGGCGCTGATCGTCGGCAGCCCGACGTCCTCACCGGTGACCAACCTCGAGCTCTACCTGATCTTCCCGCTGAACAACGAGGACTCCACCATCGCGCTGGTGCGCGGAACCATGGCCACCGGCGGCGTCGTGTTGCTCGGCCTGCTGGCCGCGATCGCGCTGCTGGTGGCGCGCCAGATCGTGCTGCCGGTGCGGTCGGCGTCGCGGATCGCCGAACGGTTCGCCGAAGGACATCTGACCGAACGCATGCCGGTGCGCGGCGAGGACGACATGGCGCGGCTGGCGGTGTCGTTCAACGACATGGCCGAGAGCCTGCACCGCCAGATCACCCAGCTCGAAGAGTTCGGAAACCTGCAGCGCCGGTTCACCTCCGACGTCAGCCACGAACTACGCACCCCGCTGACCACGGTGCGGATGGCCGCAGATCTGATCCACGACCACGCCGAGGACCTGGACCCGGCGCTGCGGCGCTCCACCGAGCTGATGGTCAGCGAACTCGATCGGTTCGAGTCGCTGCTCAACGACCTGCTGGAGATCTCCCGCCACGACGCCGGTGTCGCCGAGCTCGCGGTCGAGGCCGTCGATCTGCGGTCCATCGTGCAGCGCGCCCTCGACAACGTCGGGCACCTGGCCGAGGGCGCCAGCGTCGAGATGATCGTCGACATGCCCACCGAGGACGTCATCGCCGAAGTGGATCCCCGCCGGGTGGAACGCATCCTGCGCAACCTGATCGCCAACGCGATCGACCACGCCGAGCACAAGCCGGTGCGCATCCGGATGGCCGCCGACGCCGACACCGTCGCGGTCACCGTGCGCGACTACGGCGTCGGCCTGCGCCCCGGCGAGGAGAAGCTGGTGTTCAGCCGGTTCTGGCGCGCCGATCCGTCCCGGGTGCGCCGCTCCGGCGGCACCGGCCTGGGCCTGGCGATCAGCATCGAGGACGCCCGCCTGCACCAGGGCCGGCTCGAAGCCTGGGGCGAACCCGGCAAGGGTGCCTGCTTCCGGCTCACCCTCCCGCTGGTGCGCGGCCACAAGGTCACCAGCAGTCCGCTTCCGGTGAAACCGATCGAACGGCCCGCCGGCGCACCGAACCGGCGGGTGCGGGAACCGGCAGGAGAAGGCGTGTGACGCGGATGCGCCTGGTGGCGTTGGTGGCGGCGCTGCTGCTGATCGTGACCGGCTGCGCCGGGGTGCCGAGCTCGTCGTCGCCGCAGGCGATCGGCACCGTCGACCGGCCCGCCCCGCCCAGCCTGCCCAAGCCGACCCCCGGCATGGACCCCGACGTGCTGCTGCGCGAATTCCTCAAGGCCACCGCCGATCCGGCCAACCGGCACCTGGCCGCACGGCAGTTCCTCACCGAATCCGCCTCGGCGGCATGGGATGACGCGGGCAGCGCGCTGCTGATCGACAATGTGGTGTTCGTCGAGACCCGCACCCCCGAGCGTGTCACCGTCGCGATGCGCGCCGACATCCTCGGATCTCTTTCGGACATGGGCGTTTTCGAGACCGGCGCGGGCGCGCTGCCCGACCCCGGCCCGATCGAACTCGCCAAGACCCGGGACGGGTGGCGGATCGACAAGCTGCCCAACGGCGTCTTCCTGGACTGGCAGCAGTTCCAGGCCACCTACAAGCGGCACACGCTGTACTTCGCCGACCCCACAGGCAAGACCGTGGTACCGGACCCGCGCTACGTCGCGGTATCCGAACCCGACCAGCTGGCAACCGAATTGGTGAGCAAGCTGATCGCGGGCCCGCGGCCGGAGATGGACAAGACGGTGCGCAACCTGCTCGGCCCGCCGCTGCGGCTGCGCGGCCCCGTGACTCGCGCCGACGGCGGAAAGACCGGTGTCGGGCGCGGCTACGGTGGCGCGCGGATCGACCTGGAGAACCTGTCGACCACCGACCCGCACAGCAGGCAGTTGCTTGCCGCACAGGTCATCTGGACGCTGTCACGGTCCGGGATCAACGGCCCGTATGTGATCAACGCCGACGGCGCCGCCCTCGACGACCGGTTCGCCGAAGGCTGGGACACCGGTGACGTCGCCGCCACCGACCCCGGCGCGGCCGACGGCGCCGCCGCCGGACTGCACGCGCTGGTCGGCGGCTCCCTGGTACGCCTCGACGGTGACCGCGCGCCGCGGGTGCCCGGCTCGTTCGGGCAGATCCCCGGCCAGGTCGCCGCGGCCCTGTCCCGCTCGGGCCAGGAGGTCGCCTCGATCGTGACGCTGCGGCCCGGCGCCCCCGATATGGCGTCGTCGCTGTGGGTCGGGCCGGTGGGCGGCAACGCCGCGCAGGTGATGGACGGCCGCAGCCTGACCCGGCCGAGCTGGTCGCTCGACGACGCGATCTGGGTCGTCGTCGACGGCAACACCGTGGTCCGCGTCATCCAGGACGCGTCCGGGCAGCCGGCGCGCATCCCCGTCGACGCCACCGCGGTGCAGACCCGCTTCGGCGGCGGCATCACCGAACTGCAGCTGTCCCGCGACGGCACCCGCGCGGCGATGGTCGTCGACGGAAAGGTGATCCTCGCCGGGGTGCAGCAGACGCCCGGGGGAGGGTACGCGCTGACCTACCCGCGCCGGCTGGGCTACGGGCTCGGCGAGACCGTGGTGTCGTTGTCGTGGCGCACCGGCGACGACATCGTGGTGACCCGCACCGATCCCCAGCACCCGGTGTCCTACGTCAACCTCGACGGCGTCAACTCCGACGGCCCGAGCCGCAACCTGCTGATGCCGGTGCGGTCGGTGGCGGCCAACCCGTCGGCGGTCTATGTGTCCGACAGCCGTGGCGTGTTGCAGTTGTCCGGTTCGGCGGCCGAAGACCCGGGCTGGGTCGAGGTGCGCCCACTGATGACCGCGGGTGCGCTACCCGTACTGCCGGGCTGACACAGGCCTGCCGCCGGAACAGCCCTCCGGTGGTCCAGCTCGACGGGAAGGTGAGTCCATGGGCATCGAGGACGTGCGGGTTCCCCGCAAGACGGTGATCGCCGGCGCGGGAATCGGCCTGGCCGCCGCCGCGGTCGCGGCGTGCTCGAGCGGGTCGGAGTCCTCCTCGCCGGAGGCGCCGCCGTCGGGCAAGGCGCTGGCCCCGACGGCCGACGTGCCCGTCGGGTCCGGCGTGATCGTCGGCGACGTCGTGCTGACCCAGCCGGCGGCCGGCGACTTCAAGGCGTTCTCCGCGGTGTGCACCCACACCGGATGCCTGGTGAACAAGGTCGCCGACGGGTCCATCGACTGCCCGTGCCACGGCAGCCGGTTCGGGCTCGACGGCGCGGTGCTCGACGGCCCGGCGTCCAAGCCGCTGAACCCGGTGGCGGTTCGGGTGCAAGGGGATTCGATCGTCACGGCCTAGCGCCGCCGCTCTCGCGAAACCGCCACCACGGTCGTCAGCCGCGGCAGATCGCTACCGTGGTAGCGGTTTCGCGAAGCCCCGGCCACCGGTGTCGGACCCGCGCCCGACACTGGCGTCATGCTCGACCTGATGCTGCCGCTGCAGTGCGGGGGCTGCGACACCGCGGGCACCGCGTGGTGTGCGGCCTGCGACCGCGAGCTCACGGTCAAACCCGACGAGCCGCACGTCGTCTCACCGCGGCTCGACCCCGGCGTGCCGGTGCTGTCGCTGGGCCGCTACGCCGGGGCGCGGCGCAGCGCGATCGTCGCGCTCAAGGAGCACGGCCGCGCCGACCTGCGCGCCCCGCTGGCCGCGGCGCTGCGCACCGGCCTCGACCACCTGCTCAGCTGGGGCGTCGTCGACGCGCCCGTCACTCTCGTCCCCGCACCCACCCGCCGCTCGTCGGCCCGGCGCCGCGGCGGCGACCCGGTCGCCCGCATCGCCGCCCTGGCCGCGCGCGACGAGGCTGTCGCCCCGGTCCTGCGGATGAGGGCGTTCACCAGAGACTCCGTCGGGCTGTCCAGCGCGGCACGGCAACGCAACGTGGCGGGCCGGGTGCGCCTGACGGCGCCGGTCGCCGGCCCGGTGATCATGGTCGACGACGTCGTGACCACGGGGGCCACCGCCACCGAGTCGGTCCGTGTCCTGCAAACCGGTGGCGCCGTTGTCCTCGCGGTCCTGACTTTGGCGAACGCGTGACCGTGTGACGGCCATTACCGGCAGATCATCTGCGGGTGAAGATGTGAAAACAGGTCTGGCCAATTAGTGGCACGGAAGGTGAACAGCGACTACCGTCGGCACCAACCAACCGTGAACGGTCACGGACGGCGCTCCGGATGAGAGCGCCGGTGTCGCGGCAGCGATGGGAGGTGATCTGTAGACACCTTGCACCGGCGAGCGGCGCGACCAGGTATGCCCCGTCGGCGCGATTACTTCCCGGCCGGCACGCGTTGAGCGTGCGTACGCGAGAGAATCGAGTTGCCAAGTATGACAAGTCATTCCGTGAAAACCGACAGCGCGATGCTGATGGACGCCGACAGTGCGGATACACCAGCGGGCATGCCCAACGCCGAGGTGGTGGTCAAGGGACGCAATGTCGAAGTGCCCGACCACTTCCGCACGTATGTCGCCGAGAAGCTCTCCCGCATCGAGCGGTTCGACCGTTCGATCCAGCTGTTCGACGTCGAGCTCGATCACGAGAAGAACCGCCGTCAGCGCAAGAACTGCCAGCACGTCGAGATCACCGCACGCGGCCGCGGGCCGGTCGTGCGCGGCGAAGCCTGCGCCGACAGCTTCTACGCCGCCTTCGAAGCCGCGGTGAGCAAACTCGAAGCACGCCTGCGCAAGGCGAAGGACCGACGCAAGATCCACTACGGCGACAAGACGCCGATGGCCCTCCACGAGGCCACCACGCCCCAGCATCTCGAGGACGCTTTCGCGGCCGTGGCCGCCGACACGTCGCCGGACGCCCACGAGGCGGTGGTCGACGACCACGAGCCGGGACGGATCGTGCGCGTCAAGGAGCATCCCGCGACCCCGATGACGGTCGACGACGCGCTCTACGAGATGGAACTCGTCGGCCACGATTTCTTCCTGTTCCACGACAAGGAGAGCGATCGCCCCTGCGTGGTGTACCGCCGCCATGCGTTCGACTACGGATTGATCAAACTCGCCTGATGGCCTGAGCAGGCAGAAGTCCCCCGGAGACGCGTACTCCGGGGGATTTCTGTATTTGACGCGGCCCGGTACCGTCGCCTAACCAGGGAATTCGTTCCGTCGCCTACGATGGTCTCCGTCTGTCGCGATCCCGCATCCGACACGATCCGACGAGGAAAAAGGGTTACAGCGTGCTGTCGAAGTTGCTCCGTATCGGTGAAGGCCGCATGGTCAAGCGCCTCAAGGGGGTGGCTGACTATGTCAACACCCTGTCCGACGACATGGAGAAGCTCTCCGACGCCGAACTGCGGGCCAAGACCGACGAGTTCCGCCGCCGCCTCGAATCCGGCAAGGAAGACCTCGACGACCTGATGCCCGAGGCGTTCGCCGTGGCCCGCGAGGCGGCCTGGCGGGTGCTCGACCAGAAGCACTTCGACGTGCAGGTCATGGGCGGCGCGGCGCTGCACTTCGGCAACGTCGCGGAGATGAAGACCGGTGAGGGCAAGACCCTGACCTCGGTGCTGCCCGCCTACCTCAACGCGCTGGAGGGCAAGGGCGTCCACATCGTCACGGTCAACGAATACCTCGCCAAGCGCGACGCCGAGCAGATGGGCCGCGTGCACCGCTTCCTCGGCCTCGACGTCGACGTCATCCTCGGCACCCTGACGCCCGACCAGCGCCGCGCGGCCTACAACGCCGACATCACCTACGGCACCAACTGGGAGCTCGGCTTCGACTACCTGCGCGACAACATGGCGCTGCGCCTCGAGGACTGTGTGCAGCGCGGCCACAACTTCGCCATCGTCGACGAGGTCGACTCCATCCTGATCGACGAGGCCCGCACCCCGCTGATCATCTCCGGCCCCGCCGACGGCGGCTCGAACTGGTACACCGAGTTCGCCCGGCTGGCCCCGATGATGGAGAAGGACGTCCACTACGAGGTCGACATCAAGAAGCGCGTCGTCGGCATCAACGAGATCGGCGTCGAATTCGTCGAAGACCAGCTCGGCATCGAGAACCTGTACGAGGCCGCGAACTCGCCGCTGATCAGCTACCTGAACAACGCGATCAAGGCCAAGGAACTCTTCGAGCGCGACAAGCACTACATCGTCCGCAACGGCGAGGTTTACATCGTCGACGAGTTCACCGGCCGCATGCTGGTGGGCCGCCGCTACAACGAGGGTCTGCACCAGGCGATCGAGGCCAAGGAACACGTCGAGATCAAGGCCGAGAACCAGACCGTCGCCACGGTGACGCTGCAGAACTACTTCCGCATGTACAACAAGCTCGCGGGGATGACGGGTACCGCCGAGACCGAGGCCGCCGAGCTGCACGAGATCTACAAGCTCGGCGTGGTCCCGATCCCGACGAACCGGCCGATGATCCGCGTCGACCAGTCCGACCTGATCTACAAGACCGAAGAGGCCAAGTTCATCGCCGTCGTCGACGACGTCGCCGAGCGGTACGAGAAGGGCCAGCCGGTGCTGATCGGCACCACCAGCGTCGAGCGCTCCGAGTTCCTGTCCCGGCAGTTCGAGAAGCGGCGCATCCCGCACAACGTGCTCAACGCCAAGTACCACGAGCAGGAAGCCGGCATCATCGCCGAGGCCGGCCGGCTCGGCGCGATCACCGTGGCCACCAACATGGCCGGCCGCGGCACCGACATCGTGCTCGGCGGCAACGTCGACTACCTGCTCGACCGCAAACTGCGGCAGCGCGGCCTCGACCCGGTGGAGACGCCGGAGGAGTACGACCAGGCCTGGCACGAGGAGCTGCCGACCATCAAGGCGCAGGTCGCCGACGAGGCCAAGGACGTGCGCGCCGTCGGCGGCCTGTACGTGCTCGGCACCGAACGGCACGAGTCCCGCCGTATCGACAACCAGCTGCGCGGCCGCTCCGGCCGTCAGGGCGATCCGGGTGAGTCCCGCTTCTACCTGTCGCTGGCCGACGAGCTGATGCGCCGGTTCAACGGGGCAACCCTGGAGACGCTGCTGACGCGGCTCAACCTGCCCGACGACGTGCCGATCGAGGCCAAGATGGTGTCGCGGGCGATCAAGAGCGCCCAGACGCAGGTCGAGCAGCAGAACTTCGACATCCGCAAAGAAGTCCTCAAGTACGACGAGGTGATGAACCAGCAGCGCAAGGTCATCTACGCCGAGCGCCGCCGCATCCTCGAGGGCGAGAACCTGCGCGATCAGGCCGAGCAGATGCTCGTCGACGTGGTGACCGCCTACGTCGACGGCGCCACCGCCGAGGGCTACTCCGAGGACTGGGACCTGGAGAAGCTGTGGGAGGGCCTGCGCCAGCTCTATCCGGTCGGCATCGACCACAACGACCTGCTCGACTCCGACGCCGTCGGTGAGCCAGGCGAGCTGGACCGCAAGGAACTGCTCGACGCGCTGGTCGACGACGCCAAGCGGGCCTACTCCGAGCGGGAGCGTGAGATCGAGGAGATCGCCGGCGAGGGCGCGATGCGTCAGCTGGAGCGCAACGTGCTGCTCAACGTGCTCGACCGCAAGTGGCGTGAGCATCTCTACGAGATGGACTACCTGCGTGAGGGCATCGGGCTGCGCGGGCTGGCCCAGCAGCGCCCCGAGGTCGAGTACGCGCGCGAGGGCTACGACATGTTCATCGCGATGCTCGACGGCATGAAGGAGGAGTCCGTCGGGTTCCTGTTCAACGTGCAGGTCGAGCCGGTGCAAGCGCCGACGGTCGCCGCGCAGGCGGCCCCGACCGGCCTGGCCGAGTTCGCGGCCGCGGCCGCGCAACAGGGCTCTGTCGCCACCCAGGAGCGCCCCGCCCCGGCGGTGCGCGCCAAGGGCATCGACGACCAGCAGCGGCCGCTGACCTACTCGGGCCCGTCGGAGGACGGTTCGGTGGAGGTCAAGCGCTCCGGTAACGCCCCGTCGACCGGCGGGACGCGCAAGGAGCGCCGCGAAGCGGCCCGGCAGGCCCAGAAGGCCGGCAGGCACGCCAAGCGCGGCTGACTCAACCGATCTGCAACGCGACCAGCCGCCAGCTCTCGCGGTGACGTTCGATCCGCCCGGCGACGGCGTGGACGCGTCCGCCGCGGGCGAACGTCGCGAAGACCTCCGCGGCGTCGACCTCGGCGCCGCCGGTGTCGACGGGACGCACCCGGACCCGGCGCAGCGTCGCGCTCCCGGTGCGCGGCGCCGACGCGCAGGCGATGACGCAGTCGATCAGAAACGGTGTCATCAACGGACGCAGCTGCGCGATCGGGCGGCGCCGGTCGATCACCTCGATCACGCTGCGCAGCGCCGCCTCGGCGAACACCACGGCCGAGCGTGGCGGCGGCGCCTCCCGCACCCGCGGCGTTCTCCTCGGGCGCGGCGTGCGGCGGTGCAGCGCGATGGCCGACGGTGTCGGGCACGGGCTCACCGAGATCGGCTGGGGGACCGGTTCACAGTCGATGACCGGGGCGGTCACCCATCCCTGCGGGGACAGCGCTGGCGACGTTTCGGCGGGGCGGACCAGGGGGTGGGGTGATGAGGGCATGCGTGTTCTCCAGCGTTCGACGGGCCGCTGCTGGAGAGTCGCAGACCCCACCATGATCCCACGGTGTCAGGCACCCCTGACGCACCTGCTGGGCGGAAATACAGAATCTCCGGATAACGTGACAGCGTCTGACGTTTTCACCGACGGATCGAAGGAGGCGGCGCCGCGGATGGTGACCAGGTTGTCGGCGTCGGACGCCTCCTTCTACCGGTTGGAGAACTCGTCGACGCCCATGTACGTGGGCTCGCTGCAGATCCTGCGCAAGCCGCGCAACGGGCTGAGCTACGAAACCCTGCTGGCCACCGTCGAACAACGGTTGCCGCAGATCCCGCGCTACCGCCAGAAGGTGCGGGAGGTGTCGTTCGGCCTGGCCCGCCCGGTGTGGGTCGACGACCGTGACTTCGACATCACCTACCACGTCCGGCGCTCCGCGCTGCCGTCCCCGGGCAGCGACGCCCAACTGCACGACCTGGTCGCCCGGCTCGGCTCCCGCCCGCTGGACAAGTCCCGGCCGCTGTGGGAGATGTACCTCGTCGAGGGGCTGGCCAAGAACCGCGTCGCGATCTACACCAAATCGCATCAGGCCCTCGTCAACGGGATGACCGCGCTGGAGATCGGGCACGTGATCGCCGACCGCACCCAGAAGCCGCCCGAATTCGGGGAGGACATCTGGATCCCCGGTCGCGAACCCAGCGACCGTCAGCTGCTGATCGGAGCGATCGGGGAGTGGATCATGCGGCCCACCGCCCAGGCCGCCGCGGTGCGCACCGCCGTGGCCGACACGGTGTCGAGCACCACCCAGATCGCCGACCTCGGCCGCCGCGTCGCCGATCTGGCCCGCACCGTCGCCCGCGGTACCGCGCCGAGCAGCCCGCTGAACACCACGGTGTCGCGCAACCGCCGCTTCTCGGTGGCCTCGGGCAGCCTCGACGAGTTCCGCATCGTGCGCGCCCGCTACGACTGCGACGTCAACGACGTCGTGCTGGCCATGGTGGCCGGCGCGCTGCGCAACTGGTTGCTCTCGCGTGGCGAACCGGTGACCGCGACGACGACGGTGCGCGCGATGGCGCCGATGTCGGTGTACTCCGACGCCGAGATCGACTCGTCCAGCCCCGGCCAGGCCATCAGCGAGGTGACCCCGTTTCTGGTGGATCTTCCTGTCGGAGAAGCCAATCCGGTGGTCAGGCTCACCCAGATCTCGCACGCCACCGAATCGCACCCGACCGCGCCCAGCCTCGTCGACGCCCGCACCATCGTCACGCTGTCGGGGTTCGCGCCACCCACCCTGCACGCCATGGGGATCCGGGTGGCGACCAGTTTCTCGGCCCGGCAGTTCAACCTGCTGATCACCAATGTGCCCGGGGCGCAGAACCAGATGTACATCGCGGGCACCAAACTGCTGGAGACCTACGCGGTGCCGCCACTGCTGCACAACCAGACGCTGGCGATCGGCGTCACGTCCTACAACGGCATGTTGTACTTCGGAATCAATGCCGACCGGGACGCGATGAGCGACGTCGAAATGCTGCCCAGCCTGCTGCGGGAGGCCCTCGACGAGCTGGTCGAAGCCGCCCGGTGACCACGTTGTGGCGACTTTGAGAGTTGACGGGGGCACGCCACCAGGGTCGAATTGGTCGGATGGCTGGCATTTCTGAACACGAGGCTTCTGTCCCGCCGAACGAAACGGCCGTGCCGAACGGGTCCGCCGCCCCAGACGGGTCCGCCGACGAGCCCAAGCCCCATCCGGTACTCGACGTCCCCGTCGTGGAGGCCGAGATCACCAAGTCGCGAGGCGTCGACTGGGTGGTGTTCGGTGTCACCGCCGTCATCGCGGTCGCGTTCCTGGTGTGGGGCTTCGTCAGCACCGACACGCTGGCCAGCGCGTCGGGTGCCGCGCTGACCTGGGTGATGGACAACACCGGCTGGCTGTTCGTGCTCACCAGCACCGGGTTCGTCGTCTTCGTGCTCTACCTGGCCCTCGGCCGTTACGGCACCATCCCGCTCGGCCGCGACGACGAGCCGCCCGAGTTCAACGGGATCTCGTGGGTGGCGATGATGTTCAGTGCGGGTATGGGCATCGGCCTGATGTTCTTCGGTGTCGCCGAACCGTTGTCGCACTTCGTCACACCGCCGCCGGGCACCGGACCCGAAGGCAATCCCGAAGCGGTGCAGCACGCGATGGCGACCACGCTGTTCCACTGGAGCCTGCACCCGTGGGCCATCTACGCCGTCGTCGGCTTGGCGATCGCCTACGGCGTGTACCGGAAAGGCCGGCTGCAGCTGATCAGCTCGGCGTTCGAGCCGCTGATCGGCTCACGCGCGAACGGCGCCTGGGGCAAGGTCATCGACATGCTGGCGATCTTCGCCACGCTGTTCGGCTCGGCGGCCTCGCTGGGCTTGGGCGCGTTGCAGATTCGCAGCGGACTGCAGATCGTCGCCGGTATCGGTGAGACCGGCAACGCGATCCTGGTGGTGATCATCACCGTGCTCACCGTGTGCTTCGTAATGTCCGCGGTGTCCGGGGTGGCCCGCGGCATCCAGTGGCTGTCGAACATCAACATGGTGCTGGCGCTCGCGCTGGCCCTGTTCGTGTTCGTGGTCGGCCCAACGGTTTTCATCCTCAACCTGCTCCCGACCACGCTGGGCAGCTATTTCGCCGAGCTGAACATGATGTCGGCGCGCACCGGTGCCGAGGGCGCCGACGTCAACACATGGCTGCAGTCCTGGACGATCTTCTACTGGGCCTGGTGGGTGTCCTGGACACCGTTCGTCGGCATGTTCATCGCGCGGATCTCACGCGGCCGCACCATCCGTCAGTTCGTCGGCGGGGTGCTGGTGGTGCCGAGCCTGGTGTCGCTGGTCTGGTTCGCGGTGTTCGGCGGTTCGGCGATCAACGTGCAACAGAACGGCACCGACCTCGCCGGCGAGGGCGGGGTCGAGGCCCAGTTGTTCTCGCTGCTGGAGCAGTACCCGATCGCGACGATCGCGAGCGTGCTGGTGATGGTGCTGGTCGCGATCTTCTTCGTCTCCGGTGCCGACGCCGCGTCGGTGGTGATGGGCTCGCTGTCGGAGAAGGGCACCATCAAACCCAGTCGGAGCACGGTGGTGTTCTGGGGTGTGGCGACCGGAGCGGTCGCGGCGGTGATGTTGCTCGTCGGTGGTGAGGACGCGCTGACCGGCCTGCAGACCATCACGATCATCGCCGCGCTGCCGTTCGTCCTGGTTATGGTTGGCCTGGCGGTGTCCCTGGTCAGGGATCTGCGCCGGGATCCGCTGGTGGTGCGGCGCAAGTACGCCGCCGAGGCGATCAACAGCGCGGTGATCTCCGGTGTCACCCAGCACGGCGACGATTTCGTCATCTCGGTGGAGAAGGACCCGCGCAGTAACGACGGCGACCCCACCCGTGGCTGAGAAGAAGGCCGGCAAGAAGCCGAAACTGCCCAACGACGTCTACGAAGCCGAACTGTTCCGGCTCCAAACGGAATTGGTGAAGCTGCAGGAATGGGTCCGCGCCACCGGAACCCGCATCGTCGTGGTCTTCGAGGGCCGCGACGCTGCGGGCAAGGGCGGGGCGATCAAACGGATCACCGAGTACCTCAGCCCGCGGGTCGCGACGATCGCGGCGCTGCCCGCACCGTCGGATCGTGAACGGGGACAGTGGTATTTCCAGCGCTACATCGCCCACCTGCCGGCCAAGGGGGAGATCGTGCTGTTCGACCGGTCCTGGTACAACCGGGCCGGTGTGGAGAAGGTGATGGGGTTCTGCACCCCGGCCGAGCACGCGTTGTTCCTGCACCAGGCGCCGCTTTTCGAGCAGATGCTGATCGAGGACGGCATCCTGCTGCGCAAGTACTGGTTCTCGGTGTCCGAGGAAGAACAGTTGCGCCGGTTCAAGTCCCGGCGCGACGACCCCGTCCGGCGCTGGAAGCTCTCGCCGATGGACCTGGAATCGGTGTACCGCTGGGAGGACTACTCGCGCGCCAAGGACGAGATGATGCTGCACACCGACACCGCGCTGAGCCCGTGGTACGTCGTGGAGTCCGACAGCAAGAAGCACGCCCGCATCAACATGATCGCGCACCTGCTCTCGACCGTCGACTATCACGACGTCGGGCATCCCCCGGTGAAGCTGCCGAAGCGTCCGGTGCGCAGCGGCGGCTACCAGCGACCCCCGCGGGATCTGTCGACCTACGTCGACGACCACGTCGCGACGCTGCTCGGTGATGTCGACAGTTGACGGGCGGGTCCGCCCGTAGCGACTACCCTCCAACCGTGCGCGTCTATGCCCCCGCAACCCTGGCCATGCTGCAGCGTCTGGTCGCCGACGGATCGCTGCGCCCCGCCAACGGCACCGTGTTCGCGGTCACGCCGACGCTGCGCGAGGGCTACGCCGAAGGCGACGACGAGGAACTCGCCGAGGTCGCGCGGCGCGAAGCCGCGCTGGCGTCGCTGCGGCTGCTCGGCCACGAGGCCGACGGGGAACTGCCGCCGCGGCGGGTGGTGGTCGAAGCCGAGGTCGACGACGCGGCCACCACGCTGCGGCCCGACCTCGACGACGCCGTGGTGCGGGTCGCGGGGGACCTCACGCTCAGCACGGTGATCGCCGCGTACGTCGACAACCAGGCCGCCGAGTCGGCCGTCGAGGCCGCTGTCGACGCGATCGACGATGCCGACCTGGGGGATGAGGACGCCGAGCTGACCGTCGGGGACGCCCAGGACCACGAGCTCGCCTGGTACGCGCCGCAGGAGCTGCCGTTCCTGCTCGACCTGCTCTGAGGGCTGGATACGGTACCGTAAGTTACGGTACCGTAGGTTGGGTCCCGACCGGCTTCGGGTACTCGTCTAGAGCACGCGTAACTTCGGGCAGGAGCCCCATGGCCAAGAGCACAATCAAGAACACCGCCAAAGTCGCCGACACCGTTCGCCCCACCGTCGCCGGCGCCAAAGAGCGCCCCGTCTGGCACGCGCTGCGCACCATCGCCGGGCGCATCACCACCCCGCTGCTGCCCGACGACTACCTGCAGCTGGCCAATCCGCTGTGGTCGGCGCGCGAACTGCGCGGGCGCGTCGTCGAGGTGCGCCGCGAGACCGAGGATTCGGCCACGCTCGTCATCAAGCCCGGCTGGGGCTTCTCGTTCGACTACGAGGCGGGCCAGTACATCGGCATCGGCCTGCTGGTGGAGGGGCGTTGGCGCTGGCGGTCGTACTCGCTGACCAGCAGCCCGGTCTCCAGCAAGGGCTCTCGCACGATCACCATCACCGTCAAGGCGATGCCCGAGGGCTTCCTGTCGACGCACCTCGTCGGCGGGGTCGAGCCCGGCACCATCGTCAGGCTGGCCGCCCCGCAGGGCAACTTCGTCATGCCGAACCCGGTGCCGGAGTCGGTGCTGTTCCTGACCGCCGGATCGGGCGTCACCCCGGTGATGTCGATGCTGCGCACGATGGAACGGCGCGGCGCGATCGGCGCCCCCGGCCACGTCGTGCATCTGCATTCGGCGCCCACCGAGGCCGACGTGATGTTCGCCTCCGAGCTGGCCGCCCTCGGCGACCGGCATCCGGGCTACCGGCTGCAGCTGCGCGCCACCCGCACCGAGGGCCGGCTCGATCTGGACCGTCTCGACGAGGTGGTGCCCGACTGGCGTGAACGCCAGACCTGGGCCTGCGGTCCGGAGGCGATGCTGGAGTCGGCCGAACGGGTCTGGAAGGCCGCCGGTGTCGGTGAGCGTCTGCATCAGGAGCGGTTCGCGGTGTCGCGGGCCCCCGTGCACGGCCGCGGCGGCACCGTCACGTTCGCGCGCTCGGACAAGTCGGCGACCGTCGACGCGGCGACGTCGCTGATGGACGCCGGCGAGCAGGCCGGGGTGCAGATGCCGTTCGGATGCCGGATGGGCATCTGCCAGTCCTGTGTGGTCGGGCTGGTCGAGGGCCATGTTCGGGATCTGCGCACCGGCGCCGAACACGATCCGGGCAGCCGCGTGCAGACCTGCGTCTCCGCGGCATCGGGAGATTGTGTTCTCGACGTCTGAGGTTTACTGGGTAGTAACCTACGGATACGTAGGTTACGGTAGCGTAGGGATTTGAGAGGAGGCTGACTTTGGCGATTACCGACGTCCCCGAGTTCACACACTTGACCGAGGCCGACATCGAGAACCTCGGCCGGGAACTGGATGCGATCCGCCAGGACATCGAGGACTCCCGCGGTGCGCGCGATGCGCGCTACATCCGGCGCACCATCGCTTTGCAACGCGCTCTGGAGGTGGCCGGCCGGTTGATGCTGGCGGGCAGCTCGAAGCGCAAGTTCTGGTGGGCGGGCGCCTCCACGCTGGGCGTGGCCAAGATCATCGAGAACATGGAGATCGGCCACAACGTCATGCACGGTCAGTGGGATTGGATGAACGATCCCGAGATCCATTCCTCGTCGTGGGAATGGGACATGAGCGGCGCGTCCAAGCACTGGCGTTTCACGCACAACTTCATGCATCACAAGTACACGAACATCCTCGGCATGGACGACGACGTGGGCTACGGCGTCATCCGTGTGACGCGCGATCAGCGCTGGCGCCCGATGAACATGCTCAACCTGTTCTTCAACTCGCTGCTCTGCGTCGCGTTCGAGTGGGGTGTGGGCCTGCAACACCTGGAGCTCGGCAAGATCTTCAAGGGCCGCGACGATCGCAACGCGACGCTGGTCCGGATCCGCGAGTTCGGTGTCAAGGCCGGCCAGCAGGTGTTCAAGGACTACGTCGCGTTCCCTGCGATCACGTCCCTGTCGCCCGGTGCGACCTACAAGTCGACGATGACGGCCAACGCGGTCGCCAACGTGATCCGCAACGTCTGGTCCAACGCGGTGATCTTCTGCGGCCACTTCCCCGATGGCGCAGAGAAGTTCACCAAAACCGACATGGTCGGTGAGAGCCGTGGCCAGTGGTATCTGCGGCAGATGCTCGGCAGCGCAAACTTCGACAACGGTCCGGTGCTGCGGTTCATGAGTGGCAACCTGTGCTACCAGATCGAGCATCACCTGTTCCCGGATCTGCCCAGCAACCGCTATCACGAGATCTCGCTGCGGGTTCGCGAGATCTGCGACAAGTACGACCTGCCCTACACCACCGGAAACTTCCTGGTGCAGTACGGCAAGTCGTGGCGCACGATCGCGAAACTGTCGCTGCCGGACCGGTTCCTGAAGGACACCGCCGACGATGCGCCCGAGACGCGCAGCGAGCGGATGTTCGTCGAACTCGATCCGGCGGAGCGCACCGGCCTGCGGTCGGCGATCGCCGCCGCACGAGCTCGTCGCCGCGACAAGCGCGCGCAGAAGGCCGCCATCAAGCGGCAGGAACTCGCCGCTTAAGTGCTCTGAGGCTGCGTCGAGGGTCGGTTCCGCTTTCCGACCTTCGACGCAGCCTCACCTCTTTTCGGTGGTCGCCTTGCACCGCGAGCGCGCGTGTCTGCACACCGACACGCGCCGCGCGGTGGCATTCTCCGCGCGCTCACGGGCCGCGACGGCGCTTTACGGCGGCGCTTTAGGGCACGGCGCGTTACGGCACGTAGTCGAACGTGTCCGGGTTCGGTCCGATGCGGCCGGACTCGCCGTTGTCCAGCGCCGAGATCGCCTCGACGTCCTCGCCACCGAGTTCGAAGTCGAACAGCGCGAAGTTGTCCTTGATCCGTTGCAGCGTCACCGATTTCGGGAAGACGATGTCGCCGCGCTGGATGTGCCAACGCAGCACGACCTGCGCCGGGGTTTTGCCGGTGGCCTCCGCGATCCGGGTGATCACCGGGTCGTCGAGCACCTTGCCCTGCGCGATCGGTGACCAGGCCTCGGTTGCGATGCCGTGCTCTGTGCCGTAGGCGCGGACCTCGTTGTTGGCGAAGTACGGATGCACCTCGATCTGATTCACCGCGGGGACGGTGTCCGTCTCCTGCGCCAGCTTCTCCAAATGCGCGACCTGAAAGTTCGACACCCCGATGCTGCGGGCGCGGCCGTCTTTCTTGAACTCCTCCAACGTCTTCCACGTCGAGACGAAGTCACCGTCGTACAGGGTCGGCAGCGGCCAGTGGATCAGGAACAGGTCGACGTAGTCGAAGCCGAGCGCCGTGAGGGTCTGGTCGAAGGCGCGGCGTGCGTCGTCGGGCTTGTGGAACCCGTTGTTCAGCTTGCTGGTGACGAAGACGTCCTCGCGGGCGATGCCGGAGTTTCGGATGCCCTCACCGACACCCTTCTCGTTCTGATACATCTCGGCGGTGTCGATGTGGCGGTAACCGACCTCGAGGGCCTGCTGGACCGTCGCGGCGGTGTCCTCGGGCGGCACCTGGTACACGCCGAACCCCAGCTGCGGGATGCTCGCGCCGTCGTTCAACTCGATCGATGGAACGTTTGTCAACTTCTTCCTCCTTGTTCGCCCGGACAGCGTGCCCTGTCGGGCAGTGCTGCAAACCCCGCCGCGGACCATTGTTCCGCGCGTGGGTGCGGCGCGCTTTCGAGGGCGCTGAGAGTGCGCGTAATGCCATCGGGCGCGGCGTGTCGGCGTACAGACCCGCGCGCTCGCGGTGCCGAGCCGGGCGCGGACCTCAGGAGCCCTCGCGCAGCGCTGCGAGCAACCTGCGTGCGGCCTGGACGCGGCCTTCGGCCGCGCCGGTCAGCGCGTCCAGAGCGCACTCCGGGTCGGCCGGCGGGCCCATATGGCCGCAGCCGCGCGGGCAGTCGTCGATCGCGTCTGCGAGGTCGGAGAACGCCATCACCACGTCGTCGGGTTCGATGTGGGCCAGCCCGAACGACCGGATCCCCGGGGTGTCGATCACCCAGCCGCCGAACTGCAACGGCAACGCCACCGACTGGGTGGACGTGTGGCGGCCCCTGCCGATATCGGTCACCGCGCCGGTGGCCCGATCCGCCTGCGGCACAAGGCGGTTCACCAGGGTCGACTTGCCCACCCCGGAATGTCCGAGCAGCGCGGTGACCTTGCCTGCCAGCAGCGCGCCGACGTTCTCCAGCGGGTCGTCGCGGCCGGCCGTGGTGATCGTCAGGTCCAGATCGCGGAACTGCTCGGCGAACGGTTCGGCGGGCGCCAGATCGGTCTTGGTCAGGCACAGGATCGGGGTCAGCCCGCCGGCGTACGCCGCGATCAGCGCGCGCTCCACCAGCCCGGTGCGCGGGGGAGGGTCGGCCAGCGCCACCACGATCAACAACTGGTCGGCGTTGGCGACGACGACGCGTTCGGTCGGATCGGTGTCATCGGCGGTGCGGCGCAACACCGTTCGGCGTTCGCCGCGGCGCACGATACGGGCCAGCGTGTCGGTGCGGCCGGACAGGTCGCCGACGACGTCCACCTCGTCGCCGACCACGATCGGGGTGCGGCCCAGCTCCCGCGCCCGCATCGCCGTCACCCGCCGCTGCGGGTCACCGCCGAGCACACAACCCCACCGTCCGCGGTCGACCGTCACCACCATCGCGTGCTCGGCGTCGGCGTGCTCGGGACGGGTCTTGGTGCGCGGCCGCGAACCGCGTCCGGGACGTACCCGGACGTCGGATTCGTCGTACTCGCGTCGGCTCAAGCGTTGACCTGGTCGGTCTGGCCGCCGAGCATGTCCGCCCACATCTTCGGGAAGTCGGGCAGTGTCTTGCCGGTGGTGCCGATGTCCTCGACCTCGATGCCGGGCACCCGCAGCCCGACGATCGCGCCGGCGGTGGCCATCCGGTGGTCGGCGTAGGACCTCCATGTCCCGCCGTGCATCTGCCGGGCCGTGATGACCAGGCCGTCCTCGGTTTCCTCGCACTGCCCGCCGACGCCGTTGAGCTCGGCGCTGAGCGCGGCCAGCCGGTCGGTCTCGTGCCCGCGCAGATGCGCGATCCCGCGCAGCCGCGACACCGACCCCGGTGCCGCGAGTGCGGCCATCGCCGCGACCGACGGTGCCAGCTCCCCGACGTCGCGCAGGTCGACGTCGATGCCGCCGTACGTCGTCGCGCCCTTCACCTCGAGGAACGAATTGCCCTGGTGCACTTCGCATTCCAGGCTGGACAGGATCGACAGGATGGTCTCGGCGGGCTGGATGCTGACCGTCGGCCAGCCGGTGATGCGCACCGCGCCACCGCTGACCACGGCGGCGGCCAGGAACGGCACGGAGTTCGACAGGTCGGGTTCGATGGTCCAGTGCCGCGCCCCGACGGTCCCGGGCGCCACCTGCCAGCGGGCGGGAGTGCGGTCGTCGACGTCGACGCCGGCCTCGCGCAGCATCGTCACCGTCATCGCGATGTGCGGCGCCGACGGCACGGACTCGCCGGTGTGCACGATCGTCAACCCGTCGGTGAACCCGGCGCCGGACAGCAGCAGACCGGAGACGAACTGCGACGATCCCGACGCGTCGATCTCGACGGTCCCGCCGCGCACCGACCCGCGGCCCCGCACGACGAACGGGAGGCCGTCGCCGTCGATGTCCACGCCGAGCCCGCGCAGCGCGTCCAGCAGCGGGGCGATCGGGCGGGAGCGGGCCTGCTCGTCACCGTCGAAGGTGACCGCCTCGGCGCTCAGCGCGGCGACCGGCGGTACGAACCGCAGCACGGTACCGGCCAGGCCGCAGTCGATCGTGGTGTCGGGGCGGGGGGCGAGCGCGCCGCTGATGGTCAGTTCCGTGGCGTCGGTGTCGGACACCTCGACCGTGACGCCGAGCGCCTCCAGAGCGCCGATCATCAGGTCGGTGTCGCGGCTCCGCAGTGCCCCGCTGACTGTCGAAGGGCCGTCGGCGACGGCGAGCGCGGCCAGCACCAACGCGCGGTTGGTCTGCGACTTCGAGCCGGGCACGGTCACGGTCGCGTGGACGGGGGTGGACGTCGACGGGGCCGGCCAGTTGCTCACAGTTGTCCATTCTGGCCTGTCGGGACTTTCTGCCACCATGGGGTCATGTGCGGGCGATTCGCGGTGACCACTGATCCGGCACTGCTGGCGGAGAAGATCAAGGCAATCGACGAGGCGACCTCCGAGAAGGCCGGACCGTCGTCACCGAACTACAACGTGGCGCCGACGACCACGGTGGCCACCGTGGTGAAACGTCATACCGATCCCGACGACGAGTCGACCCGGCGGGTGCGGCTGATGCGCTGGGGCCTGGTGCCGCCGTGGGCGAAGTCCGGCGACGACGGCGGGCCCGACACCAAGAGCGGTCCGCTGCTGATCAACGCCCGAGCCGACAAGGTGACGTCGTCCCCGGCGTTCCGCAGCTCGGCGAAGGCGAAGCGGTGCCTGGTCCCGATGGACGGGTGGTACGAATGGCGCGGGGAGAAGGGGTCGAAAACCCCCTTCTACATGTACGCCGGCGATGGCGAGCCGCTGTTCATGGCGGGGTTGTGGACGACCTGGCGGCCCAAGGGCGCACCCAAGGACGCCAAACCTCTGCTGAGCTGCACCATCATCACCACCGACGCCGCCGCGCAGCTCGCCGACATCCATGACCGGATGCCGCTGACGATCAGCGCCGACGACTGGGACCGCTGGCTGGACCCCGACGCCCCGATCGACGAGGGGCTGCTGCGTGGCCACGGCGACCTGGACCGCATCGAGATCCGCGAGGTGTCCACGCTGGTCAACAACGTCCGCAACAACGGCCCCGAGCTGATCGAGCCGGCCGCCCCGCAGGCTGAGCAAGGCACCCTGCTTTGACCGACCCACTGCACTCCGGCGCCGTCGTCGACGCCGTGGCCACCGATATGCGCGCCGCCGACTACACCACCGACGGTGTCGCCGACCTGCTCGGAGCCGACGCCGGCGCCGCGTTCAGCCGCGGACAGTGGTGGTCGGCGCTGCGCGTCACCGAGCGCGCCGCCGCCGACCGGCAGCGGCTCGCGACGCTGGTGCGGCTGTTCCTGCTCGGCGTCGACGAACCCGCCGACCGCGTCGCACAGGCCCTGCCCACCGCCGGGATCGCCGCGCTGACCGACAACGGTGTGGTCGAGCCGACCGCCGGCGGTGCGCTGCGCGCCGCGCTCGATATCCGCCCGACCAGCGACGGCGCCCGCGACTTCCTCGTGGTCTCCGACCAGGACGCGGCGATGCGCACCGGGCCGCTGCGTCGCGACCATGTGCTCGGCATCGGCGGCGCGTCGGTGTCGCTGGCCCACGCCGTCGTCCGCAACCCGGTCGCGCGGGCGCTCGACCTCGGCACCGGATGCGGCATCCAGGCGCTGCACCTCGACGCCCACTGCGAGCAGATCGTCGCCACCGACACCAATCCGCGCGCCCTGGCACTGGCTGCCGCCACCGCGCGGCTCAACGGCATGTCGTGGGATCTGCGCTGCGGCAGCATGTTCGAACCCGTCGCCGGTGAACGCTTCGACCTGATCGTGTCCAACCCGCCGTTCGTGGTCGGCACCGGTGCGCTCGACTACATCTACCGGGACTCGGGGATGGCCGGAGATGCGCTGTGCCAGAATCTGATCGAACAGGCCGCCGACCATCTCGCGCCGGGCGGCACCGCCCAGATCATGGCGAACTGGATCGTGCGTGACCCCGAGAACTGGCAGCAGCGGGTGCATGGCTGGCTGGCCGATACCGGGCTGCACGCCTGGGTGGTGCAACGCGAGTTCGCCGATCCGGTCAGCTACGTGTCGCTGTGGACGACCGATGCCGGGGAGTCACCGGAGCAGGCGGCCCGCCGCGGCGGGCAGTGGCTCGACTGGTTCGACGCCGAAGCCATCGCCGGGATCGGCATGGGCATGATCACGCTGCGGGCGCCGCGCCCCGGCGAGCGCCGCGCACCGGATCAGGTCATCGAAGAGATCACCGGCGCCGACGAGGCGCTGACCGGGCCCGAGGTCGACGCGTTCTTCGCCCGCCGCGAGTACCTGCACGACATGACCGACGACGCGCTGCTGGGCACCAAGCTGTCCACCGCGCCGGTGTTCCTGGAGGAACAGTCCCTGCCGGGGCCGGACGGCTGGCAGGTCGTCGGCGCCGCGGTGCGCCGCCCTGGCGGGCCCGCCGCGGTCATCGGGGTCGACGAGGTGTCGCGGGCGTTGTTCGCGGGCTGTCGCGGCGAGGTGCCGCTGGGCACCCTGATCGACCTGCTGGCCGGCTACCACGGGGTGGACAGCGCGGCGCTGGCCGAGGCGGCGATGCCAGTGATCCGCGAGGCGATCAGCCGCGGCATCCTCTACCAGGCGCGGTGACCCGTCAGCCCCGCAGCACCGCGGTGATGACCGCGTAGGGCGACGTGAACGCGACGGCCCCGGACGCGTCCAGGTGCGGTCGCATCGCCTGCTCGAATTCGGCTGCGAGACGGTCGCGTTGCCGCGGTTCGGCGCGGCGGAAGGTCTCGACGTGCATCGGTGACTCGGCGGTCAGGAAACGCATCGCCGCGGCCATCGACTCGAACTCCCAGCGGTGCAGCCCCCGCGCGATGTCGACGTCGTCGAAGGCGCTCAACCGTTCGGTGACGATGTCGGCCTGGCCCCACTGATCGGGGGAGAACGCCGACGCCGCGGGCGGGCCGAGTACGGCGATCACCGGATCGAACAGGGGATTGTGGGTGTCGCGCACCCACGACGAGAAGGCGAGCACGCCACCGGGTTTGAGAAGGCGGATCAGCTCGGCGACCTGCTTCTCGGGGTCGACGAACACGATGCCCATGTTCGACACCGCCACGTCGAAGGACGCGGCGGGCAGGCCGGTGTCGGAGGCGTCGGCGGTGTGCCACCGCACCGAGGAGGCGCCGTCGCGTCCCGCTGCGATCTCGAGGAGCTCGGGTGTCAGGTCGACGCCGGTCACCTGCGCGCCCCTGGCCGCGGCCGTCAGCGCCGCGCTGCCGGTCCCGCAGGCCAGGTCGACCACCGCGGCGTCGCGCAGCGGACGCCGTGAGCCGGCGGCATCGACGACCTGCTCGGCGATCGGGGCGATGCGCTCACCGACCGCGTCATAGCGGCCGGAGGACCAGAATGTCGGGTTAGCCACGGGTTCAGCGTGCCACGATCGCGACGTGAACGGTGCGCTCCACCCGAGCGACGCCCCACCCGCCTGAGCCCCCGCGAAATATCATTCCGGGTCGTGGGTTGCGCCGAATGCGCAACCCGGAATGATATTTCGCGGCGGACTGGCGGCGAGTTAGGGCCCGGTGTAGCCAGGCGGGTTGGCCGAGTCGACCCAGAAGTCCACGCCGAGATCGGAACCCGGGACGCAGTCGTACACCGAGAGGTCGGTGACGCCGGCCTCCAGCAGCACGTCCTCACACAACAGCGTGTTGCCGGTGAAGCTCGACGGCTTGGTCAGGACGGCGTATGCCGCATCGGAATACACCTCGGGCTTGCGCGAGCGCGCCATCGACTCGTCGCCGCCGAGGAGGTTCTGCACCGCGGCGGTGGCGACCATGGTGCGCGGCCACAGCGTGTTGGAAGCAACGCCCGCCTCCCGCAGTTCTTCAGCAATGCCCAACGCGCACAACGTCATCCCGAACTTCGCCATCATGTACGGCGTGGGGCGAAGCCACTTGGATTCCAGCAGGATGGGCGGCGACAGCGTCAGGATGTGCGGATTCTCGCGGCCCTTCATGTGCGGGATACAGGCCTGCGACACCGCGTACGTGCCGCGCACCTGGATGCCGTTCATCAGGTCGAAGCGCTTGAGCGGCACCTCTTCGATCGACCCGAGATTGATCGCCGACGCGTTGTTCACGCAGATGTCGATACCGCCGAACTGCTCGACTGCTTCCGCGACGGCCGCGGCCACCGACTCGCCGTCACGCACGTCCCCGACGATCGGCAACGCCTGGCCACCGACCTCCTCGATCTCCTTGGCCGCGGTGTAGACGGTGCCCGGCAGCTTCGGGTGCGGCTCGGCCGTCTTGGCCACCAGCGCGACGTTGGCGCCGTCGGCCGCGACCCGTTTGGCGATGGCCAGTCCGATTCCTCGGCTGGCGCCCGAGATGAACATGGTCTTTCCGGCAAGAGACATGCGCCCCACCCTAGGACGCGCAGATGTCGGCGGTGACGCCATTGGTCAGTCGCACCAGGTCCCGCGGATCCAGCGCGATGTCCAATCCGCGCTTGCCCGCGCTGCACAACACCCGGTCCCAGCCCAGCGCCGACTCGTCGACGACGGTCGGCAGGGCCTTGCGCTGTCCGAGCGGTGAGATGCCGCCGACGACGTAGCCCGACGAACGCTGCGCGTCGGCCGGGTCGGCCATCGTGGCCTTGGGCGCGCCGAGCGCCGCGGCCGCGGCCTTCAGCGACAGCTTCGACGGGACGGGCAGCACCGCGACGCCGAGCCCCTTCGGTAGCGCGACGACCAGCGTCTTGAAGATCTGTTCGGGCGCCAGCCCGCCGGCGCGGGCGAGTTCGTTGACCGCCTCCTCACCGAACGACTCGGTGCGCGGATCGTGCCGGTACTGCACCACCTCGTGCGGTACGCCCGCGGCCACCAGTGCCGCGATCGCCGGTGTCGCTGCTTTCGCCACCGCGCCAGCCTAGATTCCCCGCCTGCGCGCAGGCGACGCCGCAGGTGGGAACAACCTGCGACATCTGCGCTGTTGTTCTGCACAGCTGTGATGGACCAGCACGGTCGGTCACCTTCGGTAGTCGGTGTCAACCTCTAGGATCTGGAGAGGGGATTGATGGTGCCAGTGATGGCCACGAGCGCCCCATCACGTTCTGTGCTCGTATTGGACGTGATCGGCGGCGCCGCTACAGAAGGGACGGTGTTCCCCACGATGACCGACACCAACGGGTTGGCTGCAGAGGTCACCCCGGACACCGACGCGGTCCCGGCCCGCGACGAGACCGATGCGGAGCTGACCGCCCGGTTCGAACGCGATGCCATTCCGCTGCTCGACCAGCTCTACGGCGGTGCGTTGCGGATGACGCGCAATCCTGCCGACGCCGAGGACCTGCTGCAGGAGACGATGGTCAAGGCCTACTCGGGCTTCCGCTCGTTCCGCGAGGGGACCAACCTGAAGGCCTGGCTGTACCGCATCCTGACCAACACCTACATCAACAGCTACCGCAAGAAGCAGCGCCAGCCCGCCGAGTACCCCACCGAGGAGATCACCGATTGGCAGCTGGCCGCCAACGCCGAACATTCATCGACCGGTCTGCGGTCGGCGGAGGTCGAGGCGCTGGAGCTGCTGCCCGACAGTGAGATCAAGGAAGCTCTGCAGGCGCTGCCGGAAGAGTTCAGGATGGCGGTGTACTACGCCGACGTCGAGGGCTTCCCGTACAAGGAGATCGCCGAGATCATGGACACCCCGATCGGAACGGTGATGTCGCGGCTGCACCGCGGCAGGCGCCAACTTCGCGAGTTGTTGGCCGGTGTGGCCCGCGACCGTGGATTCATTCGCGGGCAGGAGCCGGAGGAGGTCACGTCATGAGCGGCATGGACAAGCCGGAGGACCGCTGGAGCCCGCCGGTCGGGCCCGTCGACCCGGAGCATCCCGAATGCGCCGCCGTGATCGCCGAGGTGTGGACGCTGCTCGACGGTGAGTGCACCGTGGAGACCCGCGACAAGCTCAAGCAGCACCTCGACGAATGCCCGGCCTGCCTGCGGTATTACGGCGTCGAGGAGAAGATCAAGAACCTCATCGCCAGCAAGTGCAGCGGAGAGCGTGCCCCCGAGGGGCTGCGCGAGCGGCTGCGCATCCAGATCAGCCAGACCACGATCATCCGCCAGGGCTAACCCCAGGGTCAGCCAAAGCCTGCCCTGGAACGCGAAACCGCCCGGCCACTCGTCTGAGTGCCGGGCGGTGGGCTGTTGTCAGCCGGAGGTCAGCGAACGGACTTCGAACCGCAGTTGGGTCGCTTGCCGTGGTTGGCCTTCGAGTGCTTACGGTCGCGCTTCTTACGGCCACGCTTGGCCATGGTGTACCTCCAAGAGTCGGTGAATTCGTCCCGCGGGCGGCGGGCGCCTGCCAGATATTGTCGCATGCTCCGCCGACTCCTTTGCCCGCGCGTGCTGTGGGCGGCGACATCGACGACGGCGGTGTGGTTCGATGGACGCGTCCGGCACCAGAGTTGAGTGAGTGGGGTGAAGATGGCCGAGGATGTTCGCGCGGAAATCGTGGCCAGTGTGCTTGAGGTCGTGGTTCACGAAGGCGATCAGATCGGTGAAGGCGACACCCTGGTGCTGCTCGAGTCGATGAAGATGGAGATCCCGGTCCTCGCCGAGGTCGCGGGCACCGTCAGCAAGGTCAGTGTGTCGGTCGGTGACGTGATCCAGGCCGGCGACCTGATCGCGGTCATCAGCTAGCCGCCTCGTCGGTTTCGCCAGGCATCTCGTAGGCCATGTCCACCCTCGGTGACCTCCTCGCCGAGCACACCGTGCTGCCCGGCAACGCCGTCGACCACCTGCACGCGGTGGTCGGCGAGTGGCAGCTGCTCGCAGACCTGTCCTTCGCCGACTACCTGATGTGGGTGAAACGCGACGACGACAGGTTCGTCTGCGTCGCCCAGGTGCGTCCCAACACCGCGCCGACGGTGCTGCTCACCGACGCCGTCGGTACCCTCGCCGGCGCCCGGGGCATCCCGATCGTCGCCGAGGCGTTCCGGTCCGGCACGATCGGCCGGGCCACCGTTGCGGGCGAGTCGGGTGACCCCGGACTCAACGTCGAGGCCGTGCCGGTGCGGTACCGCAACGAGGTCGTCGCGGTGCTGACCCATCAGACCTCGCTCGCGCCGCGCCAGGTCAGCCCGCTGGAGGCCGCCTACGTCGACTGCGCGGGCGATCTGCTGCACATGCTCTCCGAGGGCACCTGGCCCAACGTCGGCGACCTCGCGATGTCGCGGTCGAGTCCGCGCGCCGGTGACGGGTTCATCCGCCTGGACGAGGCGGGCGTGGTGACCTTCGCCAGCCCGAACGCGATCTCGGCGTACCACCGGATGGGGCTCACCGCCGAGCTTGAGGGCCACAATCTGGTCAGCGTCACGCGTCCGTTGATCGCGGACACCTTCGAGGCCCAGGAACTGGCCAACCACATCCGTGATTCGCTCGCAGGCGGGTCGAGCATGCGGATGGAGGTCGATGCCGGGGGAGCGACGGTTCTGCTGCGTACGTTGCCGCTGGAGGTGCATGGGGTGCCCGTGGGCGCGGTCGTCCTGATTCGGGACGTCACCGAGGTGAAGCGCCGCGACCGCGCCCTGCTGTCGAAGGACGCGACGATCCGCGAGATCCACCACCGGGTGAAGAACAACCTGCAGACCGTCGCCGCGCTGCTGCGCCTACAGGCCCGCCGGACCACCAACCCCGAGGGCCGAGAGGCGCTGATGGAGTCGGTGCGGCGGGTGTCGTCCATCGCGCTGGTGCACGACGCGCTGTCGATGTCGGTGGACGAGGAGGTCAACCTCGACGAGGTGATCGACCGCATCCTGCCGATCATGAACGACGTTGCGGCCGTTGACTCTCCGATCCGGATCAACCGCATCGGGGAGCTCGGGGTGCTCGACGCCGATCGTGCCACCGCGCTGATCATGGTGATCACCGAGCTGGTCCAGAACGCGATCGAGCACGCGTTCGACACCACCACCCGCCAGGGTTGCGTGACCATCCGCTCCCAGCGGTCGGCGCGCTGGCTCGATGTGGTGGTGCACGACGACGGGCGCGGACTGCCCGCCGGATTCAGTCTGGAGAAGTCCGACCGGCTCGGTCTGCAGATCGTGCGGACCCTGGTGTCGGCCGAACTCGACGGGTCGCTGGGGATGCATGCCAGCGACGACGGGGGCACCGACGTAGTTCTGCGAGTGCCCATCGGCAGACGCGTTCGGGTGCCGCAATACTGACGGTTTATGCCATTTTTGTTAAGCGGCGGAAATCAATTGAATTCATTGCACAAAAGAAGGGCCCCGACATTAGTCGGGGCCCTTGTTTTGTATGCCGAAGGAGGCTCAGACTCCGGTGCGGGCCTTCGTCCTGGCGTTGCGACGCTTGAGCGCGCGACGCTCGTCCTCGCTCATGCCGCCCCACACGCCGGCGTCCTGTCCGGACTCCAAAGCCCAGCTCAGGCACTCCGCGGTGACCGGGCAGCGGTTGCAGACCAGCTTCGCGTCCGCGATCTGGGCAAGCGCCGGGCCGCTGTTTCCGACCGGGAAGAACAGCTCCGGATCTTCGTCGCGACAGACCGCCTTGTGGCGCCAATCCATATTGATCAAACTCCTCGTCAATGTCATGTGTGCGCGCAGAGAGACGCACGAGTTTCACTTCGGCTGTTAACGCAAGCGCACCAAATGTTTCCGCGCTGTTGCATCGATGCTTTCACAGGCTGAACAGATGTCAATAGAAGTTCGTTAACTCGTGGGCTATCTCACTACCGGGGTCCGTTTTCCGAACCCGCGATCTCCTGTACTAGGCTCTACCCATCTGCGCCCTAAAACATGCTCGGTATTTTTCCGGCTGAGGGCGTTTTCCCAGCTCAGGGCCATTAACGGCCCATCTTCGGCGGGGGCGCGACCACCTGCAGCGCACCGGCCACCGCAGTGAAGCGCATCATTTCGCGCTCCCCGATGTAATCTCCGTCAATCTGGCAGGCGACCGGGGTGGCGCTGCTCACTTCCAGCCACGGCAGGTCGTCGTCGCGGATCAGATGCTTGGCTTCCAGCCGGGGTTTGCGCGAGTTCATCTGCCGCGCCAACCGCAGATTCGCCCAGATGTTCATGCTGGTCGTCGCGAACACCCCCAGCCCCGTCTCGAACGTGGTGTCCGGGTTGGTCCACACCGGCCGGGTGTTGGCGTAGGTCCACGGGCTGGCGTTCGACACGAACGCGAAATGCACCCCGGAGACGGGCTCGCGGTCGGGCAGCCGCAGCGTCAGGTTCGGTTCCTTGCGGGCGGCCGCCAGCACCTCGCGCACCGCGACGCGGATGTAGCGCGACGCGGTGACCTTGCGGCCCTTGGCCCGCTGCGCCTCGACCGCGGCCACCACGTCGCCGTCGACGCCCATTCCCGCGGTGAAGACGCCCCAGCGCTCACCGCAGTCCATCAGGCCGATGCGCCGCCACTGCCGGCCGCGCCGGAAGTCGCCCAGCAGGTCGACGAGCTGGTTGGTGGCCTCGATCGGGTCCGGGCTGATACCCAGCGCACGGGCGAACACATTCGCCGAGCCGCCGGGCACCACACCCACGGCGGGACCCGGTTGACCTGCGCCGCACTGTCCGACGACGCCGTTGACGACCTCGTTGACCGTGCCGTCGCCGCCGTGCACGATCACCACGTCGACACCGTCGCGGGCCGCGTCGCGGGCGATCTCGATCGCATGACCGCGGTGGTCGGTGTGGGTCACTGTCAGCCGGACGCGGCTCTCCAGCGCATGGGCCAGCAGGTCTCTGCCCGCCGGCGTCGTCGAGGTGGCATTCGGGTTCACGATCAGCACGGCGCGCACGGGGCCCGAGCCTAACCGTCCGGCGCGCATCGAGGCCGCACGGCGACCGGCGCCGGTACCGTACAACGGTGACCGAACGCCGATTACTACTCGTCAACGGGCCGAACCTGAACCTGCTGGGCACCCGGCAGCCCGAGGTCTACGGTTCGACGACGCTCGCCGAGATCGAGGCGAGGGTGGCGCAGGTGGCCAAGGAGGCCGGCCTGGCCGTCCGTGCCGTCCAGAGCAACCACGAGGGTGAACTGATCGACGCGATCCACGCCGCACGCAGCGACTGCGCCGCCATCGTGATCAACCCGGCCGCCTACAGCCACACCTCGATCGCGATCGCCGACGCGCTGCGTTCGGTCGGGTTGCCCGTCGCCGAGGTACACCTGAGCAACATCCACGCCCGCGAGGAGTTCCGCCACCACTCGTATGTGTCGGCCGTCGCGGAGATGGTGGTCGCCGGCGCCGGGCCGCTGGGCTACGAGATGGCGGTGCAGTACCTCGCCGACAGGCTGGGGCAGTGACGCCTCGCGCCTCCGGCATGTTGACACCCCGTCCGGTGCGCCTGGCCGGTGCGATCGCCGCTCTCGAAGGTCTGCTGGCGATCGTGACCGCGGTGGTGCTCGTCGTGCGCGAGGCAGGTGGCCACCACGAGGTCGGGATCAGCGGATACGGCACCGCAGGCTGGTTCGCGATCATGGGGTCCGGGGTCGCCGCAGCCGGGTGGGCGCTGTGGACCGGGCGGCGCTGGGGCCGCGGGATCGCGGTGTTCGCGAACCTGGTGCTGCTTCCCGTGGCCTACTACGTCTTCAGCTCGGGGCGACCGGGCTACGCGGTCGTCGTCGCGGCCGCGGCGGTCACGGTGCTGGCCGCACTGTTCGGCCCCACGGGCCTGCACTGGCTCACTCAGGAGCCGGATTCCGAGTTCTCCCGGGATGCCAACGCCGACAGTTCCGGACCCGATACGCGGTAGGTGATCCATTCGCTCTGCGGTTTTCCACCCACGCCGTCGTAGAGCGCGATCGCGTTGACGTTCCAGTCGAGCACCGCCCAGCTCAGCCGCGAGTAGCCGTGCTCGACGCACTCACGGGCCAGCGTCGCGAGCAGCTTGCGGGCCAACCCGCGGCGGCGGAATCGCGCACGGACGAACAGGTCTTCCAGATAGATCCCGGCGGCCCCGTCCCATGTCGAGAAGTTGCGGAACCACAACGCCATCGCCGCGGCCTGACCGTCCACCTCGGCGATGTGGCCGTACAGCGTCGGGTCGGGCCCGAAAAGCGCGTCGGCGAGCTGCGTCTCGGTCACCGTGCACTGGTCGGAGGCGTGCTCGAACTCGGCGAGTTCACCGATCATCGCCACCAGTTCGACCTCGTCGCCGCGGCGGACCCTGCGGATGTTCTCGCTCATGTCTGGACTCCCAGCGCTGACAGGATGGTGCGGAATTTCGTTGTGGTCTCGTCGACTTCGTCGTCGGGGTCGGATTCGGCGACGATCCCGCCACCGGAGTGCGCGACCGCGGTGCGGCGGTCGGCCGACAGCTGCGCGCACCGGATCGACACCACCCAGCGGCCGTCACCGCGCCGGTCGCACCAGCCCACGGTGCCCGCGTAGAAGCCGCGGTCACCCTCGACGGCGGCGATCAACGCGGTGGCCTCCTCGGTGGGGGAGCCGCCGACCGCCGGTGTGGGATGCAGTGCGACAGCGAGATCCAAAGCCGTCGTTGATCTTTCGCGCAGGGTCCCGGTGATGGGTGTGTACAGGTGCCACACCGCGGCGGTTTTGGTCAGCTGCGGGCGTTCGGCGATCTGCAGATCGATGCACAGCGGTTCCAGCGCGGTGCGCAGTGCGTCGACGACGAGCTGATGTTCATGGTGGTTCTTGTCGGATTCGGCGAGCGCGGCCCCGCTCGCCGCGTCTGCCTCGGGATCGGCGCGCCGCGGTGCGGAACCGGCGAACGGCCGGCAGAACACCTGCTGCCCGTGGCGGGCCACCAGCAACTCCGGGCTGGCGCCCACCAGCGCGGTGCCCGAATAGCCTTCGCCCGCAGCCGAAAGGTCGACGAGGAACTTGGTTGCCTGCGCGTCCGCGGCGGCCAGCCGGGCGAGCACGGTCCTGGCGTCCAGGCGTCCGTGCGCGCTCAGCTGCAGCGCGCGGGCCAGCACCACCTTGTGCAGTCCGTCGGCGGGATCGCGAAGCCGCCGCAGTGCGACCTCGATGCGCCTGCGGTGCTCGTCGGCGTCCGGGCTGGTCGCGGTGATCTCCGCGGCGGCCAGATCGCGCGCGGGCCAGTCCGGCAGTGAGTCGGTGAACCGCACCGACTGCGGCCTGATCAACGCGGCAGGTTGGTCGAGGTCGAAAGGCAACGCGCCCACGATGATCGGAGAACTGTGCGAGGCGAGCGCGGCGCGGGCGTCGGCGATGTGGGGGAACGCGGTGTGGACGCCCTCGCCGATGACGACGCCGTCGGGCCCGGCGAACACGAATGCGGGTTCGCGGGTCATGTCGACACGGCCGGGTTGGGGACACCGGTCTGAGCCAGCGCGCTGAGCTGGCGGACCCCGTGCTCGAAGCCGCACACCGCCATCGACGCCGCCGGCATCGCGAACCGGACGCCCTCGTACACCGGCTGCTCGATCCACCGGGTGATCACCGCGCGGGAGAAATGCCCGTGTCCGACGAACACGACGTCGCGGGACTCCATGTGGCCGAGCGCGACCGCGATGGCACTGTCGGCGCGCGCACACACCTGCGCCGAGGTCTCACCGCCGGGACAGCCGTGCGTCCACACCAGCCAGTTGGGCACCATCTCGCGGATCTGCACGGTGGTGGTGCCCTCGAAGTCGCCGTAGTCCCATTCGCTGATCAACGGGTTCACCTCGTCGACGGCGAGCCCGGCGAGTTCGGCGGTGGTCCTCGCCCGTACCCGCGGACTGCTGATGACATACGGGTCGTGCAGGTCGAGTTGTTCGAGGGTGTGGGCCGCGGACTGGGCCTGGGCGCGGCCGTGTTCGGTGAGCTCGAGCTCGGTGCGGCTCGTGTGCTTGCCCGATTTCGACCATTCCGTCTCGCCGTGCCGAAGCAGGATCAGACGGTGCTGCAGAACGCCCACGGGAACCGATTCTGCCGTACCGGCGGTTTACCACCGGGGCCCAGAGGTGAACATGAACGCGAGAGCACGACAAATGTCAGAATAGGCGGCAGGATGGGAACAGTGACGCGGGTACTTGCGGTCGCCAATCAAAAGGGTGGGGTCGCCAAGACGACGACGGTTGCGTCGTTGGGTGCGGCGATGACCGAGCAGGGCAAGAAGGTGTTGCTCGTCGACCTCGATCCGCAAGGGTCGCTGACCTTCTCGCTCGGTCATGATCCCGACAAACTGCCGGTCTCGGTGCACGAGGTGCTGCTCGGCGACGTCGAACCGGATGTCGCGCTGGTGCAGACCCAGGAGGGCATGACGTTGCTGCCCGCCAACATCGACCTGGCCGGCGCCGAGGCGATGCTGTTGATGCGCGCCGGGCGCGAACACGCGCTCAAACGTGCGCTCGACAAGGTCAGCGCCGATTTCGACGTCGTGATCATCGACTGTCCGCCATCGCTGGGGGTGCTGACGCTCAACGGGTTGACCGCCGCCGACGAGGTGGTGGTTCCGCTGCAGTGCGAGACCCTCGCGCACCGCGGCGTCGGCCAGTTCCTGCGCACCGTGGCGGACGTGCAGGCCATCACCAACCCGAACCTCACGCTGCTGGGGGCGCTGCCGACGCTGTACGACTCGCGCACCACGCACAGCCGCGACGTGCTGTTCGACGTCGTCGACCGCTACAACCTTCCGGTGCTTTCGCCGCCGATCCCGCGCACCGTCCGTTTCGCCGAGGCCAGCGCATCTGGTGCCTCGGTGCTGACCGGGCGCAAGAACAAGGGGGCGGTGGCCTACCGCGAGTTCGCCGCCGCGCTGATGAAGCACTGGAAGACCGGCAAGCCGCTGCAGACGTACACACCGGACGTCTAGGCGTCGGGTCGGGTTCCTCAACGCGGCTCGTGCCTCGCCGCTTGATCGTCACCCTCCGGTTCTCTGGTCGGGTTCCTCAACGCGGCTCGTGCCTCGCCGCTTGATCGTCACCCTCCGGTTCTCTGGTCGGGTTCCTCAACGCGGCTCGTGCCTCGCCGCTTGATCGTCACCCTCCGGCGAGAGCCACCAGCTCGTCGCCCCTCTGCTCCAGCACCACCGTGCCGGCCACGGCCGGCACCACCGGGCCGTCGACGGACGGGCGCTGCACCGGGATGTGTCTTTCGCCCTTTCCCGTGTCGGGATCGAACACGTCATAGCCCGTGGTGACCGGCACCAGCAGCTTGCCCGCCATCACCGTGCCCGGGCCTATCGGGGCGTTCGGGCCCGATGCCGCGACCGTGTACTTGTAGCGAAGATCGTTGGCGGAGAACACCATCAGCGCGTCACCGGTCCACCAGGTGATCACCTCGCCGGCTCGCGACATCGTCGCGTCCTCGGATGGTGGCGCGTCGACGATCGTCGTGTCGACCGTCGCGCCGGTGTCGTCGATCAGGTCCAGGCGCGGCTTCGGCGTCGGAACATAGAGCGCGGTGTAGGTATCGGTGACCGCGACGACGCGGGCCCCGGTGCCGTCTTCGACGCCCTTCTGCTGGACGTACTTCGTCTCGGGGACGTCCTCCTCGTCGGACGGTCGCAGCAGCGTCAGGCGCAGATCCTGGCGCTCACAGGCCTCCAGCACCGCCACCGACCCCGAACTCGCGCCCGCGGAGACGAAGCGGCACAACGGCGTCGCCGGGACACCGGGTTTGATCGGGGCGTCGAGTGCGCCGTAGCTGAGCATGCGCACCATGTCCGAGCGCCACATCTCCAGCCGGGTGTCCCCGGCGGAGAGTACGGTGCTGCCGTCACCGGACAGGGTCACGTGACGGTCGGCGTAGCTGGTGCGCGCCGGACCGCGCTGGCCCGTCTTCGCGTCCACCGTGCTGACCTGCCCGCAGCCCCGGGAATCCGGATACACCGCGACCGCGTAGTTGTAGACCCAGGTGACCCCGCACAACTCGAGATCGCGGGCATAGGTCCACACCACGTCGCCGGTACCGGGGTCGCGGCCCGCCATCGTTCGGTCGTCCCCGGTGACGACGGCACCGGCGACCACCAGCGGCTGGATGGTCTTACCGCTGCGCGCCGACCACTGCTCGGTCAACGAATCGGGAACGGCGACAGCCGGTTTCAGTGCGGGTACCGGTTCCGCCGCGGGTCGGCTGATGGTGGCCCTGGCATCGCTGGTCCACCACACCACGGCGGCGACCACCACCACGACGACGGCGATCACTGCCGCAGCGACGAGGTCCGCCCGAGTGCGGCGTTCGGGTTTGACCAATGCAGTCGGTCAGTTGGTGCCTGCGGCGGTACCGGCAGCCGTCCCTGCGGTCGAGGCCTTGCTGGGACGACGGCGGCGACGCCGGCGAGCGGGGCGGGCCGCGCCGTCGCCGGCCTCGCCGTCCTGATCCGGTGCGGCGGACGCTTCCGGCTGCTCCGAGGTGCCCTCGGGGTGACCGCTGACGGGCTTGCCGCCGCGGGTGCGGCGACGGTTGCGGTTGCGCGCCGGCTTTTCGGCCCGCGGTTCGCGCGGCTCCCGCTTGGGCTTGTCGGCCTGCTTCGCCTTGCCGATGGAGCCGCCGGCATCGGCGGGGATGTTGAGTTCCTCGTACAGGTGCGGGGAATTCGAGTACGTCTCGGCGGGGTCGGGGGTGTCCAGACCCAGTGCCTTGTCGATCATCGTCCAGCGGGGGAGCTCGTCCCAGTCGACCAGGGTGACGGCGATGCCGGTCTTGCCCGCGCGGCCGGTGCGGCCGATGCGGTGCACGTAGGCCTGCTCGTCCTCGGGGATCTGGAAGTTGATGACGTGGGTGATGTCGTCGATGTCGATGCCGCGGGCGGCGACGTCGGTGGCGACCAGCACGTCGACCTCGCCGGTGCGGAACGACTTCAGCGCCTTCTCACGCGCGCCCTGCCCGAGGTCACCGTGCACGGCGCCGACCTTGAAGCCGCGTTCGGCCAGTTCGTCGGCGACCTTCTGCGCGGTGCGCTTGGTGCGGGTGAAGATCATCGTCGCGCCGCGGCCCTCGGCCTGCAGGATGCGGGCGACCATCTCGACCTTGTCGAGGGCGTGCGCACGGTAGGCGAACTGCTCGGTGCTGTCGTGGGTGGCCGACGAATGCGGCGCCTCGGCGCGGATGTGCGTCGGCTGGGTCATGAACGTGCGGGCCAGGGTGATGATCGGGTCCGGCATGGTGGCCGAGAACAGCATGGCCTGGCGCTTGGCCGGGATCTGCTTGAGGATGCGCTCGATGTCGGGCAGGAAGCCCAGGTCGAGCATCTCGTCGGCCTCGTCGAGGACCAGCACGCTGAGTCCGCCGAGCTGCAGGTGGCCCTGCTGGGCCAGGTCGAGCAGGCGGCCCGGGGTGCCGACGACGACGTCAACGCCCTTCTGCAACGCCTCGATCTGCGGCTCGTAGGGACGTCCGCCGTAGATCGCGGTAACCGTCAGCTTGCGGGATTCGTCGGCCTTGAGGTACTTGGAGGCGCCGACGAGGTCTTCGTAGACCTGGATGCACAGCTCACGGGTCGGGACGACGACGAGCGCGCGCGGGATGCCGGTCAGCGGCCGCTCCGGGTCGGAGGTGATGCGGTGCAGCAGCGGGACGCCGAAGGCGAAGGTCTTGCCCATGCCGGTGCGGGCCTGACCGATCAGGTCATCGCCGGCCAGCGCCAGCGGAAGCGTCAGCTCCTGGATCGCGAAGGCGTGTTCGATGCCGTTCTCGGCGAGGGCGCGGACGATCTCGTCGCGCACTCCGAGCTGGGCGAATGTGGGGTTCGGGTGCGTTGTCACTGGAGTCATGCTCGGTAGACGAAGCCTTTCACTGGTTCCTCATGCGTGTCCACGCGCGCACGAGTTGTGAAGAGAACTTCGCGGGCCCTGCGCTGAGGAGGCGGGCCACCGCGTGCACGCACATTACCTAGGTGTCTGCGGCGAATTTGCCGGCGTGACCTGGTTCGATCCGTCGGCACGAACGCCGACACCACGACCATGGTAGCCGGTCGACTGCTCAGAAGCCGCATCGCCGGTGCCGGAGTCTAAGGTTGGGGCATGAATTCGACGCCGTCTGCGGCCGCTGCCTCCGCCCCGACGGGTAGCCCGGGGGACGAGCCGGGCCATGCCGACGCGGCACCGATTTCACTCGACCACGCCGGCATCAACGAGCTGTTCGCGCTGCTCGCCTACGGTGAGGTGGCCGCGTTCTACCGGCTCACCGAAGAGGCCAGGATGGCGCCGAACCTCAGCGGCCGCATCAACATGGCCAGCATGGCCGCCGCCGAGATGCAGCACTACGAAGTGCTGCGCGACGCGCTGGAACGCCGTGGCGTCGACGTCGTCCCGGCGATGACCCGGTACGCACCCGCGCTGGAGAACTATCACCGGCTGACCACCCCGAGCACCTGGCTGGAAGCGCTCGTCAAGACCTACATCGGGGACGCGCTGGCCGCTGATTTCTACCTGCAGATCGCCGACGTGATGCCTCCCGAGGCCGCCGAGGTGGTGCGCTCGGTGCTGTCGGAGACCGGGCACTCGCAGTTCGTCGTCGCCGAGGTGCAGTCGGCGGTCACCGCGAGCGATCGGCAACGGCACCGGCTGGCGCTGTGGTCGCGGCGGCTGCTCGGCGAGGCGATCACCCAGGCTCAGTTCGTGATGGCCGACCACGACGAGCTCGTCGACCTGGTGATGGCCGGCGGCGGGCTGTCGCAGATGTCGGAATTCTTCGACACGCTGCAGAACACCCACAACCGCCGGATGGCCGAGCTCGGCCTGGCCTGAACCGCTACCGGGTGCAGTTGGTGATGATCGAGTTGCTGTTCTGCACGGCCAGCGCCGAGCCGTTGGCGTCGAGGATCGCGCAGTTGAGCTGACCGGACACGCTGGTCGCGGTCACCGAGCTCAGCGTCACTCCGGGATCCAGCACGATGGTCTTGGTCCACGGCAGCGCCACGTTCACGTCGGTCTGCAGGGCTCCCTGGGCGTCGGTGTAGATCACCGTGACCAGGTCGAGCAGCGCCCGGTTGCCGGTGATCCGGTAGGTCACGGTGCCCGCGGGCGGGGCCGGCGGCGGCGCGGCCTGCGGGGCGGGCAGCACGGGTGCGGGAGCTTCCGGAACCGGCGCCGGTGTCTCGGCGGACGGGGTCACGGTCGTGACGGTCTCGGCGGGCAGTGACGGGGCGGGCACCGCGACGCGCGGGGCGGGCGCCGCGGACGGCTCCGGCGCGCTGGAGGTCGGCAGCGGGGACGCCACCGTCGCCGACACCGAACCGCTGTCGCCGCCGCCGAGGATCATGCTCGCGGTGATCACCGCGACGAACAGGATCGCCCCGGCCACCCCGGCGATCCACATCCAGCGCCGGTCGATGCGGGCCTCGTCGAGGTAGTCGTCGTAGTTCTCGGCGTCCTCATAGTCGGCCGTGTAGTCGTCCCCGGGGTAGGGCGGGAGCGCGTCGGTGTCCAGATCGCCGTAGCGGTCCAGCTCGTCGACATCACTGCCATGGCCGCCGTATCGGCTGCCTCGCCGTCCACTGCCGCGGCTGCTGCGGAGGCGCTCCGTCGGCGTCAGCGAGTACGGGGATTGCGCGGTATAAGGCCTGTTCATGAAGCTTTCCAGTCATCCTTTATCCGGTTTCGCGCCCGATGCTACTGAGGCAGAAGTGACGGATGAGGCTGACGCGCGCCCTGGGCGGTCACGGTCGGGACTCGGTTCGATCGCCCCGCTGTTATGCCGGCTCCGGCCGATCGCGCGGACGACCGATGTTCGCCCTGGGCGAGGGCGGGGTGGCGGCTCCGCCGTGCCGGGCCGACGTCCACTAGCCTCCTTGGAGTAGACGAGCACTCGAACAGAAGGGGCCCCACCGTGGAGGTCAAGATCGGTGTCACCGACAGCCCGCGCGAACTGGTTTTCGCCAGCGCGCAGACGCCGGCTGAGGTGGAGAAGTTGGTCGCCGATGCACTCAGCGGTGAGCCGGCCGTGCTGAGTCTCACCGACGAGAAGGGCCGCAGGTACCTGGTGCAGTCGGCCCGCATCGCCTACGTCGAGATCGGTGCCGCCGACTCCCGCCGCGTCGGATTCGGCGTCGTCGGCTCGGAAGCCACCCGCTGAGTCCACCGAACGCGCATTCCGCGTGGAGCGTCGCAGGGGGCGCCGCGCGGAATGCCTTTCGGGGCTGGGTTCGGGGCTAGGACCGCGTCAGCGGGACGTGGGACAGCCCGCCCCAGATGAACTGCACGGTGCCCTCGACGGCGTCGTCCTTGTCGATCGGGCGGTCGTTGTTGAGCCAATAGCGCGCCGAGTCGACGCTGATGCTCACCAGCCCGACCGCGATCATGCGGGCCCGGTGGGGTTCGAGACCGGAGTCGTGGCTGATCAGGTCGAACACCGCGTCGGTGCACGACTCGGTGGCGACCTTCACCTGGGCCGCGACCTGCGGTTCGGTGACGTAGTCGTTCTCGAAGATCAGCCGGTAGCCCTGGCTGTCGTGGTCGATGAAGTCGAAGAACGCCTGCACCGCCGCGCGCACCCGCTGACGGTTGTCGGTGGTGGTGCGCAACGCCTGCCGGACGCCCGAGACAAGGTTGTCGACGTGCCGCTGTAGTACCGCCAGGTAGAGCTCCACCTTCGACGAGAAGTGTTGGTAGAGAACGGGCTTGCTCACCCCGGCGCGTTCGGCGATTTCGTCCATTCCGGCGGCGTGATAGCCGCGGTCGACGAACACCTCGCTGGCCGCGGCCAGTAGTTGACCCCGGCGCTCATCGCGCGGCAGACGGTTGCCACGCCGGGCAACGGTCGGGGCACCGGTGCCGTTTGCCGGCTGGCCCCCTCGCCGCGGCGCCGTCTTGGCGAGTTCGCTCATCAGAACCTCGACATCTACAGCCGGCGCGAACGGCGGCTTCTTTACGTTGCGACTGACACTACTACCGTCTGCGCAGCGTGCGCGTCAGGGCGCACACAGCAACGCCGCGAGCCGCGAAAGCGGCACTTGGGCATGTACTTCGGTGGCGCGCCGGATCAGCAACGGCGCTGACCTGTGTCATCCTGTTTCGGTGACCTACGACTCCCGCACGCCAGGGGGCGAAATGGGTCCAGAGCGTCACGGGGGCGGTCGCGTGCCGGTGCTGCGCGACGAGTGGCGCGAGCCACTGCGCGCCCAGCGCGATCCCCTGGCCGAACAGCCGGGCCGGGTCCGGTCCAACCGTGACGAGCACAAGCGCTGGCGCAAGCAGACCTGGATCGGCCGGTTCGTCTCCACCTACGGCTGGCGGGCCTATGCGCTGCCGTTTCTGGTGCTCCTGACCGCGGTCGTGATCTACCAGACCATCACCGGAACCAGTGCGCCGCAGGCGCTCGAAGAGGAAGGCCCGGTGCAGGGACCGCCGACGATCGGCGTGCCGAGCACCTCCATCGTCGGCGCCCCGCCGAAGGGGCTGACCCAATTCGACGCGAATCTGCCCACCGGAATCCTGCCGCAGGGTGGCCCGTTCACCGAGGCCGGCGCCCGCACCTGGCATATCGTGCCGGGCGCGCTGCCCCAGGTCGGCCAGGGCACCACGAAGGTCTTCACCTACACCGTCGAGGTCGAGGACGGAGTGGACACCACCAGCTTCGGTGGCGACGAGGGCTTCGCCCGCATGGTCAGCGAGACGCTGGCAAATCCGAAGAGCTGGACGCACAATCCGCAGTTCGCGTTCACCCGTGTCGACGGCGCCTCCGGGGTGGAGCCCGACTTCCGGGTCTCGCTGACCTCCCCGATGACGATCCGCGACGGCTGCGGCTACGACATCCAGCTCGAGGCGTCCTGCTACAACCCCGCCTTCGACGGCCAGCCGCGGGTGTTCATCAACGAGGCGCGCTGGGTGCGCGGCGCGGTGCCGTTCCAGGGCGACATCGGGTCCTACCGGCAGTACGTGATCAACCATGAGGTCGGTCACGCGATCGGTTACCAACGACACGAGCAGTGCGCCGAGAACGGGGCGCTGGCGCCGATCATGATGCAGCAGACGTTCTCGACCAACAACACCGACGCGGCCCGCTTCGACCCGGGCACGGTCACCCCGGACAACCTGACCTGCCGCTTCAACCCCTGGCCGTACCCGATCGCCTGATCAGCGGGCAGTACCACCGGCGGCTCGAGCCACCTCGCCTCGCACCGCGAGCGTGCGTGTCTGCGCGCCGCCGCGCCGCGATTCTCGTGCCGGCCCGCGCGCTGACCGGGCCCGAGCGTGCGGGAAGCGTCGGGCCCTCGTTGCTGTTGAATTCCGTACCTGCTGAGATGGGTCATACAGCCAACCAAGGAGATAGTCGGTGTCGACACCGTTGCCGCCGCTGGTAGAACCAGCGGCTGAACTCACCCGCGAAGAGGTCGCGCGCTACAGCCGCCACCTGATCATTCCCGATCTCGGTCTGGACGGGCAGAAACGCCTGAAGAACGCGCGCGTCCTCGTCATCGGCGCGGGCGGGCTCGGCTCGCCGACACTGCTCTACCTGGCCGCCGCGGGTGTCGGCACGATCGGCATCGTCGAGTTCGACGTCGTCGACGAATCCAATCTGCAGCGCCAGATCATCCACGGCCAGTCCGACATCGGCAGGTCCAAGGCGCAGAGCGCCAAGGAATCCGTCCTCGAGGTCAATCCGCTGGTCACCGTGAACCTGCACGAGTTCCGGCTCGAACCGGACAACGCCGTCGACCTGTTCAGCCAGTACGACCTGATCCTGGACGGCACGGACAACTTCGCGACGCGCTATCTCGTCAACGACGCGGCCGTGCTGGCGGGCAAGCCGTATGTGTGGGGCTCGATCTTCCGCTTCGAAGGTCAGGTGTCGATCTTCTGGGAGGACGCCCCGAACGGGCTGGGCCTGAACTACCGCGACCTCTACCCGGAGCCGCCGCCACCGGGGATGGTCCCGTCGTGCGCCGAGGGCGGCGTGCTCGGCATCCTGTGCGCGTCGATCGCGTCGGTCATGGGCACCGAGGCGATCAAGCTCATCACCGGTATCGGCGATCCGCTGCTGGGCCGGCTCATGGTCTACGACGCCCTCGACATGAGCTACCGGACCATCAAGATCCGCAAGGACCCGTCGACGCCGAAGATCACCGAGCTGATCGACTACGAGGCGTTCTGCGGTGTGGTCTCCGACGCCGCCGCCGAGGCCGCTGCCGAATCCACCATCACGCCGCGCGAGCTGCGCGAGCTGATGGACTCCGGTAAACCGTTGGCGCTGATCGATGTCCGGGAACCCGTCGAGTGGGACATCAACCACATCGAGGGCGCGGAGTTGATCCCGAAGGGTGCCTTCGAATCCGGTGCGGCGCTGTCGAAGCTGAAGACCGACCGCACCCCGGTGTTCTACTGCAAGACCGGCATCCGCTCGGCCGAGGTGCTGGCCATCGTCAAGAAGGCCGGATTCTCCGACGCGCTGCACGTGCAGGGCGGGATCGTGGCCTGGGGCAAACAACTCGAACCCGACATGGTGATGTACTAACGCGGGGTTCGCGGTCGCGGCGCTTAGGCTGTGGCGGTGACTGCAGAGCGCCCGCCACAGCATGTACTCGCAGCGTTCGGGCTGTCCGGCGTGCAACCCGCACCGTTGGGCTCGAACTGGGAGGGTGGCTGGCGCTGCGGTGAGGTGGTGCTGTCGATGGTCGCCGACCATGCCCGCGCCGCCTGGTCGGCGAAGGTCCGTGAGACGTTGTTCGTCGACGGGGTGCGGCTGGCCCGCCCGGTGCGCTCTACCGACGGCCGGTACGTCGTCGCCGGCTGGCGCGCCGACACCTACGTCGCGGGCACCCCGGAACCCCGCCACGACGAGGTCGTCTCGGCGGCGGTGCGCCTGCACGAGGCGATGGCCAAACTGGAGCGTCCGCGGTTTCTGACCCAACCGCCCATCGCGCCGTGGGGCGACGTCGACGTGTTCATCGCCGCCGACCGCGCGGCGTGGGAGGAACGGCCGCTGCACGCGCTGCCGCCGGGCGCCCGCGTCGGTCCCGGTGCGGCCGACGGCCAGAAGTCGATCGAGCTGATCAACCAGCTCGCCACCCTGCGTCGGCCGACCAAGAGCCCCAGCCAGCTCGTGCACGGGGATCTCTACGGCACAGTGCTTTTCGCGGGCACCGCGGCCCCGGGCATCACCGACATCACCCCGTACTGGCGTCCGCCGGCGTGGGCGGCAGGGGTGGTCGTGGTGGACTCGCTGTCCTGGGGTGAGGCCGACGACGCGCTGATCGAACGCTGGTCGGCGCTACCGGAGTGGCCGCAGATGCTGTTGCGGGCGTTGATCTTCCGGTTGGCGGTGCACGCGCTGCATCCGCGGTCGACGGCCGCGGCGTTCCCGGGTCTGGCGCGTACGGCGTCGCTGGTCCGGTTGGCGCTCTGACGCCCGGGTTTCGCCGAACTGAGGTTCCCGGCTGTGGTTTGGGCCAGATCCACGACCATGACGCCGGGCTCGGCGCGTCAGAAGGCGTGCCGATACTCCCGCAGCGGAATACGGCCGTCCACGGCCAACACGGCTTCGGCGCGCAGCCGTTCGAGTTGACGGGTCGCCAGGTGCGGCGCGGGACGGCCCGACGCCGGGATCACCCGGTGCCAGGGCAGATCCGCGGAGTCCGTGCGCATGATCCACGCGACGATGCGGGGGCTGGAAAGCCCTGCGGCGGCGGCGATGTCACCGTAGGTCGCGACACGCCCCGGCGGGATCGCCGCGACCAGCGTGCGTACCGTCTCGACCTGTTCCTCGGTGATCGCGGCCATGTCAGCCGAGGTGGTCGCGAATCACCGCTGCGGTCTCGGCGGGCCGGGCCAGCGGCACCATGTGGTCGCACTCCCATTCCAGCAGCGTGAAATCGTCGCCGAGGCCTGCGTCGAGCGCGGCGATCAGGTCGGCGCCGGCATACGGCGGATCGGTGTGGGTGGCGCGCACCAAGGTCGTGCGGGTGCCGTCGCGGGGCACGACCGCCGGACGGGTCAGTTCGCTCCAGTAGCACAGCATCGCGGGGATGCTGATGCGCCAGCCCACCCGGCCGCCGGGGTAGTCGACGAGGTGTTCGTCGAGTTCGCGGTCGAGTTCGGACTCATCGACCTCGCCCCACGAGCCATGCAGCTTCTCGTCGCGGGCCTCCTCGCGGTCGGTGTAGTCCGGCGAGCTGTACATGTCCTCGGCGACCTCGCGCATCCAGCGTCCGTCCAGGCCGACGGCGGGATCGAGCAGCACCAGTCCGGCGACCAGATCCGGCCGTGCCGCAGCGAGGTTCAGCGCGATCGCGCCTCCGAACGAATGCCCCGCCACCACCACCGGGCCGCCGCCCTCGGCGTCCAGGAGGGCGCCCAGCGCTGCCACGTTCGCGTCGATCGTCCACGGCGCATCCCACGACGACCGGCCGTGCCCGAGCAGGTCCGGTGCCAGCGCCGCGACGTCGGGCAGGTGGTCGGCGAACAGCGTCTCCCACCGCTTGCCGTGTCCGGTCAGCCCGTGGATCGCCAGCACGCGGGCGGGTCCGGGCGGGCCGAAGCAGTAGGTGCACAACACGTCGGTCACCACGCCGATGCTGCCAGGCCCGCTGTGCGGAGGCCAGGTGAGGGGGACTTGTCGTACCGCCGTGATGTCATGCGTGCATGTCCGCGCCACACACCGAACTGACGCCCGATGCCCTCGGCCGACGGGACATGCGGGGCACCGTTCGCGTGCTGGGCGGGCCGGGCACCGGCAAGAGCAGCCTGCTCGTCGACACTGCGGTCGCCCAGATCGCGGCGGGCCGTGATCCGGAATCGGTTCTGCTGCTGACGGGTTCATCCCGGCTGAGCGCGCGGGTGCGGGCGTCGATCACGTCGGCGCTGCTGGGTGCTGGGGGGCGGGAGGCGGTTCGTGAGCCGCTGGTACGGACCGTGCACTCCTATGCCTTCGCGGTGCTGCGGCTGGCCGCACAGCGCAACGGCAGCCCGCCGCCGCGGTTGATCACCAGCGCCGAACAGGACGGCATCATCCGTGAGCTGCTCGCCGGTGACGTCGAGGACGGCGACGCGTCCCCGGTGCGGTGGCCGCAGCGGCTGCGTCCGGCGTTGACCACAGTCGGCTTCGCCACCGAGTTGCGTGACCTGATGGCGCGGTGCAGTGAGCGCGGCATCGATCCGGTTGCGTTGCAACGCATCGGACGTCAGGCCGGTCGCCCGGAATGGCAGGCCGCGGGCCGTTTCGCGCAGGCCTACGAGCAGATCATGCTGCTGCGTTCGGCGGTGGGCATGGCGGCGCCGCAGGCGACGGTGCCCGCTCTCGGTGCCGCCGAGCTCGTCGGCGCCGCGCTGGAGGCCTTCGCGATGGACGCCGAGCTGCTGGCCGCCGAACGCGCGCGGGTGCAACTGCTGCTCGTCGACGACGCCCAGCACCTGGATCCGCAGGCCGCGCGCCTGGTGCAGGTGCTCGCGGCGGGCGCGGAGCTGACGGTGATCGCCGGCGATCCACAGCAGACGGTGTTCGGGTACCGCGGCGCCGATCCTGCGCTGCTGCGCGGAGACGGTGCCGCGCTGACGCTGACCCGCTCGCATCGGTGCGTGGCACCGGTGGCCGACGCGATCGCCGCGGTCGCGCGGCGACTGCCCGGACCCGACGCCACGCGCGACTACACCGGGTGCGACGGACCGGGTTCGGTGGCCGTGCGTATCGCGGCGTCGCCGCACGCCGAGGCGACGCTGATCGCCGACGCGCTGCGGCGCGCCCACCTCGTCGACGGCGTGCCGTGGGCGCAGATGGCGGTGATCGTGCGCTCCGTGCCGCGGATGGGGGATTCGCTGGGGCGGGCGCTGACCGCGGCGGGGGTGCCCGTCGACGAACCGCACACCGATGTGCCGCTGGCGAATCAGCCGGCGGTCCGCGCGCTGCTGACGGTGCTGGAGGCCACCGAGGATCGGCTCGACGGGGAGCGCGCGCTGGCGTTGGTGACGGGCCCGATCGGGCGGGTCGATCCGGTGTCGCTGCGGCAGCTGCGCCGGTCGCTGCGGCGTGCGACACCCGACAGCGACAGTAGTTTCGGCGAGCTGCTGGTCGACGCGCTGCGGCGCGATGCCGGGCAGCTGCCCGACGAGCAGGCCCGCGCGTTGCGCCGGGTCCGCGCCGTGCTGACCGCCGCCCGGCGCAGCGCCCAGGACGGCTGCGATCCGCGGCACACGCTGTGGCAGGCGTGGAACCGTTCCGGGCTGCAGAAGCGCTGGCTGGCCGCGGCCGAACGGGGCGGGCCCGCTGCCGCGCAGGCCGACCGTGACCTTGATGCGGTCACCGCGCTGTTCGACGTCGCCGAGCAGTACGTCGATCGCACCGCGGGCGCATCGCTGCGCGGGCTGGTCGACCACATCACCGGGTTGTCGCTACCCCCGGGCCGTGGCGACGAGCGCGACGGTGACGGGGTCGCACTGGTCAGCGCGCACTCCGCGCTGGGCCGCGAATGGGAGTTCGTGGTCCTCGCCGGCATGCAGGAAGGGCTGTGGCCCAACGTCTCTCCGCGCGGCGGGGTGCTGGCCACCCAGCATCTGGTCGACGTCATCGACGGGGTGGCCGCCGAGGGGCAGCGGCTGTCCAGCCGCGCACCGCTGCTGGCCGAGGAACGCAGGCTGCTGATCGCCGCGATGGGCCGGGCCCGCAGCCGGCTGCTCGTCACCGCGGTCGACAGCGACTCCGGCGACGACGCGATGCTGCCGTCGTCGTTCTGCGCCGAGCTCACCGCGGTGGCCACCGAACCCGTCCCTGAGCCGGCGCTGCCGATCCGCGCGCCCCGCGTGCTCGCGCCCGCAGCGCTGGTCGGCCGGCTGCGGTCGGTGGTGTGCGCCGCACCCGACGCCGTCACCGACAGTGAGCGAGCCTGTGCCGCGGCACAGTTGGCGAGGCTCGCCGAGGCCGGCGTGCACGGTGCCCATCCGGCGTCCTGGTACGGGGCCCGCGAACTGTCCACGCAGGAGCCACTGTGGGACGGCGACGACCATGTGGTCACGCTGTCACCGTCGACGCTGCAGATGCTGTCCGATTGTCCGCTGCGCTGGCTGTTGGAACGCCACGGCGGTGCGCGGAGCCGCGATGTGCGCTCGACGCTGGGGTCGCTGGTGCACGCGCTGGTGTCGGAGTCGGCGAAGCCGGAGTCGGTACTGCTCAATGATCTCGAAAAGGTCTGGAAAAAACTGCCTTTCGATGCCCAGTGGCACTCCGACAACGAGCTGTCCCGGCATCTGGAGATGCTGGAGACCTTCCTGCGGTGGCGCACTGACAGCCGGGCGCAGCTCACCGAGGTCGGCACCGAGATCGACGTCGACGGGGTGGTCGGTGATGCCGACGGTGACGGGCCCGCGGTGCGGATCCGGGGCCGGCTGGACCGGCTGGAGCGCGACAGCGAGGGCCGCCTCGTCGTCGTCGACATCAAGACCGGGAAGAGCCCGGTCACCAAGGGCGACGCCCAAGAGCACGCCCAGCTGGCGCTGTACCAGCTGGCCGTCGCCGCCGGCCTTGTCTCCGACGGTGACCAGCCCGGTGGGGGACGGTTGGTCTATCTCGGCAAGACCACCGGCGGCGCCGCGACCGAACGCCACCAGGACCCGATGACCGCACAGGGGCGGGAACACTGGCAGACCGAGATCCATCAGGCCGCGGCCGCGACGCAGGGCCCCGAGTTCGTCGCCCGGGTCAACGACGGTTGCGCCCATTGCCCGGTACGGGCGATGTGCCCGGCGCAGGACACCAGGAGCGACACATGAGCACACCGCGCTACAGCCCGGCCGAACTGTCCAGGGCATTGGGACTTTTCGAGCCGACTGACGAGCAGGCCGCCGTGATCGCCGCGCCGCCCGGCCCCCTCGTCGTCATCGCCGGTGCCGGGGCGGGCAAGACCGAGACGATGGCCGCGCGGGTGGTGTGGCTGGTCGCCAACGGGTACGCGACACCCGGCGAGGTGCTGGGGCTGACGTTCACCCGCAAGGCCGCCGGACAGTTGCTCCGCCGCGTGCGGTCCCGGCTGGCGCGGCTGGCCGGGGCCGGCCTGACGATCCCGGGTACGGACTTTGCCGACGACCCGGTCACCATCGGCACCTACCACGCGTTCGCCGGGAACCTGCTGCGCGAGTTCGGGCTGATGTTGCCGGTGGAACCCGACACCCGGCTGCTCGGCGAAACCGAACTGTGGCAGTTGGCGTTCCGCGTGGTCTGCGAGCATCCGGATGCCCTTGACACCGACAAGTCGCCGGCGTCGATCACCGCGATGGTGCTGCGGTTGGCCGGCCAGCTCTCCGAACACCTCGTCGACACCGCGCAACTACGCGACACCCACGTCGAGCTGGACCGGCTCGTGCACCATCTGCCCGCGGGCCGATATCAGCGCGACAAGGGTCCGAGCCAGTGGTTGCTGCGGATGCTGGGCACCCAGACCGAACGCACCATGCTGGTGCCGCTGATCGACGCGCTGCACCGCCGGATGCGTGAGGAGCGCGTGATGGACTTCGGGATGCAGATGGCCTCGGCCGCCCGGCTGGCCTCCACCCATCCGGAGGTGGGCGAGCAACTGCGCCAACGCTATCGGGTGGTGCTGCTCGACGAATACCAGGACACCGGGCACGCGCAGCGGGTCGCGCTGTCGTCGCTGTTCGGTGGCGGCGCCGACGACGGTCTGGCCCTGACCGCTGTGGGCGACCCGATCCAGTCCATTTACGGTTGGCGGGGTGCGTCGGCGACCAATCTGCCGCGCTTCACCACGGACTTTCCGCTTTCCGACGGCACCCCGGCGCCGACGCTGGAGCTGCGTACCAGCTGGCGCAATCCGCCGGAGGTGTTGCACCTGGCCAACGAGGTGTCTCTGGATGCGCGCCACCGGTCGGTGGCGGTGCGGGCGTTGCAGCCCCGGCCCGGCGCCGAGCCCGGCACGGTGCGCGCGGCGCTGCTGCCCGACGTCGAGGCCGAACGCGACTGGGTGGCTGACCGGCTCGCCGCGCAGTGGCACGGGGAGGTCTCGGCGTCGGGCGCCCCACCGACGGCGGCAGTGCTGGTGCGCCGCAACGCCGATGCCGCACCGATGGCCGATGCGCTGACCCGGCGCGGGGTGCCGGTCGAGGTGGTCGGGCTGGCCGGGTTGCTCGCGGTGCCCGAGGTCGCCGACGTGGTGGCGATGCTGCGGCTGTGCGCCGACCCGACCGCCGGTGCCGCGGCGGTGCGGGTGCTGACCGGGCCGCGGTGGCGCCTCGGGGCGCGCGACGTCGCGGCGCTGTGGCGGCGCGCGGTGACGCTCGTCGGCGGCGCACCGAAGCCGGACTCGATGGCGGCGACCGACGAGATCGTCGCGCAGCTCGACTCCGACGCCGACGGCGCATGCCTGGCCGATGCGATCTGCGACCCAGGTCCCGCCGACGCGTACTCCGCGGCCGGTCACGCCCGCATCGTCGCGCTGGCCCGTGAGCTGACCATGCTGCGGGCACACCTCGACAGCCCGCTTCCCGATCTGGTGGCCGAGGTACGCCGGACCCTCGGTATCGACGCCGAAGTCCGTGCCGCGCAACCGGTCTCGGCGGGCTGGTCGGGAACCGAACATCTCGACGCGTTCGGTGACGTGGTCGCCGACTTCGCGTCGCGGGGACATCCGACGGTCTCAGGGCTGCTGGCCTACCTGGACACCGCGGAGGAGGTGGAGAACGGACTGGCCCCGGCAGAGGTTGCGGTGTCGTCCGAGCGGGTGCAGATCTTGACCGTGCACGCCGCCAAAGGCCTGGAATGGCAGATCGTCGCGGTGCCGCACCTGTCCGGGCGGGTGTTCCCGTCGACCGCGTCACCGCGCACCTGGCTCACCGACGCCGCCGATCTACCGCCGCTGCTGCGCGGGGACTGCGCGACGGTGTCCGACCACGGTGTCCCGGTGCTCGACACCTCCGATGTCAGTGATCGGAAAGGGTTGTCGGACAAGATCAACGACCACAAGCGCAACCTGGAGCAGCGTCGCACCGACGAGGAGCGTCGGCTGTTGTACGTGGCGATCACCCGGGCCGAGCAGATGCTGCTGGTGTCGGGCCATCACTGGGGCGCCACCGAATCCAAGCCGCGGGGGCCGTCGACGTTCCTGACCGAACTCAAGGACGTCATCGACCGCTCGATCGAGGTGGGACAGCCGTGCGGCGCCGTCGACGTGTGGGCTGATGCTCCCGCCGACGGCTCCCCGAACCCGCTGCGGGACCGTGTCGTCGAAGCCGTGTGGCCGGTCGACCCGGCAGGCACCCGCCGGAGCGACGTCGACCGCGGGGCGACCCTGGTGACCATGACGGCCAAGAGTGATCCGCAGGGTCTGCCCGATGTGCACGGCTGGGCCGCCGATGTGGACGCCCTGCTGGCCGAACGGGAATCGGCTGCGCGCCCGCCGGTCCCGGTGCTGCCCGCGCAGCTGTCGGTCAGCGCGATGGTCGAACTGGGCCGCGACCCGGAGGCGGTGGCGCAGCGGCTGCAACGGCGGCTTCCGCGCCGCCCCGATTCGCAGGCCCTGCTGGGTACGGCGTTTCACGAATGGGTGCAGCGATATTTCCAGGCCGAAAAACTGTTCGACCTCGATGATCTGCCCGGTGCCGTCGACGCGGACCGGCAGGACCGCGGAGAGCTGGAGGAGTTGCAGGCGGCGTTCGCGGTGTCGCCGTGGGCGGCGCGTACCCCGGTGGATGTGGAGGTGCCGTTCGACATGATGCTCGCAGGCCGGGTGGTGCGTGGCCGCATCGACGCCGTGTTCGCCGACGACGACGGTGCCGTCACGATTGTGGACTGGAAGACCGGCGAGATGCCGTCGGACCCAGAAGAGTTGCAGCGCAACGGTCTTCAGTTGGCGGTGTACCGGCTGGCGTGGGCGCGGCTGCACGGCTGCCCGCCGTCGGCGGTACGGGCCGCGTTCCACTATGTGCGGTGCGGTCGCACGCTGATGCCCGGCACACTGCCCGACGAGGACGAACTGGTCGCGCTGTTGACCGAGGCCGGCGAGGAGGAGGTCGCCTGAGGGGAACCGGTCAGCTCTCCTTGTAGATCTTCCAGGCCCGCGTGATCATCGGGATCTGCAGCGGCAGCCGGGCGATCGCCCCGATCCGCATCGGCAGCGACTTGCTGGGGTCCTGGAACCACAGCCGCACCATGTTCACGTTGCCGGGGAACACGCCGAGGAACAGCGCGATCGCCGACAACGCACCCAGTCTGCGGGTCTGCGGTGCGAGCAGCAGGCCCCCGACGCCGATCTCGGCCACCCCGGAGGCGTAGGTGTAGAAGCGGGCGGTGCCCGGAAGTTCCTCCGGAACGATGGAGTCGAAGGGCTTCGGGGCCGCGAAATGCAGAACCCCCATCCCGACCAGCCAGGCGCCCATCTTGGCGCCGCGCGAAGAAGTGGTGATCCGCTGCAGCGCGGATGAGGAGGTGGACATGATTACATTGTGCGGGTGCGGCTGCCTCACTCCCTGATCGGCCCTCATGGCTAAGGGACGCCTCCGCCGGCGGGTGCGCCGGTTCGATCAGTCGTTGGCCGATATGCCGGTCCACGCGCTGACCGACCGGGTGCAGATCCCGACCGAGATGGTCAGCCCGGCGCGACGCATCACGGTCCGCGTCATCTATGCGCTGGGGGCGTTGTTCGCCGCGGTGCTGATCGTCTACCTCGACCGCGACGGCTATCGCGACGCCCAGGACAACCCCCTGTCGTTCCTGGACTGCCTGTACTACGCGACGGTGTCGCTGTCGACGACCGGCTACGGCGACATCACGCCGATCACTCCCGAAGCGCGACTGGTCAACGTCCTGGTGATCACCCCGCTACGGGTGGCGTTCCTGATCGTGCTGATCGGTACGACCGTCGAAACCCTCACCACGCAATCGCGTCAGGTCTACCAAATCCAGCGATGGAGGAGCAGGTTGCGCAACCACATCATCATCGTCGGATACGGCACCAAGGGCCGGACGGCGGCCGCGGCGATGGTCGGCGACGAGATCGCCCCCGGGGACATCGTCGTGGTCGACGAGGACAACGCCGCGCTGGAGCGCGCCAAGAGCGCGGGCCTGGTGACGGTGCGCGGGACTGCCACCGACTCCGAGGTGCTGCGCCTGGCGGGCGCTCAACACGCGAAGACGATCATCGTCGCGGCCAACCGTGACGACACCGCGGTGCTGGTCACACTCACCGCCCGCGAGCTCGCGCCGAACGCGAAGATCATCGCCGCGGTGCGCGAGAGCGACAACGAACATCTCCTCAAGCAGTCCGGCGCGGATTCGACTGTGGTCACCTCCGAGACGGCGGGCCGGCTGCTCGGCATCGCCGTCCAGACCCCCAGCGTCGTCGAAATGATGGAGGACCTGCTGACGCCGGACCGCGGTTTCGCGATCTCCGAGCGCGAGGTCACTCCGAAGGAGGCCGGCGGATCGCCGCGCCACCAGAGCGACATCGTGCTGGGCGTGGTGCGCGGCAGCAAGCTGTACCGCGTCGACGAACCCGACGTCGACGCGCTGGAGTTGGGGGACCGGTTGTTGTACATCCGTTCCGCAGACGAGGACCGATGAGCGCTTGCGCCGCGACGAGCGCTTGCGCGAGGAGCCATCGATGAAGAGCAGAAGGCAGCGATGAGCGCTTGCGCCGCGACGAGCGCTTGCGCGAGGAGCCATCGATGAAGAGGAAAGTGCCCCGATGAGCGACCACGCCACCAACCCGGTCAACAGCCCGGGTTTCCGGCTCCGCAACGTGCCGCTGTTGTCGCGTGTCGGCGCCGACCGCGCCGACACGCTGCGCACCGACATCGACGCCGCCGTGGCCGGCTGGGCCGATGCGCTGCTGCTGCGCGTGGACCGGCGCAGCCAGGTGCTCATCTCCGGCGGCCGTGCGGTGCTCAACCGCGCCTCCGATGCCGGTGCCTCCCCGCCCGAGAACGCGGTGTTTCTCGGCAGGCTCGACGACGGCAGACACGTATGGGCGCTGCGGTCGGACCTGAAACCGCCGCAGGATTCCGATGGCCCGGTCGAGGTGCTCGACCTGCGCCGCGCCGGCGACGTGTTCGACGACGTCAGCGCTCAGCTGGTCGCGACCGCGACCGCGCTGCTGAACTGGCATGACAGCGCGCGATTCAGCCCGGTCGACGGCACCCCGACCAAGGTGATCAAGAGCGGTTGGGCGCGGATCAATCCGGTCACCGGCCACGAGGAGTTCCCGCGCATCGACCCGGCGGTGATCTGCTTGGTGCACGACGGCCACGACCGCGCGGTGCTCGCCCGCCAGACCGTGTGGCCGCCGCGGCTGTTCTCGATCCTGGCGGGTTTCGTCGAGGCGGGGGAGTCGTTCGAGTCGTGCGTGGTGCGCGAGATCGCCGAGGAGGTCGGCCTCACGGTGACCGATGTGCAGTATCTCGGCTCTCAGCCGTGGCCGTTCCCGCGCTCGCTGATGGTCGGCTTCCACGCGGTCGGCGACCCCGAGCAGCCGTTCTCGTTCAACGACGGTGAGATCGCCGAGGCGCAGTGGTTCACCCGCGCCGAGGTCCGCGAGGCCCTCGATCAGGGAGACTGGGGTTCGGGCGGCACGTCACGGCTGTTGCTGCCCGGCTCGATCTCCATCGCGCGCGAGATCATCGAATCCTGGGCCGCCCAGGACTGAGCGCGAGCAGACACAAACTCGCGCGAAATCACCGCGAAAAGGGCGAGTTTGCGTCTGCTCGCGAAGAAATCAGGCGGCGAGCTTGGCCTTGACCTGCTGGATGGTCGGGTTGGTCAGCGTCGAACCGTCGGCGAACTTGACCGTCGGCACCACGTGGTTGCCGCCGTTGACCGAGCCGACGAATTCCGCCGCGGCCGGGTCGGCCTCGATGTCGACCTCGGTCCAGGTGATGCCCGCGGATTTCAGCGCGATCTTGAGGCGCGAGCAGTAGCCACACCACGTCGTCGTGTACATGGTCAATGCAGCGTCGTCAGTGCTCATAAGTGCTTCAACGTAGTCGACGGCCCGGACATGCCCGCCCGAGGCCCGCGGTTGTCGGGCTGCGCTGACATGATGGTCGCCATGTCTCCCACGGCGTCGCGCGATCTGCTGCTGGGCGATCTCGACGAAGAGCAGCGTGAGGCGGTGCTGGCGCCGCGCGGCCCGGTCTGTGTGCTTGCCGGTGCCGGCACCGGCAAGACCCGCACCATCACCCGCCGCATCGCCCATCTGGTGACGGCCGGCCACGTCGCCCCGAGCCAGGTGCTGGCGGTGACGTTCACCCAGCGCGCCGCCGGGGAGATGCGCGGCCGGCTGCGCGCGCTCGACGACGGCACCGGCACCGGTGCGGTGCAGGCGCAGACGTTCCACGCGGCGGCTCGCCGGCAGCTGTCGTATTTCTGGCCCCGGGTGGTCGGCAACACCGACTGGCAGTTGATGGACAGCAAGTTCGCCGTGGTCGCGCAGGCCGCCAACCGCGCCGGCCTGCCGACCGGCACCGACAACGTGCGCGATCTGGCCGGCGAGATCGAGTGGGCGAAGGCGTCGCTGATCAGCCCGGAGGGCTACGCCGCCGCGGTCGCCGACGTCGGACGCGACATCCCGTTCGACGCTGCCAAGGTCGCCGCGGTCTACGACCACTACGAGACGCTCAAGACCCGGCGTGAAGGGGTCGCGCTGCTGGATTTCGACGACCTGCTGCTGCACACCGCCGCGGCGATCGAGAACGACCCTGCGGTCGCGCAGGAGTTCCGCGACCGGTATCGCTGTTTCGTCGTCGACGAATATCAAGACGTCACCCCGCTGCAGCAGCGCGTGCTCGACGCGTGGCTCGGCGGCCGCGACGACCTGACCGTCGTCGGTGACGCGAACCAGACCATCTACTCGTTCACCGGCGCCTCACCGCGCTACCTGCTGGACTTCTCGCGGCGCTTCCCCGAAGCGGCCGTGGTCCGGCTCGAACGCGACTACCGGTCCACCCCGCAGGTGGTCTCGCTGGCCAACCGGGTCATCGCCGCCGCCCGCGGCCGGATGGCGGGTAGCAAGCTGCACCTCGTCGGGCAGCGCCCGCCGGGCCCCAACCCGGTGTTCAAGGGTTACCCGGACGAAGTCGCCGAGGCCACCGCGGTCGCCAAGAGCATCAAGACGCTCATCGACTCCGGTACCGCCGCGTCCGAGATCGCGGTGCTCTACCGCATCAACGCCCAGTCCGAGGTTTACGAGGAGGCGCTCACCGAAGCCGGGGTGGCGTTCCAGGTGCGCGGCGGGGAGGGGTTCTTCAGCCGCCAGGAGATCCGCCAGGCTCTGCTGGCGATGCAGCGCACCGCCGAGCGCCAACCGGATCTCGACGGTCCGCTGCCCGAGATCGTGCGCACCATCCTCGAACCGCTCGGGTTGACGGCCGAAGCGCCCGCGGGCACCCGCGCGCGGGACCGGTGGGAGGCGTTGGTCGCGCTGGCCCAGCTCGTCGACGACGAGGTCGCGCAGCGGCCCGGACTGGACCTGCGCGCCCTGCTGACCGAGCTGCGCCAACGCGCCGATTCCCGCCACCCACCGGTGGTGCAGGGCGTGACGCTGGCGTCGCTACACGCGGCGAAAGGCCTGGAGTGGGATGCGGTGTTCCTCGTCGGCCTGGCCGACGGCACGCTGCCGATCTCGCACGCGCTGTCGCACGGCCCCGACAGTGAGCCGGTCGAGGAGGAGCGCAGGCTGCTGTACGTCGGGGTGACCCGGGCGCGGGTTCATCTGACGCTGAGCTGGGCGCTGGCGCGTAACCCGGGCGGTCGGCAGGGCCGGCGCCCGTCGCGCTTCCTCAACGGCATCGCGCCGCAGTCCCAGCGCGACGACAGCCCCAGCAAGCCGCGCCGGGCGCGCGGCCCCGCACCGAGGTGCCGAATCTGCAACGCGCAGTTGACAACTCCACCGGCCATCATGCTGCGCCGCTGTGAGACGTGTCCGTCGGACATCGACGACGAACTGCTCGCCGAACTCAAGGAATGGCGGCTGCGGATCTCCAAGGAGATGAGCGTGCCCGCGTATGTGGTGTTCAGCGACAACACCCTGATCGCGATCGCCGAGTCGCTGCCCACCGACGACGCGGCGCTGGTCGCGATCCCCGGCATCGGCGCACGCAAGCTCGAACAGTTCGGCGCCGACGTTCTCGCGTTGGTCAAAGGCCGCCAAAAAACGTAAAAATTCCGCCAAAAGCGCTGGTCAAAAATATGTTGTGCGATTTCGCTGGTACGGTTTAGCCTCGTAGCACACAGACGCGTGCCATGTGCGAAAGGAGGGTGCCAGACATGAACAGCAATCAGAAGTTCACCGGTGTCAGCGTTGCCGGCAAGTCGTGGACCCTCCGTGCCTCTGTCCAGGTACATCCCGCGCATCCCGTTCCCGCCGCTGCTGCCGCGCCGCGTAAGCGTCGTGCCGCCGCCGGCGCGATTGCCGCGTCCGTGAGGGGCTATCCCTAGGTATTAGCCCACCCGCCACCTTCAGGCCACGGACCCGCAATCACGGATCCGTGGCCTTCTTGTTTTTCCGACAACGAAGTCCTGGTCACAGATCCATCGAAAAGAGTTCAGAGACAAGACAACCGACGAGAATCAACGACCAGAAAGCAGAGGACCGGACATGTCTTCGCCGACATGCGAGAAGACGCCGACATCCGAAATGCGAGAGCCGGCGGTGCCGTGCCATGTCGAGGACCCCGACCTGTGGTTCGCCGAGGATCCGCGTGACCTCGAACGCGCCAAGGCGCTGTGCGCGGAATGCCCGATCCGGAGGGCCTGCCTGAACGCGGCGTTGGAACGCCAGGAACCGTGGGGCGTCTGGGGTGGCGAGATCCTCGAGCGCGGCATCGTCATCGCCCGCAAGCGGCCGCGGGGCCGTCCGCGTAAGGACGCGAAAGACCCTGTCGCCGCTTGAGATTCAGCCGGTCCCGACGCTCACACCGCGTCGGGATCGGCGAATCCCGGCACTTTCTCCATCGCGATGCGACGCGTGTCGACGTGGGCGTCGAGCTGACAGGAGATCGCGACGATCGACGCGATCACCCGCATCGGGATCACCAGCTTCGGCGGAATGTCCATCTGCCGAGCGGTTTTGAGCTGACCGGCGGCCCGGTCGAGTTCCAGTGTCGTCATTCGCTGCAGCCATTTACGGGTGTAGTGGAACACCGGCACCTCCAGCGGTTCGACGTACTGCTTGAGCATTTCGTCGATCTCGCGGGTGGAGACCTGCTGGCCCTTCTGGATGAATCCGACCTTCTCCATGGTGGGCAGCAGCTTGTCGTAGTTCTTGTCGACCGCGTACCGCAGGATCTGGCCGAGCTCCACCGGCCAGCCGCCGGGCATCGGGGCCACCGCACCGAAGTCGATGACACCCATCTTGTTGTCGGGCAGCAGCATGAAGTTCCCGGGATGGGCGTCGCCGTGCACCATCTCCAACCGGGTGGGGGCGTCGTCGCAGAACTCGAACATCCGCGTGGCCATCAGGTCGCGCTGCTCCTGGGTGCCTTCCCGGATGATCTGCGACAGCGGCACGCCTTCGATCCATTCCTGGATCACGACCTTGGGCGCGCTGGCAACCACGTGCGGGACGACGAAGTCCGGATGGCCGTCGTACGCCTTGGCGAAGGCGCGCTGGTTGTCGGCTTCGAGGCGGTAGTCGAGTTCCATCTCGGTGCGTTCGATCAGCTCGTCGACCACGCCCTGCACGTCGGCGCCGGGGGCGAGCTGTTTGAGGATGCCGACCATGCGCTGCATGGTTTTCAGGTCGGCGCGCAGCGCCTCGTCGGCGCCGGGGTACTGGATCTTGACCGCGACCTCGCGGCCGTCGGACCACACGGCCTTGTGGACCTGGCCGATGCTCGCCGAGGCGACGGCCTTGTCGTCGAAGGACTGGAAGCGGTCCCGCCACTTCGTGCCGAGCTGCTGGTCGAGCACCCGGTGCACCCGGTTGGCCGGCATCGGCGGCGCCTCGCGCTGCAGCTTGGTCAGCGCCTCGCGGTACGGCTTGCCGTACTGCTCGGGGATCGCGGCCTCCATCACCGACAGGGCCTGACCGACCTTCATCGCGCCACCCTTGAGCTCACCGAGCACGGTGAACAGCTGCTGGGCGGCCTTGTCCATGAGTTCGGCGTTGACCTCGTCCTTCGACTTGCCGGTCAGCCGTTTGCCCAAGCCGAGTGCGGCGCGTCCCGCCATGCCGACCGGTAACGACGCCAGCTTGGCGTTCCGCGCAACGCTGCCCCGCTTGATCTCACTCACGTTCTCCATCATCCACGACCCGCGGTGACTTCAACCAACTAGTGGGAGACCGGTGCTGTCAGCATGCGCAGTCGGGGTGGCGCGACCATCGCCGCGCATCGATCGACCCGGTCGAGACATCGAATTCCAAGGTGGTGTCCAACGTTGCCGGCGGCGGCGCGGCGCCGGGATCGGCGTGTCGCAACGTCTGCACGATCTGGTCGATCTCTTTGAGCGCCAGCGCCGCGGTGGCCAGCACGGTGGCCCGGTCGGCGCTGCCGACGGTGCGGCACAGTTGCGCCGCGATGGCCGGCCAGGAGGCGTCCCGGTCGCTGCGGTGGAGGTCGGCGCACCGCAGACAGCTCGTCACCCCGGGCACCACCAACGGACCGACCAACCCGGTGCCGTCGCGCACCCGCACCGGAAGGTGCGGAACCCGCGCGTCGCACAGATCGCGGACCAGCCGGGGATCGGCGACCAGATAGTCGGTCAGGACCACCAGGTCGGGGCGTGCGGTGCACGCGTTGGTTCTGGTGGTGCGGCTGACGCGGACGTTCGCGTTGCACAGCGACGCGATCAGCAGGTCGGTCAGCGGGCCGTCCCCGTGCACCCGGATGACGGCTGCCCGCACATGCGCCCGCGGTGCCGCGGTGACCACGCCGCGCTGTACGAGGTGGGTGACCAGCCCGTCGACGACGGGTGCGTCGACGCCGTGGGTGGCGGCCAGTGCCCGCAGTTGTGGGGTGGTGGCGACACCCTGCAGCGAGCGCAGCAGTTCGGCCAGCACCGAGCCGGGCAACCCGTCGGGCGGGCGGACCACGACGGCGCGCCGCGGATCCCAGCCGACCTGCACGGTGCCGTCAGGTCGGGACAGCACCGGGGTGGTGGGGCTGAGCGCGTACCGCGTCATGAATAGACCCTGTCACGCGGTGCCGGCGCCGAGCCGGGTTATCCACAGGGGGTCAGGCGCGGGGTTCGTCCGGTCCGGTGTCGCCGCGCTGGATCTCGCGTTCGAGGTCGGCGATCGCGCTGTCGAGGTCGCTGGTGTCCCCGCCGATCATCCGGTCGATGAACGCGGCCGGCTCGTCGAGGTCGGCAGCACTGGGCAGCAGGTCCGGGTGTTGCCACACCCCGTCGCGGGCGTCGGCGCCGACGGCGTCGGTGAGCTTGCGCCACAGGTCGGCCGCTTCGCGCATCTTGCGGGGGCGCAGTTCGAGGCCGACGAGCGTCGCGAAGGTCTGCTCGGCGGGGCCTCCGGTGGCGCGGCGCCTGCGCAGCATCTCGGCCAGCGCCATGGTGCCGGGGATGCGGTCACCGAGCGCGTCGACGACGACGGTCTGCACCCAGCCCTCGATCAGCGCGAGCAGCGTCTCCAGCCGCTCCAGGGCCGCGGTCTGCTCCGGGGTGGCCTTGGGCTCGAAGATGCCCTGGTTGAGCAGCTGCTCCATCTCCGACGGATCGGTCAGCGAGGCCGGGTTGAAGCCGCGGGCGAACTCCTCGATGCCGCTCATGTCGATCTTGGTGCCGCGGGCGAACGCCTCGACGGCGTTGAGCAGCTGGCTGGCCAGCCACGGCACATGGCTGAACAGTCGGTGGTGGGCGGCCTCGCGCGCGGCCAGGAAGGTGAGGACCTCGCTGCGCGGCTGCTCCAGCCCCTCGGACAGCGACTCGACCGCCTCGGGCATCAGCGCCGCGACACCCTTGGGCCCCAACGGAAGCCCGATGTCGGTGGAGGTGAGCACCTCCTTGGACAGCGTGCCCAGCGCCTGCCCGAGCTGTGAGCCGAACGCCATGCCGCCCATCTGCGACATCATCGCCAGCAGCGGGCCGGCCATGGCCTTGGCCTCCTCGGGCAGCGCCTGCGCCCACACCGTGGAGATCTGCTCTGCGACCGGGTCGCACAACCGCTTCCAGGTGGCCATCGTGTTGTCGATCCAGTCGGTCGGCGTCCACGCCGCGGTCCGGACGGTGCCGGCCGGCAGCGGGGTCACCCCGTCGAGCCAGGTCTCGGCCAGCCGCACCGCATCGGCGATCGCCGTCGCGGTCTGTTCGGGCACCGGCGCGACGAACCCGATCGAGCTCGACGCGAGCTGGCGGGCCAGGTCGTAGTTCACCGGTCCCGACGACTGGCCGCCGGCCATCGAGGTCCCGGCGCCGCTGAACATCTCGCCCAGCTTGGAGAAGATCTGCCCGAGCTGCGACATGTCGAACTCGCCGCCACCCGGGAAGCCGGCACCGAACGGATCCCCGCCCGAGCCCGGGCCGGGGTTGTCCTTCTTGTGCTTGTCGCGGTCGGGGTCGTCCCCGGCAGAGAAGCCGAAAGGCAGGTCAGCCATGCCTCAACCGTACTCACCGTGGGGATGACATGCGCGTGCGCGGGTCACGCTGACAGTGAACTCCGCTCACACCTTTACTGTGGGCGGCGTGAACAGGCGGATTTCCACCTTGGTCGTCGCTCTGGTGCCGATCCTGATCTTCGGGATCCTGGCGTCGGTGGTGACGGTGCCCTATGTCGCGCTGGGGCCCGGGCCGACCTTCGACACGCTCGGAGAGGTCGACGGCAAGCAGGTCGTGGCGATCGAGGGCGCCGACGTTCACCCGACCTCCGGGCATCTGAACATGACCACGGTGTCCCAGCGCGACGGGCTGACCCTCGGGCAGGCGCTGATCTTCTGGGCGTCGGGTCGCGACCAGTTGCTGCCGCGCGATCTGGTGTATCCCCCCGACAAGTCGCGCGAGGAGATCGACGAGGCGAACACGCAGGACTTCCGGCGATCGGAGGACAGCGCCGAGTACGCCGCGCTGCAGTACCTGAAGTATCCGATGGCCGTCACCATCGAGAGCATCGACGAGGAGGGCCCGTCGAAGGGCAAGCTGCAGGCCGGCGACGCCATCGACGGAGTGAACAACACCCCGGTGGCCAACCTTGAGCAGTTCCAGGAGCTGCTCAAGGCCTACAAGCCCGGCGACACCATCGTCGTCGACTATCGCCGCAAGAACGCGCCGATGGGTTCGGCCGAGATCACCCTCGGCAAGCACCCGGACCGCGACCAGGGCATCCTCGGGGTGAACGTGCTCGACGCCCCGTGGGCGCCGTTCACCATCGAGTTCAACCTCGCCAACATCGGCGGGCCGTCGGCCGGTCTGATGTTCAGCCTGGCCGTGGTGGACAAGCTGACCACCGGCGACCTCAACGGCGGGAAGTTCGTCGCGGGCACCGGCACCATCTCCGGCGACGGCAAGGTCGGCTCCATCGGCGGCATCACGCACAAGATCCTGGCCGCCCAGGAAGCAGGCGCGACGGCGTTTCTGGTGCCCGCCGACAACTGCGCCGAGGCCAAGACCGCGGACGTGGACGGCATCGAACTGCTGAAGGTGGACACCCTGGAGCACGCGGTCGACGGCCTTCGGACGCTTTCCGCTGGTGGCGAACCTCCACGCTGCTGAGCGGGCTTGCTAGGGCGGGTGCGTAAAGTTAGGGCGGAGTAGTCGTTCCTGGACATCTGCTGGGAATTTCCGAGAGTGGAGTAGTCGAGTGGGAATGCGCCCCGCGGCGAAAATGCCGACGCTGACGCAACGAAGCCGGTTTCTGATCGCAGTCGCCGGGGTGGCCGTGCTGTTACTGCTGCTCGGACCGCGGTTCATCGACACCTATGTCGACTGGCTGTGGTTCGGCGAGCTGGGATACCGGTCGGTGTTCACCACCCAGATCGTGACCCGGCTGGTCATCTTCTTCGTGGTGGCGATCCTGCTCGGCGCGGTGGTGTTCGCGGCGCTGACGCTGGCCTACCGCACCCGGCCGGTGTTCGTCCCGACGGCGGGGCCCAACGACCCGATCGCGCGGTACCGCACCGCGGTCATGACCCGGCTGCGGCTGATCGGCATCGGCGTGCCCGTCGCCGTCGGCGTGCTCGCCGGGTTCGTCGCCCAGAGTTACTGGCAGCAGGTGCAGCTGTTCCTCCACGGCGGCGACTTCGGCGTCACCGACCCGCAGTTCGGGATCGACCTCGGCTTTTACGCCTTCGATCTGCCGTTCTACCGGCTCGTGCTGTCGTATCTGTTCGTCGCGGCGTTTCTGGGCTTCATCGCGAACCTGTTGGGCCACTACCTGTTCGGCGGGATCCGGCTGGCCGGACGCAACGGCGCGCTGAGCCGCGCGGCGCGGATCCAGCTGATCACGCTGGTCGGCGTCCTGATGCTACTCAAGGCCGTCGCGTACTGGCTCGACCGCTACGAATTGCTCAGTCACACCCGCAGCGGCAAGCCGTTCACCGGCGCCGGCTACACCGACATCAACGCGGTGCTGCCCGCCAAGCTCATCCTGATGGCGATCGCGGTGATCTGCGCGGTCGCGGTGTTCTCCGCGATCTTCCTGCGCGACCTGCGGATCCCGGCGATCGGCGTGGTGTTGCTGCTGTTGTCGTCGCTGGTGGTCGGCGCGGGCTGGCCGCTGGTGGTCGAGCAGATCAGCGTGCGCCCCAACGCCGCGCAGAAGGAAAGCGAGTACATCAGCCGCAGCATCACGGCGACCCGGCAGGCCTACGGCATCACCGACGAGGTGGTGAACTACCGCGACTACCCGGGCAACGCGACCGCGACGGCGCAGCAGGTGGCCGCCGACCGGGCCACGACGTCCAACATCCGGGTGCTCGACCCGAACATCGTCAGCCCCGCGTTCACCCAGTTCCAGCAGGGCAAAAACTTCTACTTCTTCCCCGACCAGCTCAACATGGACCGGTACCGGGACGAGGACGGCAACCTGCGCGACTACGTCGTCGCCGCCCGTGAACTCAACCCCGACCGGCTGATCGACAACCAGCGCGATTGGATCAACCGGCACTCCGTGTTCACCCACGGCAACGGGTTCATCGCCTCGCCGGCGAACACGGTGCGCGGGATCGCCAACGACCCGAACCAGAACGGCGGCTATCCGGAGTTCCTGGCCAGCGTCGTCGGCGCCAACGGTGAGGTGACTTCACCCGGGCCCGCTCCGCTGGCGCAGCCCCGCATCTACTACGGCCCGGTGATCGCCAGCACCGCCGACGACTACGCGATCGTCGGCGAGAACGGCCCGCCCCGCGAGTACGACTACGAGACCAACACCGACACCCGCAACTACACCTACACGGGCCGTGGCGGCGTGCCGATCGGCAACTGGCTGACCCGCAGCGTCTTCGCGGCCAAGTACGCCGAACGGAACTTCTTGTTCTCCAACGTGATCGGTGAGAACAGCAAGATCCTGTTCAACCGGGATCCGGCCAAGCGTGTCGAGGCGGTGGCGCCGTGGCTGACCACGGACACCACGGTCTACCCGGCGATCGTCAACGAGCGGATCGTCTGGATCGTCGACGGCTACACCACCTTGGACAACTACCCGTACTCGATGTCGCTGTCGTCGGCGACCACCGACTCGAACGAGGTGGCGCAGAACCGTCTGCAGCTCGACAAGCAGGTGTCCTACATCCGCAACTCGGTCAAGGCCACCGTCGATGCCTACGACGGCACCGTGACGCTGTACGCCCAGGACGAGCAGGATCCGGTGCTGCAGGCCTGGATGAAGGTGTTCCCCGACAGCGTGAAGCCCAAGAGCGACATCACCCCGGAACTGCAGGAGCATCTGCGCTACCCCGAGGACCTGTTCAAGGTGCAGCGCGCGCTGCTGGCCAAGTATCACGTCGACGATCCGGTGACGTTCTTCTCGACGTCGGACTTCTGGGACGTGCCGCTGGACCCGAACCCGACGGCCAGCAGCTACCAGCCGCCGTACTACATCGTGGCCAAGGACCTCGCCGAGAACAACGGTTCGACGTCGTTCCAGCTGACCAGTGCGATGAACCGGTTCCGGCGTGACTTCCTGGCCGCCTACATCAGTGCCAGCTCCGATCCCGAGACGTACGGCCGGCTCACGGTGTTGACGATTCCGGGTCAGGTCAACGGTCCGAAGCTGGCGTTCAACGCGATCAGCACCGACACCGCGGTCTCGACCGAGCTGGGACAGATCGGCCGCGACGGCCAGAACCGGATCAGGTGGGGCAACCTGCTGACCCTGCCGCTGGGCGATGGTGGATTGCTCTATGTCGCACCGATCTACGCGTCACCGGGTAACACCGACGCCGCATCGACGTACCCGCGTCTGATCCGCGTGGCGATGATGTACAACGACCAGATCGGTTACGGCCCGACGGTGCGGGACGCGCTGACCGATCTGTTCGGTCCCGGCGCCGACGCGACCGCGACCGGTCCCGCGACGACCGAACCGCCCGCCGCGGGTCAGTCCCAGCAGCGGCCGCCCACCGCGCAACCGCCGGGCAGGCCCGGCCAGGCCCCGCCGCCGCAGCAGGCGGAGGTTCCGGGTGCGGTGCCGCCGTCGGGTCCGACGCAGCTGTCGGCAGCGAAAGCCGCTGCGCTGCAGGACGTCAACTCCGCGCTCGATGCCTTGCGCAGTGCGCAGGAGGGCGGCAACTTCGCGGAGTTCGGCGAGGCGCTGCAACGCCTCGACGATGCGGTGACGAAGTACCAGGACGCCGAGTAGTCACCCCCGCCGGTGCGATATCGGTTGCTCGGGCCACTGCAGGTGGTCCACGGGGAGGGTGTGATCGATGTCGGCCCGCGCAAGCAGCGGGCGGTGCTGGCGGCGTTGCTGCTGGCGCAGGGCCGGGTGGTGTCGACCGATCGGCTCGTCGACGCGGTGTGGGGCGACGATGTCCCGGCCAGCGCGACGGCGAGCCTGCAGGTCTACATCTCCAACCTGCGCCGGGCGCTGCGCACCGGTGCCGGTGATCCGACGGCGTCGGTGGCGCAACCGATCGTGCGCCGGCCGCCGGGGTATTTCATCGACCTCGGCCCCGACGACCTCGACATCACGGTGTTCGGCGCGGCCTGCGGGCGGGCGGCCGCGGCGATCGAGGCCGAACGCTGGGCGGAGGCCCTCGCCGAGTCCGAGGCGGCGCTCGGACTGATCCGCGGCGAGCTGCTCGAAGACATGGGCGACGCCGACTGGGTCCGCGAGGACGCGGCGCGTATCGCCGAGATGCGCACCGAATGCGTTGCCGACAAGGTGATCTCGCTGCTGGCGCTGGGAAGGATCCCGGCGGCGTTGACGACGGTGTCACAGCTGTGCGCACTCGATCCGCTCGCCGACCGGGGTTGCCGACTGCAGATGCTCGCGCTCTACCGGGCCGGACGCGCCGCCGACGCGCTGGAGGCCTACAGCCGGTATGCGCGCCGGCTCGACGACGAACTCGGCCTCGAACCGGGACCGGAGCTGCGCGATCTGCAGACCGCCGTGTTGCGGCAGGCGCCCGAGCTGTCGGGGTGGCCCCGCTCGCCGGAGTGGACCGGCGCCGCGCCGGTGGTGTCCGCCGAGGTGGCCGCCGTCCGGACCGAGACGCCCGAGCCGGCGTCGCACCGCGCGCCGTTGATCGGCCGCAGGCGCGAACTCGCCACGGCGGCAGAGCTGTTGGAGCGGACCAGGGCAGGCGCGACGCGCTGGCTGGTGCTGTCGGGGCCGCCGGGTATCGGCAAGACCCGGCTCGCCGAGGAGATCGCCGGGCTGGTCACCGGCGGGGGCGGCGACGTCGTCTGGGTCAACTGTCCCGATGAGCGCGGCACCCCGCCGTGGTGGCCGATGCGGCAGCTGGTCCGGGCGCTGGGCGCCGACGCCGACGAGGTGCTCGCGATCCCGCCGCACGCGGACCCGGACACCGCGAGATTCCTCGTCTACGAACGGATTCAGCGACTGCTGGAGTCCGCACCGCGGTTGCGCGCGGTGATCGTCGACGACGTGCAGTGGTCGGACACCACCTCCGCGGCGTGCCTGGCCTACATCGCCGGAGCGCTGCGCGACCACCCGGTGCTGGTGATCGTCACGGTGCGCGACGGGGAGCACACGCCCGAGGTCGCGCGGCTGCTCAGTACGGTGGCGCGCGGCAAGGACAACCGGCTCATCGAGGTGCCCGCGCTGTCGTCGGAGGACGTCGCGGTGCTGGCGAACGAGGTGGCCGAGGAGGTCGTCACCGCCGACGAGGCGGCCCAGTTGGCCGACCGCACCGGCGGCAACCCGTTCTTCGTCTCCGAATACGCCCGGCTGCCCCGAGAAGAGCGCGCCGGCAACGAGATCCCGCACGCGGTGCGTTCGGTGCTGGACCGCCGCCTGGCCGCGCTGGATCCGGCGGTGATGCAGGTGCTGCGCGCCGCGGCGGTGATCGCCGATGTCCTCGACTCGATCACGATTCCGCTGCTGGCCAAGACCACGGCGCTGGATCTGGACACCTTGGCCGACTATCTGGACGAGGCAGCCGACGAACGCATCATCGTCTCCTCGCACACCGGTGAGGGCTACGTGTTCGCCCACGGGCTGCTGCGTGAGCAGGTGCTCACCGGGATGCCCGCGCTGCGCAGGCAACGCGTGCACGCCAAGGTCGCCGATGTGCTCGCCGACAGCGCGCTGCCGGACGCGCCGACCTGGCGTGCACAGCACCTCGTCGCCGCGCAGCCGTTGGTGGAGCCGACGGTGGTGGTGCAGGCCTGCCGGCTGGCGGCCGAAGAGGCGACGCAGCAATGGAGTTCGGACATCGCCGCGCGCTGGTGGCAGGCCGCGCTGGACGCCTACGACCGGCTGCCGGCGTCCGAACGCGACGACGCCGTCCGGGATGCGTTGACCGTCGAACTGCTGGAAGCACATTCGCGGGCCGGACGCGGGCAACTGGTGCTCGACAGCGTGCAGCGCTACCTCGGGGAGGCGCTGCGCACCGGGCGGGCCGCGAGTGCAGGCCGGGTGGCCAGCGCGCTGTTGCGGGCCAGCGGCGGATGGCCGTGGCTGGCGCCGGGCAACGATCCGGGGGAGTTGCTGACCCTGCTGACGCGGGCGGCGACGCTTTCGGAAGGGGAACCGGCGTCGGCGGCCCGGGTGCTGTCGGCGTTGGCCGTCGGGCATTGCTACCACCCGGATCCGGCGATCGCGCCCGGGCTGCTCGACCGCGCGCAGCGGCTCGCCGAGGACAGCGGGGATCCGGACGTGATCGCCGACGTCCTGGTGGGCCGGCTGATCACGTTCTCCGGAGTCGCGGCGCTGAGCGCACAGTCGCTGGAGTGGGTCGACCGGCTGAACTCGTTGGGACACAGCAGGTCTCGTGAGGACTCGGTGATCGCGCATTCGGTTGCGACGATGGCCGCGATGAACCTCGCCGATGTCGCCGCCACCGGCCGTCACGTGCAGGCCGGTATCGCGGGCAGCGAGGAACTGCGGTTGCCGGTGCTGCGCGCACAGTTGCGCTGGATGGAGGCCGTGCTGGCGGTGTGGCACGGCGATTTCGCCGAAGCCGAGCGGCATCACGCGATCGCCGCGCACGTCCACGAGCAGACCGAGTTGTACGAGGCGGGCAGCGGCCTGCTGGCGCGGGCCACGCTGCTGCGTGAGCGCGGCGGACCGGTGGAGCCGAGCTGGGAGGCGCTGGACGCGCAGGGGTCCGGCGGTCTCGGCATGGTCGGCGTGGTGCGAACCGGGGTGCTGACACTGCTGACCGGCCCGAAGGCGCACGACGAGGCGCTGGCGACGTTGCGGCGGTGGGCACAGGACACCGACCGCTCCCATATCTGGACGACGCTGGGGCATCACACCCTGCTGGCGCATCTGGCCGCCGATCACGGCCTCACCGAGTTCACCGATCTCTTGTTGGCGCACCTGGACCCGTATCGCGACCGGATCGCGGTGATCGGGCAGGTCGGGATGGCGGGACCGGTGGCGCTGGCGACCGCCCGGCTGCATGCGCTGCGCGGCGATGCCGAACGGGCGAGGGCGGACCTCGCGACCGCCCGCGCGATCGCCGAACGAACCGACGGCGTGCCGGCGCTGCTGCGGTGCCGGCTGCTGGACTGCGAGCTGGCGGGGCCGTCGGCGCAGCGCTCCGCGGACGCCGCCGCGCTGGCGTCTGAGGCCGCCCACGTCGGGATGGCCGCGGTCGCGGCCGCCGCGACCCGGCTGACCTGACCTACTGTCTCGCGAGACCGCCACCACGGTAGTAGTCACGCGGTCGCCACTACCGTGGTGGCGGTTTCGCGAGGCGGCGCGGCCTGAGCGGCCCGCAACGGCCGGTTCGGCCATTGCCCTGAGGTGTCCCGCGGAGGACGATGAGGACGTCCGGGCGGCGCCGCTGGGACGCTGCCACGTACTACGGAGGCAGATATGTATGCGCGTAGTTCGACCATCCACGCGCGGTCCTCGGCTGTCGAGAGCGGGATCGCCTACATCCACGACACGGTGTGGCCGGCGCTGACCGAACTGGACGGCTACATCGGCCTGTCGCTGTTGGTCGACCGGCAGACCGGCCGCTGCATCGCGACGACCGCCTGGGAATCGGAGCGGGCCATGCACGCCAGCAGGCCCGTCGCCGATCAGCATCGCGACCGCGCGGCGCAGATCCTCGGCGGCAGCCCCACCGTCGACGAGTGGGAGATCGCGGCGCTGCATCGCGACCACCGGTCGTCCCCCGGGGCCTGTGTGCGGGTCACGTGGGCGCGGGTGGCGACCGAGAACGTCGACCACGCCATCGACGGGTTCCGGCTGGGGACGATCCCTGCGCTGGAGGAGTTGGACGGCTTCTGCAGCGCCAGCCTGATGGCGGACCGCGATTCGGGCTTCGGCGTCGCGTCGGTGACGTTCGACAGCGTCGACGCGCTGCGCCACAACCGGGAGGCCCTCGACGAACTGGAGCTGATCACCGTGCGCGACGCCGGCGCCGAGGTACTCGACTCCTGCGACTGCGACCTGGTACTGGCCCACCTGCGCGTCCCCGAACTGGTGTAGCCGCCCCGGGTTTGCACCGCGAGCGCGCGTGTCTGACCGCCGACACGCCGCCCCGTGTGGCTTCCCGCGCGCGCTCGTCGCCACCGAGCGCGCGCAAAATCGCAGGTCACGCGGTAGGTTCCGCTTGGATTTTTCTTGGTGTCCGGCGCCAAGCGGCCGCCAAGACCGCTCGGCGATGCTGCTGCGCAACACCAGGAAGCCGAGAAAGGACCCTATCGATGACCGCACCGACGGATCTGAGCCGCGACGAGGCGCTGCGCACCCTGCGCGATCAGGTCACCACCCATGTCGCGCTGCCCGGTGAGCCCGGCTACGAGCGCTGCGCGCCGTGGAACGTGGCGGCACCTGTCAATCCGGCGGCCGTGGTGCTGGCGACGTCGCCGCAGGACGTCGCGGCAACGGTGCGCTTCGCCGCCGCCCACGGGTTCACGGTGACGGTGCAGGCGACCGGTCATGGCGCGGTCGGGATCGGACCGAACACCATCCTGGTGCAGACGTCGGCGATGAAGCGCGTCTGCGTCGACCCTCTCAACGGCACGGCGCGGGTGCAGGCCGGGGCGCGCTGGCAGGACGTCCTCGACGCCGCCACCCCGCACGGACTCGCGCCGCTGTGCGGATCGTCGCCGGGCGTCGGCGTGGTCGGCTACCTGACCGGGGGAGGGATCGGCCCGCTGGTGCGCACCGTCGGGCTGTCCTCGGACCATGTGCGCTCGTTCGAGCTGGTGACCGGGGACGGCCGGTTGCTGCGTGCCGCCCCCGACGAGAACGCGGACCTGTTCTGGGGTCTTCGCGGGGGCAAGGCGACGCTGGGCATCGTCACCGCGGTCGAGATCGAGATGCCCACCATCGCCGAGTTCTACGGCGGTGCACTGTATTTCGACGGGACCGAGGCCGCGACGGTGCTGCATGCCTGGCGCGCCTGGAGCGCGACGCTACCGGAGACGGCCAACACCTCGATCGCGATCCAGCAGCTGCCCCCGCTGCCCGGCGTGCCCGAACCGCTGGCCGGCCGGATGACGGTGGCGGTGCGGTACACGGCCGTCGGCGACCTCGCGGAGGGGGAGCGGCTGCTGGCCCCGATGCGCGCACCGGCGACGCCGTTGATCGATGCGGTCGCGGTGATGCCGTACGCGGCGATCGGTGCGGTGCACGCCGACCCGGTCGATCCGATGCCGTGCAACGAGGCCCACGCCCTGCTGTCGGAGCTGCCCGCCGAGGCGATCGACGCAATACTGGCGGCCGCCGGCCCGGAGTCCGGGTCGCCGCAGGCGTTGGTCGAGCTGCGGATGCTCGGCGGTGCGCTGGCGCGCGAACCCGAACACCGCAGCGCGTTCTGCCATCGTGACGCCGCCTACGCGATGACGGTCATCGGTGCGCTCGCCCCCGAGGTCGCCGGCGCCGTCGTCGAGCACGCCCACGCGGTCACCCAGGCCGTTTCCGCGTGGTCCACGGGCGGGCAGTGGCCGAACTTCGCGCCGTCCTACGACCCGGCACGTCCGGCACGGGTGTACAGCGAGGACACGCTGCACTGGCTGGCCGCCCTGGCCGACCGCTACGACCCGGCCCGGGTGCTGGCCACCGGGCAGGTGATCCGGACGCTGATCTGACGACGCCTCGGTGGCCATCAGCGCTGCAGGGCGGCCTCGCTAATATTTGTCTCCCGGCATTTGAGATCGCTTTGTCGAAGGAGAGGGCACATGGCACCGCAGTTCGAGCAGCTCGAATTCCAGGCGGAGGCACGGCAACTGCTGGACCTGATGATCCACTCCGTCTACAGCAACAAGGACTCGTTCCTGCGCGAGCTCATCTCGAACGCCTCCGACGCACTGGACAAGCTGCGGCTCGAAGCGTTCCGCAACAAGGACCTCGACGTCGACACCTCGGATCTGCACATCGAGATCGACGTCGACAAGGACGCGCGCACGCTGACCGTGCGCGACAACGGTATCGGCATGTCGCGCGACGAGGTGGTGCGCCTGATCGGCACGCTGGCGAAGTCGGGCACCGCCGAGCTGCGCCAGCAGCTGCGGGAGGCCAAGGACGCGAACGCCTCCGAGGAACTGATCGGCCAGTTCGGCATCGGCTTCTACGCCAGCTTCATGGTGGCCGACCGCGTCGAGCTGCTCACCCGCAAGGCGGGCGAGAGCGAGGCGACCCGGTGGGAGTCCACCGGCGAGGGTAGCTACACCATCGAGACCGTGGACCAGGCCGGTGGTGAAGTGCCCGTGGGGACTTCGGTCACGCTGCACCTCAAACCCGAGGACCGCGAGGACGCGCTGTACGACTACACGTCGGAGTGGAAGATCCGCGAGCTCGTCAAGCAGTACTCGGACTTCATCGCCTGGCCGGTCCGGATGGACGTGGAGCGCCGCACCCCGGCGGCCGAGGAGGGCGGCGAGGACACGGTCACCGTCGAGACCCAGACGCTGAACTCGATGAAGGCGCTGTGGGCCAGGCCCCGCGACGAGGTCTCCGACGAGGAGTACACGGAGTTCTACAAGCACATCGCGCATGCGTGGGATGAGCCGCTGGAAATCATCGCGATGAAGGCCGAGGGCACGTTCGAATACCAGGCGCTGCTGTTCATCCCGTCGCACGCGCCGTTCGACCTGTTCAATCAGAACGCCGCGGTCGGGGTGCAGCTGTACGTCAAGCGGGTCTTCATCATGGGCGACTGCGATCAGCTGATGCCGCCCTATCTGCGCTTCGTCAAGGGTGTGGTCGATGCGCAGGACATGTCGCTCAACGTCTCCCGTGAGATTCTTCAGCAGGACCGCCAGATCAGGGCGATCCGGCGCAGGCTCACCAAGAAGGTGCTCTCGACGATCACCGAGATGCAGACGGAGCGGCCGGAGAAGTACCGCACGTTCTGGACGCAGTTCGGCAGGGTCGTCAAAGAGGGTCTGCTGACCGATACCGACAACCAGGACACGTTGCTGCGCCTGTGTTCGTTCGCGTCGACGTTCAGCGACGACGAGCCGACGACGCTGGCCGGCTACATCGCCCGCATGCCGGAGGGGCAGACTCAGATCTTCTACGCCGCAGGCGAATCCCGTCAGCAGCTGCTGAACTCACCGCACCTGGAGGCGTTCAAGGCCAAGGGCTACGAGGTGCTCCTGCTCACCGATCCGGTGGACGAAGTCTGGGTGGAGTCGGTCCACGAGTTCGACGGTAAGCCGCTGCAGTCGGTGGCCAAGGGCGAGGTGGACCTCGACTCCGAGGCCGACAAGGAGGCCAAGGAAGCCGAACGTCAGGAGCGGGAGCAGGAGTTCGCCGACGTGATCGCCTGGCTGAAGGACACGCTCGGTGATCACGTCAAGGAGGTGCGGTTGTCGACCCGCCTGACCGATTCCCCGGCGTGCCTGATCACCGATACCTTCGGCATCACTCCCGCGCTGGCCCGCATGTACCGGGCATCGGGTCAGCCGGTCCCGGTCGAGAAGCGGATTCTGGAGCTCAATCCGAACCATCCGCTGATCGTCGGTCTCAGGGATGCGCACAAGAGCCGCGGCGCGGACGACGAACTGGCCGGTACTGCCGAATTGCTCTACGGCACAGCACTGCTCGCCGAGGGTGGAGCGCTGGAGGATCCGGCGCGGTTCGCCGGTCTGCTCGCCGACCGGCTGACACGCACGATCGGGGAACAGTTCTAGGCGGGACGGACGCCACCGCGATCTCACATCGAGTCGGAGCTCGCGTGGTGAGCGGAGTCGTCGTGGAAGCCCGCGGGCAGAGCGGTCCGCGGGCCGTCGCCGGCTGGAGAACCGGTCAGACGGCACAGGCGAGCCCTCTGTTGCTCGCCGTGGGAATGTCTGCGCCAGGGGCGGGCACGGTCGACAGTTAAGCTCGCGACGTGACCGGCGAGCCCCGCCCTGAGCTGCAGCGCGCTGAACTTCAACGCCCCGAACTTCAGCGCGATGCCGAGCGAACCCGCGCCGAACTTCTCGCCGTCGCGACCGAGGTGTTCGCGGAGTCCGGCTATTCCGGCGCGCGGGTCGACGAGATCGCCGAGCGCACCCGCACCACCAAGCGAATGATCTATTACTACTTCGGCGGCAAAGAGGGCCTGTACATGGCCGTGCTGGAGAACGCCTACCGAGGGATCCGTGAGGCGGAGCAGCGGCTGCAGGTCGATCACGTCGATCCGGTGGATGCGATGCGCAAGCTGGCCGAGCTCACCTTCGACCACCATCTCGACCATCAGGCCTTCATCCGCTTGGTGGCGATCGAGAACATCCACCGTGGTGAGTACATCGGGCGCCTCGACTCGCTGCGGAGTCTGGCTAAGCCGGCGACGTCGCTGCTGGACGAGATTCTCGCCCGCGGTCACGAGCAGGGGGTGTTCCGTGCCGACGTCGAAGCGCTCGACGTGCATCTGCTGATCAGCTCCTACTGCGTGTTCCAGGTGGCAAACCGCTACACCTTCGGGTTCCTGTTCGACGTGGACTTCACCGAGGCTGCGCAGCGCGCCCACCTGCGTCGGATGATCGGCGACATCGTGGTCGGCTGGCTCACCGCCCGCTGAGAAGCGACTTAGCTCACAGCCCATCCTTGACGAGACGCACGCCACAGTGCTGTACTTAACGTACGTACTAGTTAGTACATTAAGTAGAACGGTGAAGCAGTGGCACCCAGCCCGTACCTGGTCGGTCTCGTCGGACAAGGCGTCGGACCGTCTCTCACGCCGGCGTTGCACATGGCCGAGGCGCGGGCCCACGGACTCGACTACGTCTACCGCACCATCGATCTGAATGCGGCCGGACTCACTCCCGAGCGGATCGGTGAGATCCTCACTTGGGCGCGTGCCCTCGGCTTCGACGCTCTCAACGTCACGTATCCGTGCAAACGGTCGGTGATTCCGCACCTCGACCGGCTTGACGCAGGTGCCGCTGCGCTCGGTGCGGTCAACACGGTGGTGTTCGACCGGCGAGCGGTCGAACGAGGCGGCGATGTCACCGATGGCAGCACGGTCGGTTACAACACCGACGCTCCTGGCTTCGCCAGGGGATTCGCCGAAGGTCTGCCCGGCGCCGCCACCTCTCACGTGGTGCTGCTCGGCGCCGGGGGAGCAGGTGCAGCGGTCGGGCACGCGCTCCTCGACCTGGGCGCCGCGCATCTGACCATCGTCGACCTCGACGTCGAGCGCGCCACCGTCCTGGCCGGCGAACTCGCCGCGCGCCACCGCGACGCGCACGTCGACGCGTCGCCGTTCGACAAGCTCGCGATCCTGCTGCCGTCCAGCAATGGCGTGGTGCACTGCACGCCCACGGGCATGGCCGACCACCCTGGACTGCCGTTCGACGTCGGTCTGCTGCATCCCGGGCTGTGGGTGGCCGACATCGTCTACCGGCCCTTGGACACCGCGCTGCTCACCGCCGCTCGCCGGGCCGGTTGCCGGACGCTCGACGGAGGCTACATGGCGGTACATCAGGCGGCCATCGCCTTCGAGCTGATCACCGGGATCGTCCCGGACCCCGACCGCATGTCACGCCATTTCCGGACGCTCGCAATGCAATTCGCCACTCCGTGACTTCACCGAGGATGTAGGAGGAACCCATGAGCATCATCGACAGCAATCCACCCGGCAGCGGCCCGCCGGACCACGGGCCGTCAGACAGCGGCCCCGCCGGCACACCCGAACGGACGCCGAAGAAGGCCGCGCTGGCCAGCTTCATGGGCAGCGCCGTCGAGTATTACGACTTCTTCGTCTTCGGTTTCGTTGCCGCGCTGGTTTTCCCGAAAGTCTTCTTCCCCGAGGGCAACGACACGGTCGCGTTGGCGCAGTCGTTCGCCACACTCGGCGTCGCCTACATCGCCAGGCCCGTCGGCGCCTTCGTGATCGGTCACTTCGGTGACCGGATCGGGCGCCGCAACGTGCTGATGTTCACTCTCATCCTCATGGGTGTCTCGACCTTCGCGATCGGTTGCCTTCCGACGTACGACACGGCCGGGGTGCTCGCGCCCATCCTGCTGGTCACTTGCCGTCTGTTGCAGGGCTTCTCGGCCGCCGGAGAGCAGGCCGGCGCCAGCTCGCTGACCTTGGAACATTCTCCCGACAACCAGCGCGCCTTCTTCACGTCGTGGACGCTGACCGGAACGCAGGGCGGGCTGATCCTGGCCTCGCTCGTCGTCATCCCGATCGTCGCGCTGCCCGATGAAGACCTGTACTCCTGGGGCTGGCGAGTTCCGTTCTGGCTGAGCGCCTTCGTCGTTGTGGTCGCCTACTTCATCCGGCGTCGGCTGCACGAGACACCCGAATTCGAGGATGCCAAGAGCAAGGGAACCATCGCCCGGATGCCGCTGAAGCCCCTGATGCGCAATCACTGGCGCGACGTCTTGCGGGTGATTTTGTGCGCCTTCATCGCTGCGGTGTCAACGGTGTTCGCCAACCTGGCCATCGCCTACGGCAAGAAGATGGGGCTGGACTCGGACGTGACGCTGTGGCTGGTCGTGGTCGCGAACATCGTGGCACTGGGGACACAGCCACTCTTCGGAAAGCTGGCCGATCGCATCGGCCGCAAGCCGGTCTACATCTACGGTGCGCTGTCCTCGGCAGTGCTCATGCCGTTCTATCTGCTCTCGATGAGTAGTGGAAACACGCTGCTGATGTTCGCGTTGGCGATCGCCACGTTCTCGTTCGGCTATGCCGCCGCGAACGCGGTGTGGCCGTCGTTCTACGGCGAGATGTTCTCCACCCGAGTTCGATTCTCCGGGTTGGCGATCGGAACCCAGCTGGGCTTCCTCGTCGCGGGCTTCGCGCCGGCGATCGTGACGGCACTCGGTGGCGTAGAGGAGGGTGGCTGGGTGGTCATCACCATCTTCACCGCAGTGGTCTGCCTCATCGCGGCCGGCGCCGCGCTGACGGCGAAGGAAACCAAGGACGTCCCGACCGCGTTGCTGGGCAGGGCGCCCGGCTCCGCGCGGGAACTCGTCGACCACTGAGGAGCAGCGGTGCAGAACACGACCGTGCAGAACGCCACGATGCCGATCGCGGCCGACTCCGACAGCGCCACCGCCAGCCAGCAGGCGATCAGCGCGCAGATGGCAGCGATCGCAACGGCTTACGAGCGCGCCGGGGTCGAGGAGACGCAGCCCCGGCTCGACTACCCGCCGTACCGCAGTAGCCTGCTGCGCCATCCCACCAAGGACCTCCACCACGCGGACCCCGAGGGAGTCGAACTGTGGACACCGTGTTTCTCCGAACGCGATGTCGACCCGCTCGAAGCCGATCTCACCATCCAGCACGGAGGTGAACCGATCGGTGAGCGGATGGTGGTGACCGGTCGGGTACTCGACGGCGACGGGCGGCCCGTGCGGCGCCAGCTCGTCGAGATCTGGCAGGCCAATGCGGGTGGGCGCTACGTCCACAAGCGTGACCAGCATCCGGCGGCGATCGACCCCAACTTCACGGGCGTCGGCCGCTGCCTGACCGACGACGACGGCACCTACCGGTTCACCACCATCAAGCCGGGACCGTACCCGTGGAAGAACCACCGCAATGCCTGGCGCCCCGCGCACATCCACTTCTCGCTGTTCGGAACGGAATTCACGCAGCGGATGGTCACCCAGATGTACTTTCCCAATGATCCGCTGTTCGGCCTGGACCCGATTTATCAGGCCATCACCGACCGCAAGGCGCGGGAGCGGTTGGTTGCCACCTACGACCACGGTGTCACCACCCACGAGTGGGCGACGGGGTACCGCTGGGACATCGTGCTCAGCGGCGCGACATCCACCCCGACCGAGAGCGCCGACCAGGGAGGCGACCACTGATGGGTGCATTGCTGACCGCGACTCCGGGACAGACCGTCGGCCCGTTCTTCGGATACGCTCTGCCGTTCGACCGGTGCCACGAACTCGTGCCCCCCGGTTCGCCGAATGCCGTTCAACTGTCGGGCATCGTCGCCGCGGGTGACGGTCGCCCGGTACCCGACGCGCTGCTGGAGATCTGGCAGGCCGACGCCGACGGCGCGGTTCCCACGTCCGCCGGGTCACTGCACCGGGACGGCTTCACCTTCACCGGATGGGGTCGGGCGAGCACCGGCGACGACGGCCGGTACTCGTTCTCCACCGTGATCCCCGGCCCGGCCCGGCCAGGGGCGGCGCCGTTCATCCTGATGACCGTGTTCGCGCGCGGACTGCTCAACCGGCTGTTCACCCGCGTCTACGTCCCGGGGGACCACCTGGCCGACGATGCGCTACTGGCCTCGCTGCCGCCTGAACGCCGTCGAACCCTGATCGCCAGGCGCGACCGTGCCGGCCTGCACTTCGACGTCCAATTGCAGGACGCACCAGGGGCGCCCGAGACCGTCTTCCTGCGTTATCCCGGGCAGCGACGGTGACCGATCTCTTCTGGCCGGGGGATCATCTCGCGGGTGACCTGATGAGCGACGACGCGTTCCTCGCCGCGATGGTCGGCGTGGAGCAGGCATGGCTCGGCTGTCTGGTCGACGCCGGCATCGCACCGTCGGACGCCCGGGCGGATCTGCGCGTCGCCGACGGCGACGTCGAGACGATCGCACGGCGCGCCGACGTCGACGGCAACCCCGTCAGCGCCCTGGTCGCGTTGCTCCGGGACCGCTCGGACGGGGAGACGGCGCGGTGGCTGCACCGCGGCCTGACCAGCCAGGACGTGCTCGACACGGCGCTGGTCATCTGCCTGCGTGACGTCCTCATCAGGGTCGGCGCCGAGTGCACCGCGCAGGTTCGCGCGCTGTCCGATCTCATTGAAACCCACCGTGGTGCACCGGTGTTGGCGCACACCCTGACCCAGGCGGCGCTGCCGAGCACCCTCGGTGTGAAGATCGCCCGCTGGCTCGGGGGCGTGCTCGACGCGGCCGAGCCGCTGACCGGCCTGCGCACAGCGCTGCCCGTCCAGGTCGGCGGCGCGGCGGGCACGCTCGCCGCCACCACCGAACTCGCCGGGTCGGTCGACGCAGCACTGGCCTTGAGCGATGCGTTGGCCGATGAGTTGATGCTGGCGCCCGCGCTGCCGTGGCACACCACACGTTCGCCGCTCACCCGGATCGGTGACGCGCTGGTGACGTGCTGCGACGCATGGGGACACATCGCCGCCGACGTGACGACGGGCAGTCGTCCCGAAATCGGCGAGCTGGCCGAGGGCAGCGGAGGCGGATCGTCGACCATGCCGCACAAGAACAATCCCGTGCGCGCCGTGCTGATCCGGCGCGCGGCGCTCACGGCGGGACCGCTGGGCGCCATTCTGCACGCCGCATCCGCTGAGAGCGTCGACGAACGTTCCGACGGCGCCTGGCACGCGGAATGGGCTACGCTGCGGACACTCGCGCGGCGTACCGTCGTCGCCGCCGCGCACACCTCCGACCTGGTGTGCGGGCTGCGAATCGACGAGACCCGCGCCGCCGCCAACCTTGCCGCCGTCGAGGGCGTGCTTTCCGAACAGTGGACGATGACCGAATTGACCGGTCGGCCCGCATTTTCCGACTACACCGGTGCGGCGGATCGCATCGTCGACGCGACGCTGAGCCGTGCCCGCCGCTTCCTCGAGGAGTCCTCGTGACCGTTCCCACGCTGGCCGCCGTCGACTTCGGCGGACCTGTCGACGGGCCGCTCATCCTGCTCGGTCCATCGCTGGGGACCTCGGCGGCCACGCTGTGGGGTTTGGTCGTCGACCGGCTCGTCACCCGCGCCCGTCTCGTCGGCTGGGACCTGCCCGGCCACGGCCGCAGCGCCCCCGCCGCGGCATTCACCATCGCCGACCTCGCCGCTGCGGTACTCGCGCTCGCGGACCGACTCGGTGCCCAGAGTTTCCACTACGCAGGCGATTCCGTGGGTGGTGCCGTGGGCCTGCAGTTGGCCCTCGACGCGCCGAACCGGATGAGCACCGCGACGCTGATGTGCACCGGCGCGGTGATCGGCACCCCAGATGGCTGGCGCGAGCGCGCCGCCACCGTACGCGCCGACGGCATCGCCCCGATGGTTGCCGCCTCGCCGCAGCGCTGGTTCGCAGCCGGTTTCGTCGAGCGCCGCCCCGGCGTCGCGGCGGCACTGATGGACAGCCTGAGCCACACCGATCCGCAGTCCTACGCGTCGACTTGCGAGGCGCTGGCCGACTTCGACGTCACGCGACAGTTGCCTGAGATCGCCCTACCCGTCCTCGCGATCGCGGGCCGCGACGACGTGCCCACCCCACCGGAGTCGTTGCAGCGCATCGTGACCGACGTATCGAACGGCGAGCTTGTCGTGCTGGACGGGGTCGGCCACCTCGCACCCGCCGAGGCGCCCGACCGGATCGCGGCACTGATCGCGCAGCACGTCGGACTGTCGCCGTCTCCGGTCGCCGGCACCGTCGACGACGTCTACCGGGCCGGCATGGCCGTCCGTCGCGAGGTGCTCGGCGACTCCCACGTCGACCGCGCCGTCGCCGCCACCACCGACCTGACCGCGGACTTCCAGCGCATGATCACCGAGTACGCGTGGGGCGGCATCTGGACCCGACCCGGGCTGGACCGCCGCAGCCGCTCGATGATCACGTTGACCGCCCTGATCGCGCGGGGCCACCACGAGGAATTCGCGATGCACCTGCGTGCCGCTCGCCGCAACGGACTGACCAACGACGACATCAAGGAGCTGATCATGCAGACCGCGATCTACTGCGGTGTCCCCGACGCCAACTCCGCGTTCCGCATCGCCGCCGACGTGCTGTCCGATTACGACACCCGCGGCGATGCCCGATGACGCTCATCACCGGCGACCCGCAGGAGGCGGTGGCCGGCATCGGCGACGGGTCGACCGTTCTGGTCGGCGGCTTCGGCATGGCCGGCATGCCCACCGTGCTGATCGACGCGCTCATCGACAACGGCGCCACCGACCTGACCATCGTCAGCAACAACGCCGGCAACGGCGACACCGGTCTGGCCGCGCTGCTGGCCGCCGGGCGGGTGCGCCGGATCATCTGTTCGTTTCCGCGGCAAAGCGATTCGCATGTGTTCGACGAGCTCTACCGTGCGGGCCGGATCGATCTCGAGGTGGTGCCGCAGGGCAACCTCGCCGAACGGATGCGGGCCGCGGGTGCCGGAATCGGCGCGTTCTTCTGTCCCACCGGGTTCGGCACCGACCTGGCGAAGGGGCGTGAGACGCGCACGATCGACGGCCGCGACTACGTCCTGGAGTATCCGATTCGCGGCGACGTGGCCCTCATCGGCGCCTATCGCAGCGACCGGATGGGCAACCTCGTCTACCGCAAGACCGCACGCAACTTCGGACCGGTCATGGCGACGGCCGCCGCCCTGACCATCGTCGAGGTGTCGGCGGTCGTCGAGACCGGCGACATCGACCCGGAAGTGGTGGTGACGCCGTCCATCTACGTCGATCGGGTGCTGGACCTCAGCGCGGCGACCACCTCGGTATCGGAGGCCTCGTGACCATCGCCCTCACCGTGTCGGAGACCGTCGAGAACGTCGACCGGGCACCGCTCGGGCGCGACGAGATGGCGCGGGCCGTCGCCGCCGACATCCCACCCGGGTCGTTCGTCAACCTCGGCATCGGACAGCCCACGAAAGTCTCGGACTACCTGGCCCCCGACAGCGGGATCGTGCTGCACACCGAGAACGGCATGCTGGGGATGGGGCGCGAGGCCGTCGGTGACGAGATCGACCCGGATCTGATCAACGCCGGCAAGATCCCGGTCACCGAGCTGCCCGGCGCGGCGTACTTCCACCATGCCGACTCGTTCGCGATGATGCGGGGCGGCCATCTCGACGTGTGCGTTCTCGGCGCGTTCCAAGTGTCTGAACGCGGGGACCTGGCGAACTGGCACACCGGGGCGCCCGGGGCGATCCCGGCGGTCGGCGGCGCCATGGACCTGGCGATCGGCGCCAAGGACGTCTTCGTCATGATGACTCTGTTCGCCAAGGACGGCACACCGAAACTGGTGCCGCAGTGCACGTATCCGCTGACGGGCTTGGCGTGCGTCAGCCGGGTGTACACCGAACTGGCGACGTTCGCCCTCGGCAAGGACGGGATCCGCGTGATCGCGACCTACGGAACCTCGTTCGCCGAACTCCAGAAGCAGCTGGACCCCACGCTCAAACGCGTGCAGGAGTGACCGGTGCCGACAACCCTCGTTCCGAAAGAAGGCGATTCACCATGACTCTCACCTCCAACCGGCACCTCAAGACCATCGCGACGGTCTGCCTGTCCGGGACGCTCGACGACAAGCTCGTCGCCGCCGCCCATGCCGGGTTCGACGGGATCGAACTGTTCGAACCCGACCTCGTCGCATCGACATCCAGCCCGGCGGAGGTTCGGAAGCGGTGTGAAGAACTCGGGTTGGCCATCGTCCTGTATCAACCGTTCCGGGACCTCGACAGCACCGACCGCGAGCAGTTCGAGCGCAACCTCATCCGTCTTGACCGAAAATTCGACGTCATGGCCGAGCTCGGCGTCGACTTGATTCTGGTCTGTTCCAATGCCTCAGGCGATGCTGTGGCCGACATCGACGAGCTGGCAACGCAATTGCGTGCGGCAGGGGAGGCCGCCGCACGCCGAGGCATGCGAATCGCCTACGAGGCTTTGGCCTGGGGACGCACGGTCGATCTCTGGCAGCAATCCTGGGATGCGGTCCGCCGTGCTGACCACCCCGCCGTCGGCCTGTGTCTGGACAGCTTCCACATCCTGTCGAGATCGTCGACGATGTCCGAACTCGCCGACGTGCCCGGCGACAAGATCTTCTTCCTCCAGCTCGCTGACGCACCGCACAAGGACATGGACGTGTTGCAGTGGAGCAGGCACTACCGGTTGTTTCCGGGGGAGGGGGCGTTCGACCTCGTCGCGTTCACCGCGGCCGTACTGGACGTCGGATACCGGGGTCCGCTGTCGTTGGAGGTGTTCAACGACGTGTTCCGGCAGTCCTCGCCGGTCCGTACGGCGATCGACGCGGTGCGGTCGCTCGGCGCGCTCGAAGCCGGCCTCGACGACGCGCTGCCGCGGCAGCGGTTCGACGTGGCGTTCGTCGAACTGAGCGTCACGCCGACCAGCCTCGCCACCGCTGAACACGCGTTGTCCGCACTGGGATTCACGCAGTCGGCGACGCACCGCACGAAGAAGGTGACGGCGTGGACGCAACACGATGTCACCATCCTGGTGACCGTGGTCACCGATGCAGCCGAGGACGATTCCACCGCGATCGCCGCGATCGGTTTCGACACCGAGGATCCCGCGAGCTTCGCCGCCACGGCTGAGGGTCTCAACGTGGCTGCCCTTCCCCGCGTGGTGCATCCGGGAGAGGCAGATCTGCCTGCCGTCGCGGCGCCGGACGGTGTATCGGTGTTCTTCGTTTCGGGTGAGCCCGAACGGGATTGGCGCCGCGACTTCGACGTCGAATCTGCGACCGGTGCGGTCGCAGACGCCGGCATCACCGATATCGACCACGTCTCGGTCACCGCCCCCTTCGATCGGTACGACGAAAGCGTGTTGTTCTATCGTTCCGTACTCGGAATGCGCACCGAGGAGGTGGCGGAGTATCCGGGACCCTACGGGCTGGTGCGCAGTCATCTGCTCCGCGCGCGGCAGCCGTCCGGATTCGGTGTGGCGCTGGACGGTCCACTGCTCCGCCGGGGGAAGTGGACCCCGGGTGTCCAGACACCCCAGCACATCGCGTTCCTCACCGAGGACATCGTGTCCACCTTGGGCGCGTTACCCGCGGACGCCCCGATCTTGCGTATCCCGGATAACTACTACGTCGATCTGCAGGCTCGGCTGGATCTCACCGACGAGTTCGTGGATCGGATCCGCCGGCTGAACGTCCTTTACGACCGCAGCGCCGACGGCGAGTACCTGCATGCCTATACCGCGGTCATCGGCTCGCAGGTGTACTTCGAGATCGTCGAGCGGCGAGGCAACTACCGGGGCCGTCCGCTCGCCGATGCCCCGGTCCGCATGGCCGCGCACGTCGCCGCGCGACGCGGCAAGTCGTGGCGCGACCGTCCGGCGATGTAGCCGTCGGCGAACAGTCGGGTTTTGTCCACCCGCGAATAGAAGTCCGCTTCCATCTGCCGGTCCGACGCATCGGCGGCCCAGGCGACGAACGAGTCGGCGGCGCGCTGCGGCGGCCGGAAGCGGGACATCCGGCAGCCCATCGTGGAGGCGACCGGGTGCGCCGGCAGGGGTGGCCGTTATCGCGGTGATCGCTGCCCTGAACAGGCGATTTGGAGCCGCAGCTACACGCCGGTAACCTAGCTTCTGCCCGTCGCGGGGTGGAGCAGCTCGGTAGCTCGCTGGGCTCATAACCCAGAGGTCGCAGGTTCGAATCCTGTCCCCGCTACTAGGTGAAACGGCCCTCGGAGGACACTCCGGGGGCCGTTTCCATGGGTTTTGTGTATGTCAGGCTTTCTGACTGACGATGTCAGCGCTTGGCGAGTGCAAGTGAGTATGCCGTCTCGGCTCGGTGCGATGGTTCACGACGGCGAGTGGGACGATCCCGCACCGATGAAACGGCGGACCGTGACCGCCTAAGCCAACAGCACCGGATCCGTAGGCCTCGACGACGTCATCGTCAGCGGAAATCAGCGCCTTCGTTGGCGCCGGCAGACCACGGGGCTGCCGGCACGAAGAGGACGGCAAGCGCACCGGGCCCGATGGCATAGGCCGGCGATCAACGCGGGTGGGACAACAAGCGACAAGACCGCCTCGGTGCGTGCGCCGCATAACGCATCCAGACCCTCGGGGCCGTCCTCGGCGGTGTCGGCCAGTCGCATGACGGCCGCAACCCGGGCGATGTGCACAGCCGTCGGCGACACCGGCACGACGCGAGCCGCACCGGTGTCACCACGAGACTCCGTCAGTACCAGCGACTGCCAGGACAGGTCAGCGCGGTCGCGACTGCGAGGTCACCACTGAGCCGGTCCACCGCGGGCAGCGTCATGCCGGTGGACTGCCCACTGGCGGCCCTGCGCGGGCCACGATACGGACCGGGAACCGGCCCGGTTTTACTGGTAGATCGCCTGATACAGCTCGATCACCTCGTCGGCGTCGGGAACCCGCGGGTTGTTGCCCGGGGATCCGGAGGCCAGCGCCTGCGTAGCCATCACCTCAAGGCGCGAATCCCACTCCGTCGCGTCGATGCCGTACTGCGCGGGCGATGGCACCGAGACATCGGCGCACAGTGCGTCGAGTTCATCGACCAGCGCACCCGCGGCCACGGCATCACTGGCGGAATCGTCGGCGAGGCGCATCGCGCGCGCACACTCGGCATACCGGGCCGTGGCTGCCTGTGCCGAGAATCTGGTCACGGCCGGCAGCAGCATCGCGTTCGACAGGCCATGTGCGACATGAAAATGCCCGCCGATGGGACGGCTCATTCCGTGCACCAGGGCCACGCTGGCATTGGAGAACGCCATTCCGGCCTGCGTGGAGGCCAGCATCATCGCTTCCCGCGCGGCACGATCCTCGCCGTCGGCGTACGCGCGCCTGAGGTTGCCGCTGATGGTGCGCATCGCCACCAGCGCCAACCCGTCGCTGAACGGATTCGCCCGACGGCTCACAAAGGCCTCGATGGCATGCGTCAGCGCGTCGACACCGGTGTCGGCGGTCAGGCGTGCCGGCATCGATATCGTCAACTCGAAGTCGATGACCGTGGCGACCGGAAGGAACGACAGGCCGGGGCACAGCATTTTCTCATCGGTGTCGTCATCGGTGATCACCGTGAACTGTGTGGCCTCCGAACCACTTCCGGCGGTGGTCGGTACCGCGATGATGGGCAGTGCCGGTCCGGCGTAGAGGTTCGGCGCCTTGAAGGAGGCGATGTCGCCGTCGGCGACTGCCAGCACGGCGAGCGCCTTCGCGGTGTCCATGGGGCTACCGCCACCGAATCCGATGACACCGTCGGCCCGATGCCGCCGCACGGTCTCGAGTCCGGGCGCCAGGGATGACGATGTCGGATCGGGCACCGTCTCGGAGAACAGTGCCGGCTCGCAACCGGCCTGGCGCAGGATGCTCATCAACCGGTCCGCCTGGCCGGTCTGGGTGAGGTACCCGTCGGTCACGAGGACCGGACGCGCGATGCCGACCTGTGCGCACAGCGTCCCGAGGTCGGCCGCGGCACCGGCGCCGATCTTGCTGTGTCGAGGAAGAGTCACGTTGTAAGACATGGGATTATCCGTTCTCGGGGAAGCCGAGGTTGATGCCGCCGTGCGAGGGGTCCAGCCAGCGCTGCGTGATGGCCTTCTGGCGGGTGAAGAACTGCACGCCGTCCATCCCGTGGGCGTGGGAGTCACCGAACAGCGAGGCCTTCCAGCCGCCGAAGCTGTAGTAGGCCATCGGCACGGGGATGGGCACGTTGATGCCGACCATGCCGACCTCGACCTCGTTCTGGAACCGCCGGGCCGCGCCGCCGTCGTTGGTGAAGATCGCGGTGCCGTTGCCGTAGGGGTTGCTGTTGATCAGTTCCAGCGCCTGGTCGTAGGTGTCCACCCGGACCACCGACAGGACGGGGCCGAAGATCTCGTCGGTGTAGACGGTCATGTCGGGGGTGACGTTGTCGAGCAGGGTGGGGCCCAGCCAGAACCCGTCAGCGGAACCGTCGGCCTGCACGGTGCGTCCGTCGACGACGACCTTGGCGCCGGCAGCCTCGCCGGCGTCGATGTAGGAGGCGACCTTGTCGCGGTGGGCCTTGGTGACCAGAGGACCCATGTCGGTGTTCTTGGTGCCGTCGCCGATCTTGAGGCCGGTGGTGCGTTCGCGGATCTTGGCGACCAGGTCGTCGGCGATGGGTCCGACGGCTACACACGCGCTGATGGCCATGCAGCGCTCGCCGGCGCTACCGAAGCCGGCGTTGACCATCGCGTCGGCGGCCAGATCGAGGTCGGCGTCGGGCAGGATCACGGCGTGGTTCTTGGCGCCACCGAGGGCCTGGACCCGCTTGCCCGCGGCGGTGCCGGTGGAGTACACGTACTGCGCGATCGGGGTGGACCCGACGAAGCTGACGCTCTTGATCTTGGGGTTGGTGAGCAGCTCGTCGACGGCGGTCTTGTCGCCCTGGAGCACGTTGAAGACGCCTTCGGGCAGGCCGGCTTCCTTCCACAGTTCGGCCAGCCACAGCGACGCCGACGGGTCCTTCTCCGAGGGCTTCAGCACGACGGTGTTGCCCGCGGCGATGGCGACCGGGAAGAACCACATCGGGACCATGGCGGGGAAGTTGAACGGCGAGATGATCGCGACCGGGCCCAGCGGCTGGCGTACCGAGTAGACGTCGATTTTGGTCGACGCGTTCTCGGTGAAGCCGCCCTTGAGCAGATGCGGGATGCCGCAGGCGAACTCGACGACCTCCTGGCCGCGGGCGACCTCGCCGAGGGCGTCGGAGACGACCTTGCCGTGCTCGCTGGTGATGATTTCGGCCAGCTCGCCTTTGCGGGAGTTGAGCAGTTCGCGGAAGCGGAACAGGATCTGGGTGCGCTTGGCCAGCGAGGTGTCCCGCCAGGCCGGGAACGCCGCGGCGGCGGCGTCGATGACGGCCTGGGCATCGGCGACCGAGGCCAACGCGACCCGACCGGTCACCGCGCCGGAGGCCGGATTCGTCACCGGAGCGGTCTGACCCGAAGAGCCTTGAAAGAGTTGGTTGTTCGACCAGTGGCTGATGGTCGAGGGCTGAGGTGCGGTCTGAGTCACCCCACCATGGGAAGTGAGATTTGCGCACGAGTCAACGAGTAAATACGCTCCGGGTACTGCAAAAATGCACGATCGGAGGTCCCATGCTCAGCGCGGACAATCTTCGCTACTTTCTCGAAGTGGCCCGGGCCGGTCGGCTGAGCGACGCCTCCCGCGTATTGGAGGTCGACCACACCACGGTGGGGCGACGCATCACCGCGCTCGAGCGCTCGGTGGGGGAGAGGCTGTTCGACCGGGCTCCGAGCGGATGGCGACTGACCGAGGCGGGTAAGCGGATGATGCCCCGCGCGGAGGCCGTCGAGTCGGCGGTGATGGCCGCCTACGATGTCCAGGGTGCGACGCCCGATGTCCTCACCGGGTCGATCCGTATCACGGCAACCGATGGTTTCGGTGCGTTCATCATCGCGCCACACCTCGTCGAGTTGAAGGATGCGCACCCGCGTCTGACCGTCGAGCTTGTTACGGCCACCGTGCACAACGCTGTGTCCGAGCGGCACTTCGACGTGGCCGTCACGTTGGAGCGGCCGACGTCGCGCGCGGTTCGCTCCGAGGTGCTGTGCCACTATCACCTCGGCCTCTACGCGACCGCCGAGTACCTGGACTCCCACCCGCCCATCGCGAAAGTTGCCGATCTGCGGGCGCATACCCTCATCTGGTACGTCAACGCGTTGATGGACGTGGAACCGCTCAGGATTCTCGACGAGCTACCCCATGTCCAGAATGTCGACGCGCAGATATCGAACATCACCGGGCATTGGCTCGCGGCCCGAAGCGGACTCGGTGTCGCCCCGTTGCCCGCCTACATCGCCAACGGTGATGAACGCCTGGTCCGGGTGCTACCGGATGCCTTCAGTGTGCGCAGGTTGTACTGGTTGGTCGTACCGCGCGAGCTGGAGCGTCTTGAGCGGGTGCGTACGGTGTGTGCATTCCTGCGCGACACGGTCGAGGCGCATCCCGACCTCAGCCTCGGCAAGCGTCAGGCCTAACCGCCGCGAACTTGAAAAATGTTGCGCTGCAATTTAATTGAAGAGTAGCGGCGGCCTGCTGAATCAGCTGCATTTATGCACGGCGAGGTGCAGTAATGTCCATTGACTTCGGCCCGCACCGCCGATGAGATGTAGTTCACATCACGGGTAAACGACTCCGGCGTCGGTCCCGCCCACGTGATGTCACCGAACGCGCCCGAACCCCGCGCAGATCTCGAGTCGGAAAGGACTCACGCCTTGAGTTTGAGAAGCTACTTCCACGGTCCGGCCACCAGTTTGGACGACCAGGTGGAAAGTTATGCGACCACCCGGGTGCCGGACAGCCAGCGCTGGCGTCGACCTGCCATCCTGCTCGTGCTCACCGGCAACGTGACCGCGATGTTCTGGTTTGCGTTGGGCGGCCAGATGGGATTTCTGGTCGGCTGGCCGGGAGTGCTCGTCCCTATCGCCTATATGGTCATCGGTGCGACGGTGGTCGGTGCGCTGATCATGCGGATCGCCAGCCAGCAGGGCCTCTCGCTGCCACTGCTTTCCCGCGGCTTGGGTTTCGGCGCACGGGGTTCGGCTATCGCCTCCTTCGTCTACGCCGTGAACTACGTCTTCTACTTCATCTTCGAGGGCAGCATCGTCTCCCACGGGCTCAGTGAGATCCTCGGGATATCCATCGATTCCGCAGCGGCCAGCGTGGTCTTCGCCGTCGTCGCGTTGATCGCGCTGTACTACTCGTGGCGGGGTATGCATTCGATGAATGTCCTGCAGCGCTTCGGTATGCCGATATTCCTGATCCTCTTCGTCATCGGAATGGTGATGCTGGCCAACGGTTATGTGCTCGCCGGGCCGGGCGAATGGGTTGTCGAAGACGGTGTGACGGCAACCGCGATGTGGCAGGCCCTGAGCCTGGCCAATGGCCAGGTGGTGTTCCAGGCGCTCATCGCCACCGACTACGGACGTTTCGTGAAGCGCTCGGTGTCCTACGTCGGCACCGGTGGGGTCATGCTGATCGAACTGTTGATGATCTCGGTCGTCATGGTGCTCGGCGTTTTCCTCGGGTTCACGATGATCGAGTACTTCGACGGTGAGCGCTCTGCCCGCGAGCTGGCCGCCACCGACCCCGGGCTGATCTTCGCGGTGGTGATGGGAGTGCTCGGCGTCGTCTTCGCGATCCTGACCCAGGTCCGGATCAACGTGATGAATCTCTACTCGGGATCACTGGCACTGTCGAATGCCTGGGATGTGCTCTCGCCGAAGCGCGTCGGACGGCAGTGGTGGATGGTGCTGCTGGTCGTCCTCGGAATCGCGCTGTACCCGATCAACGTGTTGCAGTACACCGACAAGTTCCTCGCAGTCACCGGCATCATGACCAACACCTGGATTTTCATCCTTCTCAGCGACTACTTCATCTGCCGCAAGTTGCTCAAACTCGCCCCGAGCACGCTGGTCGAGTTCCGCGAGGGTAGGGTGAAGAACTGGAACTACTGTGGAATGACCGCTCTTGCAACCGGTATCGCGGTCGGTGCACTCGGAGTGGCCGGCGTGTACCCGCTGTACTTCGCCTCGTTCGCAGCGATGCTGGTGGGGCCCATCGTGTACGTCCCGTTGACTATCCTGAGCAAGGGTTCCCAATACGGGCTGCCGGCCGCCGAGTCCGAGGATCCCATGGCCGACCAGCGGACGTCGACGACCGTCGATGCCGGCGAGCGAGCCTAGAAGTGTTGAAAAGGATTGAAGAAATGACCGACAGCGACACCGACACCCGGGTTAGCGACACGGCGGATCCGGCACTGCACTACCGGGAGATCAGCGAACTCGTGCCGCTGTTGTCCGCCGGAGATGTCACCTCTTTGCAGTTGACCGAGATGACACTGGAACGGATCGGCGCCGTCGACCAGCGCCTGGGGTCGTTTGCGTTCGTCGCCGCCGACGAGGCCCTGCTGCGCGCGAAGGAATCCGACGAGCGCCGCAGAGCCGGCGGCACGCGTGGTCCATTGGACGGTATTCCGTTGGCCATCAAGGACATCTACGACAAAGCCGGGTGGCGCACCGAAGCCGGTATGGCGTTGCGCGCCGGTCAGGTGGCCAATGACACGGCTACGGTGGTGACCAGGCTCGAAGAGGCCGGCGCCGTGATCGTGGGCAAGGTGCACACCACCGAAGGGGTGTACACCGAGCACACGCCCCCATTCCGGGCGCCGCTGAATCCGTGGGACCCCAGTCGCTGGGTCGGGGTCTCCTCGAGTGGCAGTGGAGTAGCCCCGGTTGCCGGATTATGCTACGGCGCATTGGGTTCGGATACCGGCGGCTCCATCCGCATGCCGTCGGCCTCCAACGGCGCCACCGGTCTGAAGCCCACCTGGTCACGGGTCAGCCGTGCCGGTGTCGTCGAGTTGGCCGCCACGCTCGACCACGTCGGGCCGATCTGCCGTTCTGCGCGGGACGCCGGGTTGATCCTCGCGGCGATCGCCGGGGCCGATCCGCGTGATCCGACCGCTTCGCTGCAGCCGGTACCGGAGTTCGGTACCGAGATGCCGGCGTCGTTGCGGGGTGTGCGAATCGGCGTCGATCCGTCATGGAGCTATCGAGACGTCAGTTCCGATGTGGAACAGGCACACCGCGGCGCCGAAGAGATGTTGCGGGAGTTGGGTGCCGAGCTGGTGCACACCGATCTACCTGATCCCGCCCAGGCCATCACCGACTGGTTCGGGGTCTGTGCGGTGCAGACCGCGCGGGCGCACCAGGCGGTGTTCCCCGAGCATCGGGATACCTATGGTCCCGCATTGCGTGAGCTGATCGAGCGCGGCATCGCGATGTCCGGTATCGAATACGACGAGCTTCTGCAGCGTCGCCTGAGGTTCAAGGGCGAGATGGAAGCCGCACTGGCTCCCCTGGACGGGGTGCTGATTCCGGCCATGTCGTTCATCGCGCCACCGGTGGAGAAGATGATCCGGATGGACGAGGAGACCACCGCGGGCGTGCACCGCTTCACCGTGCCGTTCACCCTCTCGCAGCTGCCCACCATCACCTTCCCCGGCGGATTCACGACGACAGAGTCCGGCCTGCCGTTCCCGGTGGGCCTGCAGATGGTCGGCAGCGCGTTCACCGAGCGTCGGCTCGTCGATATCGTCGGCGCCTTCCAGGCTGCGACGCCGTGGAACAAGCGGCATCCGCAACTCTGAACCCTGCGTCATCCGGTCCACGTTCCAGCCGGACGTGCCGACGTTCCAGGAGTCCGGCTAGGTCGTCGTGTCGACCACTGCTCGCGGCTACTCGGCGCCGGCCGGCCTGCCCGAGTCCCGCTACCTCGACGCTGCGCAGTGCGAGCAATTGTGGACTGACCAGGAGCGTCTGCACAGCGGCACCCGCACTCATGCCGAGCGACGCGCGCATGAGATGCAGGACACGGCAGCCTATCTCGAAGAACTCGGCGCTCCCGCCGACATTACGCAGGTCACAGAGAATGCGTCAAGCAGGTTTCGAAGAGCTGCCCCACACACCTGGCCCCTCTCACGCTGAGAGGGCCCACATCGCCGAGACGAACCAGCGATCAGAAAGGGACTTCTTGTGAAATCACTTGCCCGGCAACCCTTCCGATCGCCGCGGCAGCAGCGCCGCCAACTGGTCGGCGGTCACCGCCCAGCCGTGATCGTGGTCGTCGAACGCCTCGGCCGGCAGCAGGGTGTGCTCGATGGACATCAGCGTCTCGGCGTCGCCGACGGGCTCGAACGTGACCGCCACGATGCTCGTCGCCGTCGGGTCGACCCAGCCCGAGTGACTCCAGGTGAACCGCAACAGGTTTGGCCGTTCGAGGGTGAGAATTTGGCCGGTGATGATCGTGAGGGGCTTTCCGTCGGCGTCGTCGACGTCGAAGCGGACGCGACCTCCGACGCGCGGGTCCACGTGCACCGCCACGCAGTGCGACGGGCGCGGGCACATCCAGTCCATCAGGGCGTCGGGATCGAGCCACTCGTCGAAGACCTCCGGCGGCGGCGCGGGCAACCGTCGCCGGACACGAACGACAGGGTCGGCGGTCACCGGGCGCGCTTCTTCGCCAACCGCGCCGCGAGTGCGTCGGCGCGCGCGGACCAGAACTCAGCCTGTTCGTCGATCCAGCGCTGGGCGCCGGTCAACCCGTCCGGTCTCAGCGACAACCAGTGCTCCCGGCCCCGCACCTCGCGCTGGACCAGGCCCGCAGCCTCCAGCACGGCGACGTGGCGCGACACCCCGGCGAACGACATCGGCAATGGCTCGGCCAGATCCGTGATCCGGGCGTCACCGTCACGCAGTGCCTCGAGCAGGCGCCGGCGGGTCGGATCGGCGAGCGCGGCGTAGGCGCGATCCAGCACCGAATCTTCAACCATCTTGTTGACTATAACGCGCCCGCATGGTGTGGTGAGACCAGACATTCAACAAGTCGGTTGAACATTATGGAGGGTGGGAGACCATGCAGGCACCCGCGATCGTGTCCGCGCAGGAATGGCAGGCCGCGCTGGCCGACATGCTGGTCAGAGAGAAGGAACTGACCCGGGCTCGCGACGCGCTCGCCGCGATGCGCCGCCGAATGCCGTGGACCCCGGTGCGCACCGACTACCAGTTCGACGGACCCGAGGGCAGGGTGAGCCTGCTCGACCTCTTCGCGGGCCGTCAGCAGTTGATCGTGTACCGGGCGTTCATGGATCCCGACGTGGACGGCTGGCCCGATCACGGCTGCGTCGGCTGCTCCCTGATGGCCGACCACATCGGCAATCTGGCGCACCTCAACGCCAGGGACACCACTCTGGTCTACGCGTCCCGCGGGCCGCAGGCCGAGATCGCGCGCATCAAGGAGCGGATGGGCTGGCACCACCCGTGGTACACCATGGTTCCCGACGAGTTAGGCGCGTTCGACACCGATTTCGGTGTCGACCAGTGGCATGGCACCAACGCGTTCATCCGCCGACCGGGTGAGGACGGTGACCGCGTGTACCGCACCTATTTCATCGACAACCGCGGCGACGAGGCGTTCGTCAACACCTGGAGCTTCCTGGACATGACGGCGTTGGGCCGGCAGGAGACCTGGGAGGACTCGCCGCACGGATACCCGCAGTCAGCGGCTTACGAATGGTGGTCCTGGCACGACACATACGGTCCACAAGCAGCACCGGATCAGCCGCAGAGCTGCGACCACTGCGCCGGCTAGCGACGCACCGCCCCGAGGCTCACTGCTCGGGTGTCATGCCGCGACCCATTGTTTGGCGTCGTCGAGTTGGTCGAGACCGAACAAGGCCACGTCGCCGGGGATCATCCAGCCCAGCGCGTGCAGGGCGTGGCCGATCCATTCCTTGTCGGTGACGACCGCGGTCCGTTTGAACGCGCCCAGGTGTCTGACGGTGCTGAACCCCTGCTTGATGTCGGCGAGCAGACCGCCGGGCCCGAAACCTTGGTAATCGGCGTCGACTACCTCGATGAACCGGATCTCGTCGGAGTCGAGCATGGTGTCGAGTGTGGATTTGAACTGATGGAAGTCGTCGGCGGTGACCCGGCCCGACACCCGGATGCCGACGACGCCGGCAGGCAGGTCCTGAAGTGCTTCGATCATGAGAATCTCCGATCTCCGTGCACCGACGCTATGTCTTCGAGGCGCGCCGCAAACAGGGCCGAAAGTCATCGGTTCGGGGGAGCCGCCCTGAAGCATCCGCGCCACGGCCGGCGCCGTCGGCCGGAAGCCGCTCCGGGTCCGTTCGCTGAGTAAGTGACCATCGGTCGGCAATGCCGACCGAAGCGACGAGCTACGCTGCCGCCGGCTTCGACGACTCCCTGTCGGCGTCCCGCGAGTCGTCCGCTGCGGTACCCGAGTCTTCGGCCCCGGCGTCCGTCGCGGTTCCGGCATCGGACGCCTCGTCGGATTCCTTGGCGTCCTCCTTGACGTCCTCTGCGTCGCCCTCGACCGCCTCGACCGCGTCGTCGGCGACCTCCGCCGCGTCGTCCTCGTCGGTGGCCCCGTCCCGGCGCGCGTCCGCGCGGCCCTTGCTCGGAGCGGGTGCCTCCTCGCTCGTGTCGGCGACTGTGATGCGCTCCGGTTCCGTCGCCTCGGCGCCCTGCTGCGGCGCGACGGTGGCGGCGACACGTTGAGTCACGGCGGCGTCGGCGGTGTCGTCGGCCGGGCGGAACTCGTCGACGATGTCGCGCACGGTGTCTGGGATGAAGTTGACCACCGCGCGGGTCACCTCGACCACGCCGTCGCGGACCGCGCGCACCAGCGCCTCGAAGTCACCCGACTGGAACGCCTTGCCGATGTTGTACAGCGCGGTCTGCGGCGCGACCACGAGGTCCCGCACATTGACGAGCAGTTTGGTGGCCAGCGACGGATCCGCGGAGACCTGCTGACCCGCCCAGCTGACCAGCGTCCAGCCCTCCTCGGGGCTGCCGTCGATCACCACCGATTCGGTGTTGTCCAGCTGATGGCGGAGCATCAGGCCGAGATCGGGATTGTCGACGTTCATCATCACCCAGAACATGATCGTGGCGCCGTGCGCGAAGGCCACCGCGTTCTCATCGCCGTTGTCGGCGATCTGCCGGACCGCATCGTCGACCCTGGCGTCGAACGCGTTGCCGTCCTCTCCGCCGGGCACGGGCAGAAAGCGGGCGCCCAGCATCCAGGTGACCGGGGCCAGGGCGTAGCCCAACCGGCCCAGGCCCTCGTCCTCGGACGCGCCTTCGAAGATGCCCGCCGAAATCTCCCGCAGGCCGGGCAGGATCTGATAGCTGGACCCGGGCAGCAGCGCGAGCATCGGTTGGGCGGTCTGCTGGGTGCGCAGCATCGACGACACGTAGACGCCGTCGAAGCCCATGCCGGCCAGCACGGGCGCGACCGCATCGGCCTGCGCCCAACCCTTTTCGCTCAGTCCGGGGCCGGGCACCTCGGTGTCGATGATCCCCGCCGCGTTGGCCAGTGATTCGGCGTGACGCACGAACGTCAGTGTCATGGCCCACGACGGAATCGCCGAGATCAAAACCAGGAGGACGGCGGACAGCGCCGCGATCAGGACTGTCCGAACTCGACGTGTCAGTGGATCTCGCATCACCACTCCGTTCCTCGCGCCGTTGCGTTTGCTCACGGTACGACGCGCACGGTGCGGAAAAGACCGAAACCGCGGTGCGGGTCAGAGTTCGAGGCCTCGCAACATGATCTGCAGGCCCTGCGCGAACTCGTCGGCGCCGGTGATCCCGCGCGCGACGGTCGCGGTCTCCGACAGCACCGGGAACTCGCCGGCCGGTAGTTCGGCCAGCGCTCGCGTACCCGGCCCCGTCAACGCGCTGTAGTGCTCGACCTCCAACGCCCCGAAGACGTAGGCGAGCAACGCGCGGAACGCGTACACCCGGCGTGTCCCCGCGAAGCCGGCCTCGGCGAGCACTCCGAGCATCGCCTCACCCCAGCGCATCGACGCGGGCGTGCGGTGCCGGTGGGCCAGGACCAGCGGAACCACGGCGGGGTGCTGTGCGGCGGCCTCGCGCACCCGTTCGACCAACACCGAAACCCGTTGCCGTGCCGAACCCTCCGGCACCCGCAGGTCGACCTTGTCCAGCACCAGGTCGACCACCATCGCCTCGAGCTCGTCGCGGTCGGCGACGTAGCGGTACAGCGACATGGTGCCGATACCCAGCCGGCGCGCCACCGTGCGCATCGACAGCGCGGCAAGGCCGTCGGAGTCGACGACGTCCAGCGCGGCGGCGGCGATCTGCGGCAGGTTCAGCGAGCGTGGGCGAGGCATGACGGTTGACAGCGTACGCCGTACTCCCTACCGTGGTTGTTAGCGTACAGCGCACGCTTATGTGCCCCGGAGGAGTCGCCATGTCGCCACCAACCGCCATCGACAGGACAGAGTTCCGCAGCGTCACAGGTGAACTCATTGCGGTCCCAGACCCGCAGCGGCTGGTCCACCTTCAGTTCCGCCGGTTCGCCGGGTGCCCCATCTGCAACCTGCACCTGCAGTCGTTCGTATCCCGGCACGACGAGATCGACAACGCATCCATCCGGGAGGTCGTGTTCTTCCACTCGCCGGCCGACGAATTGGCCGAGCACACCGCCGGTCTGCCGTTCGCGGCCGTGGCCGACCCGGACAAGGTCGTCTACCGCAGATTCGGCGTCGAAGCGGGCGCGCGGGCCCTGCTGGATCCCCGGAGTTGGAGAGCGATCGTGCGCGGTATCGCGCTGACCAGCGCCGGCCGATTCCGTGCGCCGTCGCTACGGCAGCCCGGCGGGCGACTCGGATTGCCCGCCGATTTCCTGATCGCGCCGGACGGCACCGTGCTGGCAGCCAAGTACGGACGCCATGCGGACGACCAGTGGTCGGTGGACGAGGTGCTGGCGCTCGCCTCCGCGAGCTGACCCGCCCGCCAGGCTAGGAGAACGCCGCCCAGAACAACGCCGCCGCGCCCAGGGCTTCCACCAGGAAGTAGAACCAATTCGGGTAGAACTTCGTCGGTCCGTCGAACAGCGCGGACACCGCGCGCCCGAACGCCATACCGGCCAATACGGCAGCGACGGTGAGCAGGATTCCGGTGCGCACCTCCGGCGGCGCCCACGCCGCGTAACCCGACACCGCGGCGATCGCCACCCCGAAACCGCCATAGACCCCGCGCGCCTCCGCGCGGGCGGTCGCCGTCGTGAGCGCGTATCCGAACGGGCGCAGCATCACCGCCGGCGCCGCCAGCGCGAACACCCCCATGCCGAGGAAGAACACCCCGATCACGCCGATCACGGTCAGAACCACGGTAGCCTCCTGAACACGTCGATGAGGAGCTCAGCATGTCGCGCAAGGGCACTGCGCCGCTTCCGCAAACCTGCTATCCGGCGGTGTGGTTGTGGCCGGGCCAGGCGCTGTATTCCGGTCCCGCGCTCGGGCTGAATGCACACTCGGGTTCGGTGTGGTGCCTGGTGGTGGGAGTCGACGCGCCGGTGACGATCTCCGTCGACGGACGCACGATCACGGCGCGTAGCGCCCTCGTCCCGCCGCGGCTGGTGCACCAGCTGAGGATGAAGGGGCCGCTGATGTCGTGCTATCTGGACCCGACGTCGGCGCGCGCGGCGACCTGCCGTGCGCAGTTCGCACAGATCGAATCCGGCATCGCCTTTGACCATGCGGCGCAACAGGATCTGCTGCAGCCCCCGGCTGACGACGCCGCAGCGCGGCGCTGGCTGGACGCCGCGGCACCGTCGGACGTCCACCGCATGGATCCGCGAATCGAGCTGGCCGCCAAACGCATCCGGGATGATCCGGCGGCGGCGGTGTCGGCAGCCGACTTGGCAGCCGCGGCCGGCTTATCCGAATCGCGTTTCCTGCACCTGTTTCGCGAGCAGATGGGATCGAGTCTGCGCCGCTACCGGCAGTGGTGTCGGCTGCTGCACGCCGGCCGGATGGTTGGCGCCGGTGCGAACCTCACCACCGCCGCAGTCGAATCAGGGTTCGCCAGCCCGTCGCACCTCGCGGACCGGTTCAAGTCCACGTTCGGGCTGTCCGCGACCCGGCTGCTGGCCACCGGACTGGTCATCCGCGACGGCGCGTGACGACCGACGCTGACGCGCGCTCGCGTACCAGTGCGCGACATCGTCGCCGCGTTCGAAACGCGCGAACCACCGGTCGGCGAACTCCGGCGTCGGCTCGTGCGCTGGGTTGTGCAGCGGGGTCTGACTCAGCAGTACCCGAGATGCGGTGTGGATCTTACGTTTCCACGGGATGGCGTGAAACGCCGCAGGCACCCTGGGCTGTCGTGTCGCCCGGCTGCGAACCGCGTCGATCAGGCCGTTGAGCGGTTTGATGGTGTTGACGTCGATCGCCCGTTCGGCCAGCGGCACATGTTCGTTGATGCCGTCCATGATCAACGAGCTGACCTCGATCAGGTGTTTGACGATCCCGGGCAGGGCCCGCATCCGATAGCTCTTGCTGCCCACCACCGCGTCATAGACGATCAGCGCCGAACTGCGGTGCTCGACCTCCTCGACGAAGTGCCACACGAACAGCGAGGCCACCCGGTCGTCACCGGTGCGGAACAGCGTGTCGTCATAGTCGAGCAGCATCTTGAAAAACGGTGTGAACGTGGCCTCGAGGTCGGCGATGTAGGCCAACCGGTAGCGCAGCGGGGTGGTGTCGGTGACCCGGTCGTAGGCGGCGTTCGACGCGTCGAACGTCTCCTGGAGCCCGGGGTAGGAGCGGATCAGTGCGCGCACATGCTGACGGTGTGAATTGGCGTGCTGGGCCTCCTGGCGCAGGAACGCCTCGGCCTCCTCGGCGACCGCCGGATCGGTGATCAACGGCATCGCCTCGCGCACCGCCGCGACGATCATCTTCTCGAAGCAGATCGCCATGATCGACACCATGTTCATGTAGGTCGAGAATGCCGGGTTGGCCGGGTTCCAGTTGAACGGCACGGCGTCGTCGAAGTCGAATCGGATCCGCCGGACCTGCAACGCCGTCATCGGGTTTCGCCTGTGCGTGGATCCACTGATCGCCCCTTGCCTGAACGCCGTACCGAAACAACGACAATACAGTCATAGCAGAGGTGTATCGCCGAGGTAAAGGGGTTACGGCGCTACAGTCGCAGGATGCGCACGCACGGCTGGCAGGGCGAACCGCCGTCCACAGACGATGAAGCCGTGTCGCGCATCATCGCCGCCACCCACCGGTGCGTGGCCGAGCGCGGCGCCCAGACCAGCATCGCGCATGTCGCCACCGCGCTCGGGGTCAGCAGAGCCACTGTCTACCGGTACTTTCCGAGCACCACCGCACTGCTGCGAGCCGCAGCCGAAGACGGGACGCGACGCTTCCTCGGCCGGCTGGGTGAGGAGTTGCAGTCCTTCGACGACATCACCGACGCGATCATCGAGGGCGTGGTGCAAACCGTCGCCGCGGTGCCACACGAGCCGTATCTGCAGCTGCTGCTCGAGGAGCCGTCCCACACCCTGCTGCGCAGCGTCACCTCCGACGCCGCGCGCGACATCGGTCGCCGGATGCTGTTGGAGAGCACCTCGATCGACTGGACGCAGGTCGCCACCGAGCCGGCCGGCCTGGACGAACTCGTGGAATGGGCATTGCGCATCGTGCAGTCGTTCCTGACCAACCCGGGCGATCCGGCCCGCACGCCCGACGAATTACGGCAGCATCTGCGGCGCTGGCTCGGTCCGGCGGTGCGGGACTGGGTCGCGTCGTCCGCGCTGCCCCTGGCCCGGGCCTGAGCGCCTGCGCGTCCCTGGCTTCGACTACCAGAGAACTCCGTAGACGCTGGAGATCGCGAAACCGTGTCCGCCATAGGTTTTGCAGATCACGGTGCCCTGATGCCCGACACCGCAACTGGCGCCCCAGTTCTCCAGCCGTTGACCGGCAGGCAGCACGTCGACACCCTCCTGGGTGAACGTCGGCGTGGGGGAGTAGCGGTACTCGGCCGGGGCGCCACTGGTCAGGAACGTCTGGTTGGTGCCCGGTGGCGCGTCGAGCGGAACGCCGTCGCAGCCGATGGGCCCGCCGTTGGGCCCGATACCGCAAAACAAGCCGTCCGGCGTGCGGAAGTACACGTGGTAGTTCGGCGGCGGGCCGGGGCGGAAGAAGCCTTCCGCGACGGGGTAGCCGTCGATCACGTCTGCGCCGGGCGGCGGCTCGGCACCGGCTACTGCGCCGGAGAGCGAAGTCAGCACGACGGCGGCGGTGATCGTGGCGCCTCGGCGAATCATCTTCTCGACGTGCACGCTCCTACGGTGTCATGCGCGTCAACCCCTGCGCCGCCGAATCGACGTCGCTTGGCTGGTGAGGCTCTGGTTACCCTCGATGCGGTGGACCTTGCCGTACCGCGTGTCAACATCGCCGGCCGCTTCGACCGCGGCGGGCTCGGCGCCTTCGTCGGTGCGGCTGCATTCGACCACTTCCTGACGGCCTACCGCGACGGGATGGCCGCGCTGCCTCCGTTCGAGTATTTCGACCTAGCAACCGCTTTCGGTAGCGTGCGGGCCTATCGCTTTGCCGGCCCCGGGCACGGACCGCCCGTCGTGCTGCTGCCGGGCCGCAGTGCGACCACCCCGATGTATGCGACGAACCTCGCACCGTTGTTGCGGTCGCGCACCGTGTACGGCATCGATCTGCTCGGTGAGGCCGGTCTGTCGGTGCAGCACACGCCGATCGCGAACGCCGCCGAGCAGGCGCAGTGGCTCGACGAGGCGCTGGCGGGGCTGGGCCTGGAGTCGGCGCATCTCCTGGGCGTGTCGTTCGGTGGGTGGACGGCGGTGAACTGCGCGGTGCACCGGCCCGGGCGGATCGCGTCGCTTACGCTGTTGGACCCGGTGCAGACCTTCGCGCGGTTGACGCTCGCCCCGGTACTGGCGTCGGTGGTGATGCTGGCTCCCGGTGCGCCGGAAAGGTGGCGCCGTGGCGTGATGAGCTGGATCGCCGGCGGCGTCGACGTCGAGAAGGACGGTGCGGTGGCCACCCTGATCGATGCCGCCGCGCGCGATTTCGTGGTGCGCACCCCGGTCCCCCGGATGTTCACCGACGCCCAGTTGCGCTCGCTGTCGATGCCGGTGCTGGCCTTGCTGGGTGGACGCAGCGTGATGCTCGACCCGCAGCATGCGAAGGCCCGGGCCGAGCGGCTGTTGGCTCGCGGGCAGGTCGAGGTGTGGCCCGACGCATCGCATGCGATCAACGGCGAGTACCCGCAGCAGATCGCCGCTCGGGTCGCCGATTTCCTGACGGACTGACCCGCGATCGCCCGGGCCGTGATCCGCCGAAACCCTGGACGCGCGAGTGTGGGCCTTGTGTACGGAATCTATCGAGTTCGCGTACAGAAAGCCTACATTCGTGGGCGCCCCGGGCCAGGTGCGGCCTATCCCGCCTGAGCGAGAACCGGGGAGCCGTCGCCCAACCGGTCGAACCGGCGGGCGCGTTCGATCCGTCGCTCGGCATCGTCGCGTTCGGCCAACTCGCGCAGTGTCTGTCCCAGCGCCGCACCGACGCGGTGGCAGAACGTCACGGATTCTTCGGCCGCGTCGGGTAGTTCGGGGATCACCCGGTCGACGACGCCGGACCGGTACAGGTCTGTCGAGCGGATCTGCTGTGCGGCAGCCATTTCCGGAGCTTGTCCGGTGTCGTGGTACAGGATCGCACTGGCACCCTCCGGTGGCAGCGGGGACAGCCAGCCGTGTTGGGCGGCGAGCATCCGGTCGGCCGGAAGGAGAGCCAGCGCACCGCCCCCGGTGCCCTGACCGAGAAGGACCGACACGGTCGGTGCGTCCAGCGCCACCATGTCGGTGATGCAGCGGGCGATCTCTCCAGCGAGCGCACCCTCCTCGGCCTCCCGTGACAGTGCGGCGCCGGCCGTGTCGATGACGGTCACCAGCGGCACCGCCAGGCCGGCGGCCAGGCGCATCCCGCGGCGGGCCTGCCGTAGCGCCGCGGGCCCGAGTGGGCCGGTGCGGCAGGCGCGGTCCTGACCGACGAGTACGCACGGCAGGCCGGCGAATCTCGTCATTGCCAGCACGATTCCCGCGTCCTTCTCACCCTGGCCGGTTCCGTTGAGCATCACGGCATCCTCGGTCGCGTGCCGCAGCAGCTGCTGGACACCGGGCCGGTCGGCGCGGCGCGACGCGACGACCGAATGCCATGCCGGCAGGTCGAGGGCTTCGTCCGCGACGCCCGCGGCGTCGTCCGTCCGCGGCGCGGGAGCCAGGATGCCCAGGACGCGATCGACGGCGGCGGCGAGGTCGGCCGCGTCCAGCACGGCATCAACGATCCCGTGGTCGTGCAGGTTCTCCGCGGTCTGCACTTCGGAAGGGAACGGGCTGTCGTACAACGCCTCATACACCCGCGGACCGAGGAAGCCGACGAGTGCCCCGGGTTCGGCGAACGTGACGTGGCCCAGGGATCCCCACGATGCGAACACGCCGCCGGTCGTGGGATGGCGCAGGTACACCAGGTAGGGCAGATGAGCGGCCTTGTGGTCGACCACCGCCGCGGTGATCTTGACCATCTGCAGGAACGCCGGTGTGCCCTCCTGCATCCGGGTCCCACCTGAGGTCGGCAGCGCGAGCAGCGGCAGCCGCTCGGCGGTCGCGCGCCGGACCGCGGCGGCGATCCGGTCGCCGGCCGCGACGCCGATCGAGCCGCCGAGAAAACCGAAGTCGCACAGCAGAACAGCGGCCCGATGGCCGCGGATGTCGGCGGCGCCGGTCAGCACCGCCTCGTCGGATCCGGTCCTCGTGCGCGCCCTGCAGAGTTCCTCGTGGTAGCGCCCGGCGCCGGCCGGATCGACGACAGGGGCGTCCCAGGACTCCCACGAACCCGGGTCGATCAGCGCCTCCCGCAGTGCCGTAGCGCTGATGCCGCTCATCGCCGCACCGTCCCCGCCTCGGCGAGGAGGTGGTTGTGGGCACCCAGCACCGGGGGAGCCGAATGCGCGGTGCGGGTACGTTCCGTGCCGCCCGCGTCGAAGAACCGCAAAGGCGGACCTGGTAATTCGATCGGTCCGAGGGTGTCGTGCTCGACCTGGATGAGCAGACCCTGCGACCGGGTCTGCTCCCACTCGTAGACCTCCCGGACGGAACGGATCCGGCCTGCCGGCACCCCGATCTCGTCGAGCCGGGACAGCAGTTCCTCGGTGCTGTACAGGCTGAAGACGCTCTGCACGAGGTCGCGGACCTGCTTGGAATTCGTGACCCGGTCCGGGTTGGTCGCCATCCCCGGCGCGGTCGCGTCGAGGTCGAAGCCGGTGCAGAACCGCTGCCACAACCCCTCGCTGCCGACCGCGATCTGCACGGCGCCGTCGGCGGTGTCGAAGAGGCCGTAGGGGCTGATGGACGGATGGTGATTGCCGGTGGGCTCACCGACCTGGCCGGCGACCGTCCACTTGGTGCCCTGGAACGCGTGCACGCCGATGACCGCGGCCAACAGCGACGCCCGGACCACCTGGCCGCGCCCGGTGCGCTGCCGTTCGTGCAGCGCCGCCAGAACGCCGAACGCGCCGTACATCCCGGCGAGCAGATCGGCGATCGGCACCCCGACCCGCTGCATGTCGTGCGGACCCGAGCCCGTCACCGACATCAACCCGGCTTCGCCTTGGGCGATCTGGTCGTATCCCGCGCGTCCGGCCTCGGGTCCGTCGTGGCCGAACCCGCTGATCGACAGCATCACCAACCGAGGGTTCAGTTCTTCCAGCCGCGACGCGGAGAACCCGAGCCGGTCGAGGACACCCGGGCGGAAGTTCTCCATCAGCACGTCCGCCCGCGTGAGAAGACGGGCCAGCGCGATTCTGCCCTCGAGGGTCTTGAGGTCGAGTGTGACGGACTTCTTGTTGCGGTTCGCGCACAGAAAGTACGTCGACTCCCTTGCGCCGTCGTCGGGTTCGACGAACGGCGGACCCCAGCCGCGGGTGTCGTCACCGCCGTCGGGGTTCTCCACCTTGACCACGTCGGCGCCGAGGTCGCCGAGCATCATCGCGGCGTGCGGGCCGGCGAGAGCACGGGTCAGGTCCACCACGAGCAGCCCCGTGAGCGGGCCGGAGGTGTTGGGCGCAGGGACGTGGTGTGTCGGGATCGTCGTCGGGATCGTCATGGTCATCACCTCGTATTGGAATGGTGGACTACTGGCCTAGCCAATTTAGGAAAACAGCACGGCCGAGGGGATGTCAACGGTTCACACCGATCTCTCAGGCGTGACCTACGCCACTGCGCACTTGAGTGAAAATGCCTGTGGCACGCGCGATCTCAGACCGCGCGTGCCACAGGTGCGAGTGTGGTCAGAGCCAGCCGGGCGCCACCAGCACGGCCCAGGCGATCAGCGGTCCGATGGCGACGACGAGCGCGCTGTACTTGAGGATCTGTTTGTAGAACGTGTCGCGATCCACCCCCTGGGCGTTGGCCAGCACCAGCGCCCCGTTGGTCGAGAACGGGCTGACGTCGACGATCGTGGAAGCGATTGCGAGCGCGACGATTACACCGACCGGGCCGATTTCGCCGGCCAGCAGCAGCGGCACCGCGAGCGGGATCGTCGCACCGAGGATGGCCACCGAGGATGCGAACGCCGACACGATCGCGCCGAGATAGCACAGCAGCAGCGCGACCAGCAGGGGCATGCCGATGCTGGCGACCCCGTTTCCGACCCACTCGACGCTGCCCGCTTCCTGTAGCACCCCGACGAATGTGAGCACCCCGCCGATGAGAAGGACGGTGGACCAACTGATTTGGGAGACCGCACCTTTCTGGGCCTTCGGGGAGGCCAGCGCCAGCACCGCGGCCACTGTCATCGACACGAAGCCGATGTCGAGGTCGAGGATCAGGGAGAACAGTGCCAGCGCCGCAAGTCCGACGAGGGTCAGGACCTGGTCGAACGACACCGCGCGACGGGGCAACGGGCTCAGTGCGGTGTTCGGCGGGGCCACCAGGGTGGCCGCCGAGGCGCCGGTGCCGTGGCCGGAGAACACCGGGGCTCCGCCCGGCCCGTGTGCGCCGTGCGGAGTGGGCCCGGTGCCGCCGTCGGCTCCGTCCTCGCCCTCGTCGTCGACGTGGTCTCGGGTGGTTCGCCCCAGCAGCTTGCGGCCGCCGAGGAAGGCGAACAGCAGGATGCCGATCCCGGCGTTGAAGAACAGGCTGCCCAGGAACAGGGTCAACGGACTGTTCACCAGGCCCGCCTTGGCGGCGATGTTGTTGACGGTGACGCCGTAGATGCTGATCGGGGAGAAGCCGCCGGCCTGCGCGCCGTGGATCACCATCATGCCCATCAGCAGGGCGTTGATCTTGTATCGCTTGGCGAAGGTCAGCGCGATGGGCGCGATGATCGCGACCGCGGCCGGGCCGAGTGCGCCCAGGGCGGTCAGTACCGCGGTGATGCCGAACATCACCCACGGGATGAACGCCACCCGTCCGCGGACCAGCTGGAGGGCGCCGCGGACCATCAGGTCGACCGTGCCATTGTTCTGCGCGATCGCGAAGAGGTACGTGACGCCGACCAAGGTCAGGAACAGGTCGCTGGGGAATCCGGCGATGATGTCGTCGGTGCTCATCCCGACGGCGAGGGTGCCGACCAGGAAGGCGGCGACAAAGCCCAGGGTGCCCATGTTGATGGGCAGCAGTGTCGCGCAGATGAACATCGCGATCAGGGCGAGGATTGGTATGAGCTCAAGCGGCATGGCTGTCTCCGGATATCCGTGAGTCCTCACCAGTGGACTACTGGCCTAGCCAGTACACCAGTGGGATGGCTCACTGTCAACAGCGAGTGTGATCTGGCCTACGCAGGGGTCGGCGGTAGGCTGACCAAAAATGGCTCAGAGAGTAGGTGAGTGAGTGGTTGAGCAACTGCGTCCGGTGACCCGGCCTCGCCTTTACGAGGTCATCGTCGAGCAGCTGTGTGCGTACATCGCCGACAACGCGATGGATCCGGGCGACCGGCTGCCCGCAGAGCGTGAGCTCGCCGCGAAACTCGGGGTCAGTCGGGCGTCGCTGAGTCAGGCGCTGGTCGCGCTCGAGGTCCAGGGGGTGCTGTCGGTGCGCCACGGCGACGGCGCGATCCTGATCCGGAGGCCGACCGAGAAGCGCGCGATCAAGGCGCTGCGCGAACACGCCGACCGCATCCCGGACATCATCGAGGCGCGCGAAGCACTGGAGGTCAAGCTGGCCGGCCTGGCTGCGGCGCGGCGCAGCGACACCGAAATGGCCGCCATCGACGCGGCGATCGCGAAGATGGAGGAAGAGGTCGACGCCGGCGACCGCGGGGTGGTCGGGGACGAGATGTTCCACGAGGCGATCACCGCGGCCGCGCACTCGTCGCTGCTGGCCAAGCTGATGCACGAGATCTCCGGTCTGGTGAGGGAAACGCGCATCGAATCGCTGTCCCAACAGGACCGCCCGCGGGCATCGCTGGAAGGGCACAAGCGCATCGCCGAGGCGGTACGCCGGCAGGACTCCGTCGGTGCGGCCCAGGCGATGGCCGACCACATCCGCATGGTGTCCGATGTCGCACTGATACGCGCCGGCGACTGAGTCCCAGCGCATGCGGGACCTCGTCCGCGAACTCATCGCCTCCATAGACCCGCAGTCGTTACTGCAGCGGATCGTCGAGCAGGTGTGCGCGCGGATCCCGAACGCATCCGGCGCCTCGGTCGCGCTGAGGACGTCAGGCGGGTTCCTCGAAGTCCTTGCCACGCATGGCGACACGGGTGCGATCCAGGGCCGGGTGGTGCCGGTCGCGGACACCTTCCAGATCTACCCCCTGGAGTCGGGCAAGTCCGAGATCATCGGCGACACCGCCACCGACCCCCGGTTGACCCCGCAGGTGCGCGCGATCAGCGAGCGGCTCGGGGTCCGCAGTTGTCTGTCCATCCCTTTGATGAATGCCGGCGCGGCCATCGGCACGTTGTCCGTCGTCGCTCCGATGCCCGACGCGTTCGATCTGGCCCACGTCGAACCCATCTTGTCGATCACCGAGTTCCTCGGAGTGCTGATCAACTCGAACGCCCAGCTCGCCACGTTGCTGAACAATCTGCTGCACTCCACGGCCGCGCCGAGCTACAACCGCGCGGCCGCCGATTTCCTCGCGTCGGTGGTGCTTCCCGAGCTTTCCGAACGTGACGAACTGGAGCGGGTCATCGACGAGGTTCTGCGGGACGGGCGCATCGATCCGGTGTTCCAGCCGATCGTCGACCTCGCCAGCGGCCGGGTCGTGGCTTTCGAAGGCCTGAGCCGGTTCGCCAGCGAACCCGTGCGGACCCCCGATGTGTGGATGATGATGGCGCACAAGGTCAATCGTGGAGTCGACATGGAGTTGAAGGCACTGCGTGGTCTGCTGGACGCCGCGCTGGCGATCCCGGACCGGTACTCGGTCACGGTGAACCTCAGCCCGCTGGCATTGGCCGACGCCGAGGTGCAGCAGGTGATGCTGGCCTATCCGCAGAAGCTCGTCGTCGAACTCACCGAGCACGAGCCCGCGCCCGAGTTGCTCAGCGTGAGCCTGGAGCCGGTCCGCAGACACGGGATCAAATTGGCCATCGACGACGCCGGAAGTGGGTTCGCCGGGCTGACCACGATCCTGCGGTTGCGGCCCGACATCATCAAACTCGACCGCGAGCTGACCATCGGCATCGAGAATGATCCGGCCAGGCGCGCGTTGGCGGCGGCGCTGTCGCACTTCGCCGGCGACATCGACGCGGCGACCGTCGCCGAAGGCATCGAGACCGATGTGCAGATGCAGCTGTTACGCGACCTCGGAATCCACTACGGGCAGGGGTATCACCTGGCCCGTCCACAGTCCGTCGCCGCGTTACGCGATTCCGTACTCGCGCGCCCGTAGGCCGGCTCTCACGTCAGATGCCGGCGCGGCGGGAGCACTTCGCGGCCGACGGCTCGTGCGCTGCTGACCGCCGGATACCCGACGTATCCGGTGAGGTGGTAGAGCACCTCCTCGAGCTCTTCGATGGTCAGGCCGTTCTGCAGCGCGATGGGGAAGTGGAACTTCAGTTCGTTGTCCGCGCGCAGCGCGATCAGCGCACCGAGTGTGACGAGGCTGCGGGAGCGCCGATCCAGCCCCGGCCGGGTCCACAACGCGCCGAAGACATGCTCGAGGCCGAGTTCGCCTATCTCGCCGGCGAAACCGTCGTCGCGCAGCGTGGTCGCGTCGTCCGGGACGAGCCCGGGAAGGAGCTCCTTGAAGACTTTGAGGCCCTCGGCACGGTTGTCGGTCATCGGTTCTCCTTCACTACGAGTCACGCGGCGGTGGTGATCACCTGGGCGGCAGCAAGTGTCGGAAGCTTCACCGACATGCCCTCGACCTTGATCCCCCCGTAGGAGTAGAAGTTCAGGAAGCTGAACGCGGAGGTGACCAGCTGCACCGTCACCGACTCCCCGGGCTTGAGGGTATGGCCGATCTGCTCCATCGTGAATGTCACGGTGCGTGACTGTCCGTCCAGTACCACGGGAATCGGTGTGACCTGATTGCCCAGAACCAGGCCGGTCTCGTCGTCGACGATCTGGGCGTACACATGCTTCGCGTTGCCCGTACCGGAGTAGGTCAGCGTCAGCTCCGGGGCGCCGACCAGACGGGTCAGCTCTGTCGCATCCGGAACGCGCAGGTTTACCGCGTTGAACGCCTTGGCCCCCGACGGGATGCCGACGAAGGTGCGGACGAGGCCGCGGGTCAGGATCAGCGGGTTCGGTCCGGATCCACCGAGGAACGGCACGAACGCCAGCGCCTGGCCGGTTCCCGTCAGCTCTGCGCTGATCGACTCGCCCGCGGTGACCGGATAGGTCGGCGAGGAGTGCCACTCGCCGTGCTGATCCACCCACTCGAATTGCGGTCCGGGATCGACGGATTCGTCTCCCTTGACGTAGCGGTCCAGCCACTCCATCGTTTCGCGCCACACCACCTTCCCGTCGTTGACACTGCTCAGGCAGGTGCCGTGACCGCCGCAGAACCACACCACCTTGGTGGTGGTGCCCGCCTCGATCAGCGCGCGGGCGTTCAGATCGGCGTGCGACAACGGGACCAGTGTGTCGACCGTGCCCTGGACCAGCAGCGTCGGTGCGGTGATCTTGGCGAGCCGATCGGCGAACATACGGCTGTTGAACAGGTCGATGTCGGACTGGGAGGCCTTACCGGTCAGCACCGCGCCGACCACCGCGGGCAGGATCCGCTCGTTCGGGCGCGCGTCGGTGATCACGAGCAGCGCGCTGAGGAACGTCCCCCACACGCTGCTGACCGCCTGGCGCGGGAAGATCGCGTCCACCAGGCTGTTCCACGCGATCGTCGGCACGATCGCGTCGATACGGTGGTCGACGATCGCCGACGAGAACTGGATACCGCCGCCGTAGGACAGGCCCACCATGCCGATCTTCGGATCACCGTCGACCTTGGCCACCGCGTCCAGCGTCGTCAGCCAGCTGATGATGTGCGAGACGTCGCGGCCCTCGAAATCCGGTGATTGCAGTTGCATTCGCCCGCCCGAACGCCATTCGCCGCGCGGATCCCAGCTGACCACGTTGTAGCCGGCCTTGCGCAACATGCCGATCCCGACGATGTCGCCGGGCAGGAACGGATCGACGTCGAGCCCGAGTGTCGTCGAGCCGGGGAACCCGACGCCGGGACCGTTGAGCACCGTCGGGGCCGACTCGCCGTCCCGCAACCCGGTGGCGGGCATGAAGTGCACGTAGATCTCGGCTCCATCGAAGGACCTCACCCGCACGGTGCGCGGCCGCGGCGCCCCCGGCGGTGCGTCGTGGTCAACCGGCCATCCGACCAGCGGGTGCAGGATCTCGGACACGAACGGGATCGCGTGGATCACGTTCACGATCGGGGTCACCACGAACCGCCCGAGCACCGGGACGTACTGCATCCACTCCAGCGGCGCCGTGACCTCGGTGACCACGACGTCGGTAGGGATCTCGTACTCGGCGGCGACGGTGTCGTCGGTCTTATCCCGCGCGGTGGCCACCGCGGACAGCGCGACCGCCCCGGGAACAGCGGGGCTGTCGTCGCTGTCCGAGGGTGCCGCCTCGGTGTCGGTGTCGCTCTCGGTGGCGGTGTCGTGGTCCGCCTCGGCCGCGGCGTCGTCGGAGATCCTCGTCGAGATCCTGGTCGGCTTCGCGGACCGCCGCTGCGAGGTCTCGGATTCAGCCTCGCCGGCCTCGTCCCCGGTGTCGTCCTGGTCGCGGTCGGCGACCTCGGTGTCCGTTTCCGTGTCGGCGCCGGTGCCCCGATCGCCGTCCTCGGTGGTCTTCGACGGTTTCGCCGCGGAGGTGTCCGACGCCGACGATTGTGGACCGGTTCCCGGACCGGACCCCGCGCCGTCGTCGGCGAACGCCGCGCCGGCACCTGCCAGGATTCCCGCTCCGATACCCAGGGCCAGCGCCAACCCGCCGACCCGACCCACATACGTCCCCGCAGCCACGCTAAGTGCTTACCGTGTCCGTTCCGTTGTGTCACGGGTTCGGGAAATGCCGGTGCGGCTAACGCTTCGGGAAGAGGAAGATCCCGTCGGCTTCGACGGTCACGTCGCCGCCGTGGGAGATCGACCCCTCGACGAAGGTCTTACTGCCCTGGCTGTCACGGATCTTCGCCTCGGCGTGAAGTGGACGGCCCAGCGGGGTGGGGCGGCGGTACCGCACCGTCAACGTGCCCGTCACCGCCGGCCTGCCGGGCTGATGCACGGCCGCACCGAGAACATGGTCGAGAATCAGCGAGCAGATGCCACCGTGGACGTGTCCGGCCGGTCCCTCATATCCGGCGCCCAGCGTGAAGTCGGTGAACACACCGCCGTCCTCGCGGTGCTCGACGGTCAGCGGGACCGCGATCGCGTTCCGCGCGCCGATCACCACGTTTCCCGCCGCCGGCGACATGCCGTCGCGGTGCTGCACGCCGTACGATCCCGGGATCGCATCCGCCGTCAGTCGTGTTGTGATGGCGTCGATCTCATGGCGCGCGGCGGTGATCGTCTGCTCGTCGGCCAGGGTGCGGATGGTCGCGTCGATGAGGTGACGCACCGATTCGGCCAGCTCGGCGGCGGGATCGTGGCTCACCGGTCCGCCGCGTCGAATCCGCCGTATCCGCCTTGAAAGAACAGCAGCGGCTTGGCATCCCGGTCCGCGCGCAGTCCGGTCACGTGGGCCACCACGATGGTGTGATCGCCGGCGCCGTGCTCGTATTCGAGTTCGGCCTCGATGGTGGCGACCGTCCCGTCGAGAACGGGGGAGCCGTTGCGTCCCGGAGTCCATGCGAGGTCTCCGAACTTGTCCCCGCCGCGGGTGGCGAACCGGATGCAGACGTCGCGCTGATCGTCGGCCAGCACGTTGATCGCCAACCGCCCGGTGCTGCGGATCAGAGGCCAGGAGGTCGACGTCGCCGCCGGGCAGAACGACACATACGGCGGCTCCAGCGAGACCGAGGTGACCGACTGGCAGGCGAACCCCAGCGGCCGGGTGCCGTCATGGCCGGTGATCACCGCGACCCCGGTGCAGAAGTGTCCCAACACCGCGCGCATGGTCGCGGGATCGGGCAGGAGCAGTTCCGAAGTGGTGGTCATGGGTCTCCCAGGTGGGTCGCAGCGTCCGCTTCAGCGTCCGACCCCGCCCGGCCGCGCACAAGGCGCCGTCCCGGCCACCGGTCGGTGCCACGGTGCACCGGCCTGCGCATTGTTAACCTTGGACAGTGACCGACAGCGATTCTGGGCGCAAGCCGGGCCTGGCTGCGACCAGTTATGCGCTTCTCGGCCTGCTGTCCTACGAGCAGGAGCTGTCCGGCTACGACGTCCGCAAGTGGATCGGCTGGACCATGCGGTTCTATTACGGAAGCCCCGCCTACAGCCAGATCTACAGCGAGCTCAAGAAACTTGAGCACCTGGGCCTGGTGACCTCCCGGGTCGAGAACACCGGCGGCGCCCGCAGCAGACGGCTGTACAAGATCACCGCATCCGGGCTCGCGGAGGTCACTCGCTGGGCCAACGAGGAGTCCTTCGATCCGCCGTCGCTGAAGCACGGACCGTTGCTGCGGATGACGTTCGGGCACCTGTCCACCCCCGCGCGGCTGAAGGAGCTGCTGCAGGAGCACATCGCCTACGCCGACGAGATGGAGCGTGAGGCGGCCAAGGACGCGAGGCTCGCGGGCGCGGACCCGACGTGGGCGTATGCCCGGATCGCGCTGCGCTGGGCGGAGCGTTACTACGCCAACGAACGCGAGCTGGCGCTGAAGATGATCAAGGAACTCGACGACGCCGAGGCCGAGTTCCCGCGCGGTGCCGACGGTCAGGCCGCCGTCGCATGGCCGAAACCGGAGTACTGGTACGAAGTCGAGAAGCAGGCCGAAGCCGAGCCCGACGCCTAGGGTTCATGGGCCGAAGTGCCGCCGAGACTGGGCTGACGGTCGTGGTCAATGCCTTGATCGCGACCGTGGCACCAGTCTCGGCGCAAGGGCCCCGCGGAACTAACCGGGACGCCCGGCGGCGTCCATCGCCGCGACGTAGCCGTACACCAGCCCCTGCGCGATCGTCGCGCCCGCGCCCGGGTACGTCGCGCCGAACGCGTTGGCGGCACAGTTGCCGATCGCGTACAGGCCCTCGATCGCCGCGCCGTCCTCGCGCAGCACCCGGGCGCGCTCGTCGGCGCGCAGGCCGCCGCAGGTTCCGAGGTCGCTGAGCACCATCTTCACCGCGTAGAACGGCCCGTCGATCAGCGGGCGCAGGTTCGGATTCGGAGTCACGGTCGGATCGCCGTAGTAGCGGTTGTACGCACTCTCGCCGCGGTGGAAGTCCGAATCGATTCCCGCGCTTGCCGATTCGTTGAACCGTCGCATCGTCGCGGTGAAGGTGTCGCGAGGCACCCCCATGCGGTCGGCCAAAGTGCCCAGATCGTCGGCGCGGCAGGCGATCCCCGCGTCGTACCAGCTCTGCGGAATCGGCATCCGCGGGAACAGTTCTGCGGCGAAGACATAGCTGTTGCGGTACTTCTGGTCGAACACGATCCACATCGACTCGACCGGGTGCCCGGTGCGCTCCAACTCCAGGATCCGCTGACCGAACGACATGTAGTCGGCCGACTCGTTGGCGAACCTGGCACCGTTCTGGTCGACGATCAGCGAGCCGGGCAGCGAGCGCTCGGCGAGCATCACCGCGGGCGCCTTACCCGGCAGCGGGGCCACGGCCGGGAACCACCACGACTGGTCCATCAAACCGATTGCCGCGCCGCGGTCCTGCGCGATGCGGATGCCGTCACCGGTGTTGGTGTCGGCGCCGAGGCTGACCCCGGTGTCCAGGGACTCGGACTGGAACTTCCGGCGCATGTCCATGTTGTGGTCGAATCCGCCGGCGGCGAGCACCACGCCGCGCCGTGCGGTGACGGTGATCTGCCTGCCACCGTGCGAGACCACGGCGCCGGTGACCCGGTCGTCCTCGCCGGTGAGTTCTTCCAGCGCGGTCTGCGTCCACACCGGGATTCCGGCACGCAGCACACCGGCGAACAGGCCCGCGGCCAGCGCCTGGCCGCCCGCGGCGTAGCGCCGGCCCAACAGCAACCCGCCGACACCTTGGCCTAGCCGCTTGGCGATGGTGGGCAGTCCCTTACGCGGCACGCGGGTCATCAGGTTCAGCCACCGGTAGTCCGCACCGGTGGTCGGCATCGGGATCGTCACCTCCATCACGCCCGGCCGCAGCCGGGGGAGGTACTCCCCGAGGATCGAGGTGTTGAGCGGACGGCACTCGCAGGTGCGGCCCGCGGCGCTGCCGCCGGGGTGTTCGGGGTGGTAGTCGGAGTACTCGCGAGCCCAGAACAGCTTCATCGGCGTGGTGCGGCGCAGCATGTCGACGGTCGCGGTCAGGTTCTTGACGAATCCCGCCGACCGCGCGGTGGGTGCGGTGCCGTCGACCACCGAGTCCAGGTAGGTCTGGGCGCGTTCGGCGCTGTCGTTGGCGCCGGCGGCGTCGAGCACCTGGCTGGCGGGCAGCCACAGCGCCCCACCGGAGCGGGCCGTCGAACCGCCGACGTATTCGGACTTCTCGACGATCAGCACCGACAGGCCGGCCTCGTGGGCCGCGAGCGCGGCGGCCATGCCGGTGCCGGACCCGACCACCAGCAGGTCGACGGTGGTGTCCGAGACGGGAAGGCCGGCGGGGATTGTCGCAGAAACAGCGGTCACGGCGTCGACGCTAGAACGCGCCACAGTGCGGCGGTAATCGGCCTCCTGATGAGTGGAACAGCGGGGGTGCAGGCGCGGCGTGCGGGGCTCTAATCGGGGTTATGACTGTGCAGCCCCCTGTCGACGAGGTCCGTCTGATCGAGGCCGAAGCCGCACCGACCCGATTCGCCCGCGGATGGCACTGCCTGGGCCTGATCCGGGATTTCGCGGACGGTAAGCCACACCAGATCAACGCGTTCGGGCAGAAGCTCGTGGTGTTCAGCTCCGAGGACGGCGCGATCAACGTCCTCGACAGCTACTGCCGGCACATGGGTGGCGATCTGTCCCAGGGTGAGGTCAAAGGCAACGAGATCGCCTGCCCGTTCCACGACTGGCGCTGGGGCGGCGACGGCCGATGTAAGAACGTCCCGTACGCGCGTCGCGTCCCGCGGCTCGCGCGCACCCAGACCTGGCCGACCCTGCAGCAGGACGGGATGCTGTTCGTCTGGAACGACCCGCAGCGCAAACCGCCGCCGGACGACGTCACCATCCCGCGCATCGAGGGTGCGGCCAGTGACGACTGGACCGACTGGCACTGGTACAGCACCGTTGTGAACACCAACTGCCGCGAGATCATCGACAACGTCGTCGACATGGCGCACTTCTTCTACATCCACGGGTCACTGCCGACCCAGTTCAAGAACATCTTCGAGGGGCACGTCGCCACCCAGTTCATGACCAGCGGCGGCCGGCCCGATCTCGGCTCGGTCGAGGGCGGCGTCACGCTGCTCGGAACCTCGTCGCTGGCCTCGTATCACGGGCCGTCCTTCATGATCGACGACCTGACCTACCACTACGAGCACGGCGACACCCGCACCGTACTGATCAACTGCCATTACCCGATCGACAAGAATTCCTTTGTGCTGCAGTACGGAATCATCGTGCAGAAGTCGGCCGACCTACCCGAGGACGTCGCCATGCAGTCGGCGATCGCGCTCGGCGACTTCGTCAAGATGGGTTTCGAGCAGGATGTGCAGATCTGGCGCAACAAGGCCAGGATCGACAACCCGCTGCTGGTCGAGGAAGACGGTCCGGTGTATCAGCTGCGCCGGTGGTACGAGCAGTTCTACGTCGACGTCGAGGACGTGACACCGGATATGACCGACCGGTTCGAATTCGAGATCGACACCACGAGGCCGCGGGAGTCGTGGATGCGCGAGGTGGAGGAGAACATCGCCGCCGGTCGCGTGCCGAAACTGGCCACCGGGACGTCCTGATGGCGGTGCGCCCGGACAACAGGCTCGCCGACGCGCCGATGGTTCCGGTGACGTGCCACCGCTGCGCCGCCGCGGTGCTGGTGCGAAAGAGCACCTGGGATCAGACGAGCGTGCAGTGGAACGCCGCGGCGACGGCGCGCTGCGAGGAGCGCCACGACGCGCAGCAGTTGGCCGGGCACGGTGCGCAGGGTCTGTTCCTCGCGTGCTCGGCCCTGCGGGACTCGGTCACCGACGCCGTGCTCAACGGTGAGGTGCCGATCGTGGACAGCGCGCCCGCGCGGACCTGACTACCGGTCGCCGGCCGCGTGGGCGCCGGCCCGCCGGCCACTGAAGATGCAGTCGGACAACGACAATCCGCTGACATAGCTGTTCGAACAGATCCCGACCGCGGTGCGACCGGCGGCGTAAAGACCCGCGATGGTGCCGCCGTCGCGGTGGACGACCTCGCCGGTGGCTTCGTCGACGACGAGCCCACCCAGGGTGAGTCCGGGGACCGGGTAGAACATCGACGACGCGGCCGAGATGTCGATCGAGTAGAACGGCCCGGTCCGCATCGGCGCGCACAGGTCGCGGTCCTTGTGGGCAGGGTCGCCCGTGCCACGCGCCAGACCGTCGTTGTACTCGTCGACGGTGCGCCGCAGCCCGGCCGGGTCGATGCCGTTGGTGCGGGCCAGCCCATCCAGGGTGGCGCTTCGCCGGTGTCCGGTGGTGAACAGGTAGATCAACTGGAGACGCTGGAAAAGCTGTGTCTGCGTGACGATCTGGCTCTTGATCTTCCGCCAGGTCGCCGCATCGTAGATCGCCCACCCGGTGCCGCCGAACTGGCGCATCAGCACATTGCTGTGGGTGGCGCCGTAGAGGTCCTCGTTGGCGATCCGGCGTCCGTCGGCGCCGACGGTCAGGCCTTCCAGGAATGCGCTCGGCGGCGCCAGGAAGCGCCATGCCGCGACGTTGCCCATCTTGTCGGTCTTCCCGCCTGCCGCCAGGCCCAGCGCGATCCCGGCGCCGTCGTCGCCGGCGGTGCCCAGCGGGGAGATCTTCTCGAACTGCGGTGCGTGTGAGGCCACCCAGTCGCGGTTGTAGATGAACCCGCCCGCGGCCAGGATCACCGACGGTGCGTGGGCTTCGGAGTCCACAGCGCCTGCGGCCCAGAGCCGTTCGGTTTCGCCGACGACAGGCTTGACCATCTGTGGCATCCAGGTGCCCAGCTTCGCGGTCGCCCTCGTCAGCGCCGCGTGCCGTGTGGCGTGCGGGTGGGCCCGGTCCAGCACCCGGTACCGGACGCCGACGACCCGGCCGTCGTCTTTGATCAACTCGTGCACCCGCGCCAGCGGAACCACGGTGACGCCCTTGGCCTTCGCCGACGCGCTGAGCCGTTCGAAGAGCACCTTGCCGGATTTCATGCCGCGTGCCAGGACGCGGTGCCCGCGCGGGGCCGGCGCCGCGTGCTCGACGTAGGGGTGGGCCTTCTCGTTACCCGAGTAGTACAGGTAGAAATCGTCGGTGGGGTAGGAGGTCTTGTACGACGACACTGTGCCGCCGCGGAACTCGACGCCCTGATCCTTAAGCCACTCGATCAGGTGGGGACTCTGCGCGCAGAACCGGTCCAGCGTCTCGTCGCCGACCGCGTCACCGACTTCCCGCTTGAGGTAGGCGCGGAGGTTCTCGACAGTGTCGGTGTAGCCGCCGTCGCGCTGCTCCTGGGTACCGCCGCCGGCGTAGATGATCCCGCCGGACAGCGCGGTCGCACCGCCGCCGTACCCACGGTCGAGGACGAGGACTCGGGCGCCGCGGTCGGCGGCTTCGATCGCGGCGGCGGCGCCGGCGGCACCGAAGCCGACCACGATGACGTCGTATGCAGGGGAATCGGTCATATCGTCAGAACACCACCACGAACACCACGGCAGGCAGGCCGAGGACGACCTGCCTGCCATGGTGCATACGTGACTCAGGCCAGCTGGAACGCGCTCAGCGGCGCTTCCTCGGGGTAGGTGGTGGGCCCGCCGATGTCGTAGGCGGCGTTGAGCGCACCGATGAACGCGGCGTCGTGCAGCGGCTCGGCGGGGATGTCGAGCTTGACACCCTGCTTGTTCAGGTTGTCGACCAGCATGTCGATGGCCTTGTCGATGGTCAGGTCGTCGGAGCCGTCCATGTTCTTCTTCAGCTCGTCGAAGTCGGAGAACACCTCGGCCGACCAGTGCACCAGGAACCGCAGCTCGTCGGTGTGGTGGCGGGCGATCACGTCGTCGCCGTTCTTGAGTACCCACTGATCGCGGTCGGCGGGATCACCGGTGAACACGGTGTCGAACGCCAGCCCGGCCGGCATCTGCTGCTCCAGCGGGCCGTTGGCCTCGCCGCGGTGCACCATCATCTCGTTCTGCACCACCACGCCGCGGTTGTTGATCGGAGGGAGCACCCGCTGCGGTGCCTCCAGCGGTCCGTCCGGCCAGTAGGTGAAACCGCTGCCCTCGTCGAGGGAGAACCAGGTGATCACCTGCGCCATCTTGACCAGGTAGTCGTCGAACAGCCCGGACTTGCCCATCACGCTGCACAGCCAGGTCGGCGCGTTCTCGTGCCGCACACCGCGGAAGCTCGGCGAATCCAGGTGTCCCGGATCGCGATTCGCGCACGGGCCGTTGATGTTGAACAGCATCATCTCCGGCTTGGCGTACTGCGCACCCCAGTAGTCCTTGGCATGGTTCAAGAACGTCTCGTTGTAGAAGCAGTCGTGCAGTTCGGGGTAGAGCACCGCGCCGTAGTTGGCGAGGTAGCCGCGGAACGTCGGGGTCAGGAACAGGTCCATCGACGGTTCGAAACCCTCGGGGAACATGCCGCTCATCGTCGCCATCAACTCGTCGGCCGACGCGAAGTGCTGCGCGATGATCAGCTTCCACGGTCCGCGGTCGTGCACCACGTCGAGCATCCGCCGCTTCTGATCGGCGGTGTAGACGTTGTCGATCTCGCGGGGCGGCGCCACGGGCCGCAGAACATCGGACAGCGCCTTGCGGCGTTCGTCGGTCAGCATCTTGGGTTCTCCTTTTCCTGGCACGTCTCATGGCGTTGCGGCGATGGTCGCAGCCGCGGCGGCACCCCGACGGGGCGATGACCGTTGATCGGGACGAACTTTCGCGCCGAGCGCAGGCACCGCGGTGCGCCCGACGAGCAGACGCATACTCGGGCGCGGCGCGGGCGTGTCGTGCGAGTTCGTGTCTGCTCGCCGAGAAAAGTCAGAACGGCAGCGGACAGGCGAATTTCGCACGCAGCAGCGCGCCGGTCTCGGCCATCGCCAGCCTGCCGCGCGCCGTGGTGTCCGACCGCATCATGAATCCGTGATAGATACCGGGATAGCGGGTCAACGTGGTCTGCACACCGGCGTCGCGCAGGCGTGCGGCATAACGCTCACCCCAGTCCCGGATCGGGTCGCAGCCTCCGGTGGCGACGATCGCCGGGGGCAGCCCGCGCAGATCCGCACAGTAGGCGGGCACCTGATACGGGTGATGCGGTGACCCGGCACCGCAGTCGGCGAGCTCATGCATGTACAGAATGTCCTCGTGGGCCAGCATCGGCGCATCCGGCATGGACACGATCGACTCGGCGGCCATGTCACGGTCGAGCCCCGGATAGAGCAGTACCTGTGCGGTCAGCCGCGGGCCGCCGCGGTCGCGGGCGGCGATCGCGACGGCAGCGGCCAGGGAGCCGCCCGCGCTGTCCCCGACGACGGCCAACCGCCCTGCGTCGAGACCGAGTTCGGAGGCGTTGCGGGACACCCACTCCGTGGCCGCGTAGCAGTCGTCGAACTGCGCAGGCGGCGGAAACTCCGGGGCGAGGCGGTAGTCGACGGCCACCACCGCCGCACCGCTGGCCGCCGCGAGTTCGCGCGCCATCGGCTCGAAGGAGTGGTTCGAGCCCATCACCAGACCGCCGCCGTGGAAGTGCATCAACACCGGTGCCGGGCCGTCGGCACGGGTGGGGCGGTAGATCCGGACCGGGATCGGGCCGCCGGGACCGCCGACGGTCGCGTCGTCGACAGCCGCCATCGGCGGCATGTGCTCGGGCAGCGGTGCGCTCTCCAGGCCGGCACGGACCGCGGCCAACCCGCGGGTGCGCATCGGTGGCAGCTCCCCGAACGCCGCGGCCCGCGCGGCCGCGTCGGGATCGAGTGCAGGCGAAGACACTTCGGTGCCTGTCAATGCTTAGCCGGATCGAAACGTGGTTTGGTGCGCAGCCTCGGAGGTTCCTGGTTGCTGAGCACCCGGGCACGTTCGGTCATCGCGGAGCCGACGTACTCGGGCTGGGTCAGCAGATAGAACGCGTCGCCGTCGCCGGCCACCGCCTGCTCGAACACGACCTCGGCCGCCTCGACCGGATCCATTGCGGCGGCTTTGATGTCGAGCATCGCGCTGCGCTGGGACTCGGCGGCGGCCTGCGCCGCGCTGTCCTGGTGGTCGACGCCGCCCGCCGATTCGAAGATGTTCGACACCACCGCACCGGGCAGCACCGCCTGTACCCGGATGTGATCGTGGCCGGCGTGGTCGACCTCCAGGCGCAGGCATTCGGTCAACGCCAGCACCGCGTGCTTGGTGACGATGTACGGCGCCTGCAGCGGCACGACGGCCACCCCCCCGATCGACGACATGTTCCACACCCACGCCGGGGTGCCCGCGGCGATCATCCGCGGCAGGAACGCCCGGACGCCGTGGAAGACACCGTCGACGTTGATGTCCATGATGCGGTTCCAATTCGCCACCGGGGTGTCCCACAGGTATCCGAACTGTTCGATGCCGGCGTTGTTCACCAGCAGCCGCACCGGGCCCACGTCGCGGTAGACCCGCTGGGCGAGGGCCTCGACCGCATCGGAATCGCGGACGTCGCAGACCACGTCGAGCGCTTCGGCCCCGCCGGCGACGAGTTCTGCGCGAAGCCGCGCGGCCGCGGTGGCGTCGATGTCGGCGAGCACCACCGTCATACCGAGCGTGGCGGCGTGCCGGGCCAGGCCGGCGCCGATGCCCGAGCCCGCCCCGGTGATGACGGCGACGCCGCCTGCGAAGGTGTCGCGTGCGCTCACCGTGGTCAGGCGTTCGCCGCGTTCTTCGCGGTGTATTCGGCGAACGGAATGGAGTCCTCGGCGTCGAGGACCACGCTCATGGAGGTGAACACCAGACCGGACTCACCGCGCCGGATACCGACGTCGACCACACCGCTGGACACGTCGAACGGCACGTTGTTGGTCACCTGGTTGACGTAGAGGTAGAAGCGCGCGGTGGTGACCTCACCCGAGACACCGGTGCGGAAGATGTTGGTGGCGTGGTGACGCAGCGGGTACGGGTTTTCGTTGCGGTGCTGGGTCAGCCACTCCAGGGTGGCCTTACCGCCGTGCAGCTCGGCGGCCAGCAGCTCCTCGAACGGGCAATTGCCCGAGTCCGACCGGCTCAGGTACTCCATCTCATCGCCGATGCGGGTGGCGAGTTCGGCGAAGTGGCCCTGGTCGTAGTGGTACCAGAAGGCGGCGATGAACTCCTGAACCTCCGACAGTGTGATCTCGTTGCTCATGACGATGAGTCAACTGTGCCGGTGTGGGTTGGCACACACCGGCGTCCGATGAGTGGAACACCGGTCGCCGGGATTCAGCCGGTGATCAGTGCCCACAGCCCCGCGCCGCCGGCGGCACGGGCCAGCCGCGCCAGTTCGTCGTCCCAGGAGCGCACCGACCCGAACTCCGACCGCCACGCCAGAGCCGCGCGGGTGTACTCGTGCAGGCGGTGCTCACGGGTGGTGCCGATAGCGCCGTGCACCTGATGAGCGTTGCGCACCACCACTTCGGCGGCGTGGCCGCCGGTCGAGCGGGCCGCCGCCACCTTGAACGCGACTTCCGGTGCCGCCCAGCCGTGCGTGCTCGCCGCGGCGACCGCGCTCTCGACGGTGGCGCGGGCCAGCGCGGCCTCGACGGCGATGGCCGCGACGAGGGTCTGGATGGCCTGGAACTTCGCCAGCGGGCGGCCGAACTGCACCCGGTCGCGGGTGTGCTCGACGGACAGACCGAGGACACGGTCCAGCGCGGCGCTGACCTGCATCGCCCGCACCAATGCCGATTTGAGTCGCAACTCCTCGACCAGGTGCGCTGCCACCGGGGTGCCGCGCAGAGTGGAGACGTCGGCGTGCACGGTGTCGCGCGGCTCACCGATCGCATTGGTACCGGGCGTGATTCGCAGCGCCGCGGCTTCGACGTCGGCGGCCATGTGGTGGCCGATATGGTCGCCGGTGGGCCACACCACCGTGATCCGGTCCGCTTCGCTCGCCCACGGGACCGCCGCGGCGGCGCCGTCGGCGTCCAGCACGGCGACCGTCCGCACGCCCGGGGCGGGGTCGACGCCGACCGCCTCCAACAGCCAACACGCCAGCAGGTCGTGCTCGGCCAGCGGGATCCGCACCGCGTGGTGGACCGCGGCAGCGGTCAACGCCGCGGCTTCATACCAGCCGGCTCCGCTGCCGCCGTGCTGCTCGGCACCGGTGAGCCGCACCAGCCCGAGGTCGTCGAGGCGCGACCACAAGGCGCGGTCCACCCGCGCGGCGTCCGCCGGTGGGTGGGTGTCGCGGTGCGCGGCGAAGACGCCGTCCATCATCTCGACGAGATCGGCGTCCACCGTGCTCATCCCAGCAGCGCTCGTCATCGCATCCCCAATCCCCGCGCGATGACGCCGCGCAGGACTTCGTTGGTGCCGCCGCGCAGCGTGAAACCGGGCCGCTGATCGACCGCGGTGGCCGCCAGCGCGGCGAGTTCTGCGGCATCGGTGCGCCCGCCCGCGTGATAGTCGGCGAACTCGGCGACATCGCCCTCGGTGCTGGTGCCGAGCACCTTCACGACGGCGGCCGGGAGATCGGCGGGTTCGTGCCGTTCCAGTGCCCCGGCGACCGCACTGGACATCTGATGCAGGCCGGCGATCCGGCCGATCAACCGTCCGAGGTCGGGATCCGTTGCGGCCGTGCCGTTGTCGTCGACGGCTGCCGGCAGCAGCGGAAACGTGGACAGGAAGCGTTCGGGACCGCTGCGTTCGAAACTCAGTTCCGAGGTCACCTGTGTCCACCCGTTCCCGATGGTGCCGAACACCATGTCGTCGGGGACGAACACGTCGTCGAGGATGACCTCGTTGAAGTGGTGCGAACCGTTCATCGACACGATGGGCCGGATGTCCACGCCCGGCGCCGTCAGGTCGACGATGAACTGGCTCAGGCCGGCGTGCCGGTGGGCAGGATCGACCGGCGCGGTCCGGGCCAGCACGATGAACGCATGGCAGTGGTGGGCCCCCGAGGTCCACACCTTCGTCCCGGTCAGCGTCCAGCCGCCGTCGCTCTGGGTGGCGCGGGTGCGGACACTGGCCAGATCGGAGCCCGAGTCGGGTTCGCTCATCCCGATACCGAAGAAGCACTCACCGGCGGCGATGCGCGGCAGGAAACGCCGCTTCTGGGCTTCGGTGCCGTATTTCAACAGCGACGGCACGATCTGGCGGTCGGCGATCCAGTGCGCGGCCACGGGGGCGCCCGCGGCGAGCAGTTCCTCGGTGACGACGAAGCGTTCCAGGAACGACCGGCCGTGCCCGCCGTACTCCACCGGAACCGTCATGCCCAGCCAGCCGCGCGCGGCCAGTGCCGCGGTGAACTCCTCGTCCCAGCCCGTCAGCCACGAATCCACGGCCGGCTCGAACGCGCCGCGGGCGCGCTGATCGGCGAGAAACGCGCGCACCTCGTCGCGCAGGGCGGCGGTCGCCTCGGGGTCGACGCTGGCGGGCGGCACCAGACGGGGCGCGCTCATGCGGTGCGCCACCGGCTGATGCGGTCCTGGTGTTCAGGGTCGCCGTGCGCCAGCGGCTGCATCGCCGCGGCCATCGCCAGCGTGGTCTCCAGCGCCGCGGTGCGGGATTCCTGCAGCAGCCGTTTGGCCATCCGCAGCGCGTGCGGCGGATTCTTGACGATCCGTTCGCCCAGCGCGTGCGCCGCCGGCAGCAGCTCCTCGTGCGGCACGACGCGGCTGACCAGACCCCACTCGGCGGCGGTCGCGGCGTCGATGCGGTCGCCGGTGAACGTCATCTCGGCGGCGCGCTCGTAGCCGACCGCGCGGGGCAGGAACCAGCTGCCGCCGTCACCCGGGATGAGCCCGAGTTGGACGAAACTCTCGGCGAACGAGGCCTTCTCGGAGGCGATCCGGATGTCGCACATCGTCGCGAGGTCACAGCCGGCGCCGATCGCGGCACCGTTGATCGCACCGATCAACGGCACTTCGAGCCGACCCAGGGCCCGGGGGATGCGCTGGATGCCGTCGGCGTAGGCGTGCCGCTGGGCGAGCGGACCCACCCCGAACATGCCTGCGCCGTCGGCCATCTCCTTGACGTTGCCGCCCGCGGAGAAGATCTTGCCCGCACCGGTGAGGATGACCGCGCGGACTCCGTCGGGACCGTCGAACGCGGCGTTGGCGGCCCGGACGGCGTCCTCGAACGCGGTGATGACGTCGGATCCGGTGATCGCGTTGCCGGCATGCGGGACGTCGATGGTCCAGACCTGGATGTGGCCGTTCGCGGTGACGACCAGGGGCCCGCTCACGCCGAGGCCTTCGGCGTCGGCAGCTGCAGCGCCTTCGTCTGCAGATACTCCTCGAAGCCGTACCGGCCGAGTTCGCGCCCGATGCCGGACTTCTTGTACCCGCCGAACGGCGCGAGGGGGTTGTAGGGCCCGCCGTTGATGTCGAGCTGACCGGTCTGCACCCTGCGGGCGAACGCGATCGCGGTGTCGTCGTCGGCGGCCCACACCGCACCCGACAGCCCGTATGGGGTGGCATTGGCGATGCGCAGGGCGTCGTCGGTGTCGGTGAACGGGATGATCGCCAGCACCGGTCCGAACACCTCCTCCTGACCGAGCTCGGAGAGCGGGTCGGCGTCGGCGAAGATCGTCGGCGCGACGAAATAGCCGGTGTCGCGGATCTTCTCGGCGCCGCCGGTGAGCAGCCGGGCTCCGTCGCGTTGGGCGCGCTCGATGTAGCCGAGCACGGTCTCGAACTGCGACCGGGAGGCCGACGGGCCGATCCGGGTGCCCGGATCCCAGGGGTCGCCGACGGTGTAACGCGCCGCGGCGGCGGCCGCGATCTCCAACGCCTCGGCGTAGCGTGACTGCGGCACCAGCATCCGGGTCCACGCCATGCAGGTCTGGCCGCCGTTGAGGAACGCGTTGCCGACCCCGACCTTGACCGCGGTCGCCAGATCGGCGCCGTCGAGGATCACGTTGGCCGACTTGCCGCCCAGTTCCAGGGCGACCTTCTTGACGGTCTTGCCTGCCAGTTCGCCGACCCGGGCGCCGACGTCGGTGGAGCCGGTGAACGACACCAGGTCGACGTCGGGATGGGCGGCCATGTGCTCGCCGATCACCCGGCCCGGACCGGTCACCAGGTTCACCGACCCGGGCGGTAGGCCGGCGGCCTGGATCGCCTCGACGAACTCGAACGTCGACAGCGGTGCCTCGTTACTGGGCTTGAGCACCACCGGGCATCCGGCCGCGATCGCGGGGATGACCTTGGCCACCACCTGATAGAGCGGGTAGTTCCACGGCGTGATCGCGGCGACCACACCGTACGGCTCGCGGACCACCAGGGAATTGCCCACGCGCTCTTCGAATTCGAACTTCTCCAGCACGTCGGCGATGCCGCGGGCGACGGCCATCGGGACCTGGGTCTGCACGCTGCCGGCGATCCGCACCGGCGCGCCCATCTCGCGGGTGATGGTTTCGGCGATGTCGGGGAGTCGCTTGGCCATCGCGTCGATCACCCTGGCTAGTCGGTCCCGGCGCTCGGCGACCGAGACGAGCGGATCGAAGGCCCGGCGTGCCGCGGCGACCGCCGCGTCGACGTCCTCGGCGGTTCCGCTCGGCACTGCGCCGAAGACCTCTTCGGTGGCCGGGTCGATCACCTCGACGGTGCCGGTCCCGTTCGGGGTGATCCACTGCCCGTCGATGAACAGTTCGGTGCGGTCATAGTTGTGCATGAGAGTCTGCTTTCGTCAGGGCAGGATGCTGGCGCGCACGTCGCGTTTGTCCTCGGCGGCGGCGAACGCGTCGTTGATGTCCTCCAGCCGGTACTGGGCGGCGGCCAGCCGGTCCAGCGGTAGTGAATGCTGATGCTGGGCAAGGAAGTTCAGCGCATGCGACAGCACCGCCGGATCGTAGAGCGAGACACCGACCATCGTCTTGTTCGAGAACACGAACCGCGACGGGTCGAACTCGAAGGTCTTGCCGATGTTGATGTTGCCGATCTCGACGTAGCGGCCGAATTGGCCGAGCATCTGCAGACCCTCGTCGATCGCCGACGGATGCCCGACGACCTCGACGACGACGTCGGCGCCGTGGCCGCCGGTCAGCTTGCGCACCGCCTTGGTGCGGTCCTTCGCGGTGCCGACCTCGTTGATGTCGATGACGGCGTCGGCACCGAACGCGGTCGCGAGCTCGAGGCGGTCGGCGACACCGTCGACGGCGATCACCTGGGCGGCACCGCGCGCCTTGGCGACGGCGATCGCGTAGAGGCCCAGCGCGCCGGCACCCTGGACCACCACGGTCTCGCCGAGGCTCTGCTGGACGCGGTCGAGGCCGTACATCACCTGGGAGAGAGCACAATTGGCGCCCGCGGCAATCGCATCGGACACGCTGTCGGGCACGGTGTAGACGACGGCACCGGCGGGCAACAGGAAGAAGTCGCCGTAGCCGCCGACGAAGTACGGCGGTTCGTCGGCGCGGCCCAGCATCGCCATCTTCAGCTTCAGGCACGCGTTGCGTCGCCCGGCCAGGCAGTTGCGGCAGGTGTGGCAGGCGAAGAAGTACGGAAACACCACCCGGGTGCCGTGTTGCAGCGGGGCACCGTTGGAGTCGGCGGACACTCCGTCGCCGAGCGCCTCGACCGACCCGACCATCTCGTGACCGAGCACGGTCGGCAGTTGCCCGCCGAGACCCCGGGTGGCGAACGTGCCGTGCCACGCGTGCAGGTCGGACCCGCAGATGTTGGTGCGGGTGACCCGGATCAGGATCTCACCGGGCCCCATCTCGGGCAGGGTGACGGTGTCGATCTGAAACGGTGTGCCGGGCGCGTCGAAACGCGCGATACGGCCTGTGTACACAGGTGTTCCCTTCAGTGTTCGGTAGCCGGGGTGCTGAACTGCTCACGCAGATCGCGTTTGAGGAGCTTTCCGCTGGGGTTCTTCGGCAGCGAGTCGACGAAGTACACCCGCTTGGGAACCTTGAATCCGGCGAGGTGCTCGCGGCAGTGGCGCAGCACGTCTTCTTCGGTGACCGTGTCGGTGACGGTGGCGCCGTCGCGCAGCACCACGGCCGCGGTGACCGCCTCCACCCACACCGGGTCGGTCAGCGCGAACACCGCTGCTTCTTGGATTCGGTTGTGGCGGTAGAGGACTTCCTCGACCTCGCGGCTCGCGACGTTCTCGCCGCCGGTCTTGATCATGTCCTTCTTGCGGTCGACGACGTGCAATAACCCGTGCTCGTCGTAGAAGCCCAGATCACCGGAATGGAACCAGCCGCCGCGGAACGCCTCCGCCGTCTTGTCCGGGTCGTCGAGGTAGCCGAGCATCAGATGTGGGCTGCGGTGCGCGATCTCACCGACCACCCCGGTGGGTACCGGCAGGTCGTTCTCGTCGAGGATCGCCGTCTCGACGTTGACGACCGGTCGCCCCGCCGCCCCGGCGTGGGCGTCCTGCTCGGCGGGTGCCAGCGCCGAGGCCAGCGGAGCCATTTCGGTCTGGCCGTAGAAGTTCCACAGCCGCAGGTTCGGGAGCCGCTCGCGCATCTCGAGCAGGATCTCGGTGGGCATCGGGGACGCCCCGTAGTAGCCCTTGCCGAGGCTGGACAGGTCGACGGTGTCGAACACCGGGCTGCGCAGCAGGCTGATCCACACCGTCGGCGGCGCGAAGTAGTTGGTCACCGAGTAGCGCTCGATGGTGCGCAGCACCAGCTCGGGTTCCGGGCGCGGCAGGATGATGCTGGTGGCGCCGAGATAGATGTCAGTGGCCAGGAAGTTGTCGAGCTGTGCGCAGTGATACAGCGGCAGGGAATGGATCTCGACGTCGTCGCCGGACATCGACCCGGCGACGATCGTGCTGATGTACTGCCACATCAGGCTGCGGCTGGTGTGCATCACGCCCTTGGGCCGGGATTCTGTCCCGCTGGTGTACATCAGCCGCAGCAGTTGATCATCGGCGATGTCGGGCCGCGGGGCGGGGGAGTCGGTGTCCAGCCACGCGGCGAAGTCGTCCCAGCCGGTGGGGGCGGTGCCCCCCGGCGCGATCAGCGCCGCCTTCGCGGACAGCGGTCCCGCGGAGCGCATCGCCGCCTCGGCGGTCGGCGTCAGCTCGTCCTCGACGATGAACCCGGTGACCTTGCTGTGGCCCAGGATGTACGCGATCTCCTCGGCGGTCAGCATGAAGTTCACCGGTACCAGGACCACTCCCGCGCGTGCGGTCGCGAACGCCAGCACCGCGTACTGCCAGCAGTTGCGCGACAACAGCGCGATGCGGTGACCGGGCTGAAAGCCCTTGTCGGCCAACGCCGCAGCAGCACGATCGACCATCCGGTCGAATTCGGCGAAGGTCAGCTCGACACCGTTGGCCTGATCGATGATCGCGGTCTTGTCCGGCTGGCGCCGGGCGGACCGGCGGGGGATGTCCCCGATGCTGTGGCTGCGGGCGCGCGCGACGACAGCGGCGAGCTCTGCGGACTGCATGCCCGAAGAGTAGGGGCCGCCGGTGCCCGCGGCGCCGGTGTTCTCCCGCTCAGTAGACAGCGCGATGTCCGCCCCGGTGGTGCGCTGGCGATACTCGGTGCCATGACCGCTGTCACCGAAACGGCCTCCGGGCCGGGCTACGACCCGGCCGAACTGCGCGCCAACCTGATGCTGGCCGATGCGGGGGTGTTGCTCTGCGTGCTGGCACAGCTCACCGGCGACGCCGGTGTGCTCGAGCGGTTCGGGCGCAAGATCGAGTTCGTCGCCGATCCGCCCGAGCAGGTCGGTGTCACCGATCCGGAAACCCTCGCCGCGCTGGCCGAGGAGATCGTCGCCGCACTCGCCGCGCCGTCGCCCGATGCCGCCGAAAAGGCGGTGAACCGCGACTTCTTCGCGCAGCTGCTGCGTTGGGGACTCGGTTCGGAGGTCGACGACGAACAGGTCGACCTGCTGCTGGAGCAGGGCGGCTTCCGCCCGTCGCAGCCGACACTGCCGCGCACCGTGGCGATCCCGCAGACCACGTCGATGGCGATCATCGGCGCGGGCATCGCCGGGATCGCGGTCGCGCTGGCGGCCGCCGAGGCCGGTGTGAAGTTTCAGATCTTCGACCGCAACGACGAGGTCGGTGGTACCTGGCTGACGACGACGTATCCGGGGATCGGGGTCGACACCCCGTCGGCGTACTACTCGCTGTCCCGTGAGGTGAACCCGGGCTGGACGAACTACTACCCGCAGGGCGCCGAATATCAGTCCTACCTCGTCGCGCTGGCCGACAAACACCGGCTGCGCGACCACATCCGCTTTCGTACCGAGGTCGAGGCGCTGTGGTGGGACGAGGCGCGCAACCAGTGGGAGATCCACACCGTCGACGGTGACGGCGTGCGCGAGGTCAGCCATGCCAGTGTCGTCGTCACCGCGGCCGGTTACCTGAACCGGCCCCGGTGGCCCGACGTCAAGGGCCGCGACACCTTCGCCGGGGTCAGTGTGCATTCCGCGCAATGGGATTCGTCGCTGGATCTGGCGGGCAAGAAGGTGGCGGTGATCGGCGCGGGCTGCACCGCGGTGCAGATCGTCGACGCCTGCGTCGACGAGGTCGAGCATCTGACGGTGTTCCAGCGCCAGCCGCACTGGGTGGCGCCGCGCAAACGGCTGTCCGACGATGTCCCCGACCACCGCCGCTACCTGGGCACGCACCTGCCGTACTACGCGAAATGGCACCGGCTGAAGTCGTACTGGGGGACCGCCGACAACAACTACAAGGTGATCCTGCAGGATCCGGAGTGGGCGGCCGAGCACCTGTCGATCTCTGCCGCCAACGACGTGCTGCTGCAGTTGTGCCTGGGCTACATCGACCGGATGTTCGGCGCCGGAAGCGAACTGGCGAAGAAGGTGACGCCGGACTTCGCCCCGTACGGCAAGCGGATCATCCGTGATCCGGGCGGCTACTACGCGGCGCTGACCCGCGATCATGTCGACGTCGAGGCCGCCGAGCCGGCCGAGATCAACGCCCGCGGCATCGTCACCGCCGACGGACGCCAGATCGACCTCGACGTGATCATCTACGCCACCGGCTACCACCTCGACTTTCTGTCCACCGTGGACATCCGCGGCCGCGACGGCCGCAAGCTCGCCGAGGAGTGGGGCGACAGCCCCCGCGCATACCGCGGCGGCACCGTGCCGGGGTTCCCGAACCTGTTCATCACGTCCGCTCCGAACTACAGCCCGGGACACGGTGCGGGAGCGAACTTCTCGATGGAGGTGCTGGCGCACTACATCATCGAGTGCCTGCAGCTGATGGCGCTGCGGGATGCGACGACGATCGAGGTGACCCGCGAGGCCTTCGAGTCCTACGTGGAGGGCATCGACGACGCGATGAGCCGCACCGTGTGGTGCCACACCCCGAACGCCCACACCTACTACCGGTCCGGCTCGGGCCGCGTCGTGGTGGCCACCCCGTTCCGGCTGGTCGACCTCTGGCAGCAGCACCGGGCACCGATCGAGGAAGACTTCGTACTGAGATGACCGGAGTACTGAGATGACCGGAGTACTGCGATGACCGGAAAACTGAACGGCAGAACCGCACTGGTGACCGGCAGCAGCCGCGGGATCGGGCGGGCGATCGCCCAGCGGCTGGCCGCCGAGGGTGCGACCGTCGCGGTGACCGCGCGTGCGTACGAGCCGTCCGCATCGGTGCGGGCCGGGGTCTCGACGGCACTGCCCGGCACCATCGACGAGACGATCGCGCTGATCGAACAGGCCGGGGGCAAAGCCTTCGGGCTGGCCGCCGATCTGGAGGACGCCGAGCAGCGCGCCGCGCTCGTCGAGCAGGTCGTCGAGCGCACCGGGCGGATCGACATCCTGGTCAACAACGCCGGATTCGCGGATTACTCGGTGGTGGCCGATATGTCGATGCAGACCTTCGACCGCACCGTCGAGCACTATCTGCGCACCCCGTTCGTGCTGACCCAGGCCGCGATCCCGCACATGCGGGCCCAGGGGCAGGGCTGGATCGTCAACATCGGATCGGTCACCGGGCTGGCGCCGGCGCGGCCCTACCGCGAATACAACAAGTCCTCGGGCGACGTGATCTACGCGTCGTGCAAGGCCGCGCTGCACCGCTTCACCCAAGGGGTGGCCGCCGAACTTCTCGACGCCGACATCGCGGTGAACGCGGTGGGGCCGTCCAGCGCGGTACGCACCCCCGGTGCGTCGGCGCTGATCCCGGACACGTTCCCGACCGAGCCGGTGGAGTACCTCGCCGAGACGGTGCTGGCGATGTGTCACCGCCCGGCGGCCGAGCGCACCGGTCTGGTCGCGTTCAGCTTGCACTACCCGTGGTCGCAGAAGCTTCCGGTGCACTCGCTCGACGGCACCACGGTGCTGCCGCCGCTGGAGCCGCCGGCCGCCGCCAACCCGAACATCCTTCCCGCCGGGATGTAGCCGGGTCAGTCCAGGATCGGGGCGGGCAGCTCGCAGAAGCTGTGGCAGACCCGGTCCCGGATGATCACGTCGGTGGTCTCGGGATCGAACCACCGGTCCACCACGGCCCAGTGGATCGGGTGCATCAGGTACGGGCCCATCAGCCCGGCCTCGTCGGTGAACTGCTGCTCGAACACATGCGTCCAGCCGACATCGCCGACCGGATCGAGCGCACGGCTGAGCTGCCACGCGGTGATCGTGCGGACGTAGCGCGTCATCAGCCGCAGCTCGTCCTCGAATCGGCTCACCGACTCCGCGTCGGTGCCCGGCGCCACGCGCAGCAGCAACGCCCGGTACACGCCGGACGGTCCCGGGTGGCCCTGGCGCGGCTGTCCCGGATACGCCGCGCCGTTGACCCGGGTGATCGCCTCGTCGCGCAGGGTGTCCTCGAAAGCTGCGGCGTGAGTGCGCCATCCGTCTTCGTCGGGGAAGCGCAGGTGCACCAGGATGTCGCCGCCGTTGCGGGATCCGGACAGCGTCGGCGCCACCAGCCTGCGGTGCGCCCCGGTGCGGGCGGCCGCCGCGTCGACGTCGGCCAGCACGCGTTCGCGCGCGCACTCGTCGACGTCGAGCAGGCGCACGACGCTAAACATCGCAGAGCCCGTCGACGTCGCCCGCGGCCGCGGCCACGTTGCGGGTGCGGTCGGTGACCAGCGTGCCGACGCTGTCCCACCACTGGGCCAGCGTCGGATCGGGGCGTCCCTGCCACGTCATCTGCCACCACGCCTGCGGGCTGGGCAGCACCCAGGTGATCGTCACGGTGTTGGGCTGATCCTCGAACCAGATCGGGGGACTGACGAGGACGTCGCGCAGCCGCATCCCGCGGGTGACGGCGCCCGGGGCGTACTCGGCCAGGTACCGGTCGACGAAACTGCGTGCACAACCGGGGCGGGTCACCACCCGGTCGACGACGTAAACCTCTGCCATGGCGCGAGGTTAGGGGCAGCGCGGCGGCGTCCGCGGCGGCGTTCCCGGACATCGGGAGACCGCCATTGACGCCGACCGCGGGACAGGACCAGCCTGGTGAGGTGACGCAGAATCTTCCCGATCCGTTCCAGCCGGTCTCACTGGGCCCGGTGACCCTGCGGAATCGGGTGATCAAGGCCGCCACCTCGGAGGGCCGCTCCCCGCAGGGCCTGGTCACCGACGACCTGATCGACTTCCACCGGACGTTCGCCGAGGGCGGCGTCGGGATGACCACGGTGGCCTACTGCTGCGTCTCGCCGCAGGGTGCCAGCGCCCCCGGCCAGATCGTGATGAACGAGGCCGCGCTGCCGGGGCTGCGACGGCTCACCGGCGCCGTCCACGACGCCGGTGCGGCGATCTCGGCGCAACTCGGCCACGCGGGAGTGGTGGCGCCCAAGAAGCTCACCGGGGCCACGGCGCTGGCGCCTAGCCGGTTCGTGAACCCGACGTCGTTCGCGTACTGCCGAGAGATCACCCGTGCGGAGATCAGCGCGGTGATCGACCAGTTCGCCGCCGCGGCGCAGATCGCCGTCGACGCCGGATTCGACGCGGTGGAACTGCATTTCGGTCATCTGTACCTGCCGAGCTCGTTCCTGAGCCCGCTGATCAACCGCCGCAAGGATTCCTACGGCGGCTCCATCGACAACCGGTCCCGGCTGGTCCGGGAGATCGCCGAACGGGTGCGCGCCACCGTCGGTGACCAGATCGCCGTCATCGCCAAGCTCGACATGGACGACGGCCTGCCGGGAAGCATCTGGATCGACGAGGCGCTGCGCACCGCGGCGCTGCTCGACGCCGACGGTGCCCTCGACGCGCTGGAGTTGACCCAGGGGTCGTCGGTGTACAAGCCGATGTACCTGTTCCGCGGTGATGTCCCGGTGCGGGAGTTCGCGACCGTGATGCCGCCGGCGCTGCGGCCCGCGGTGCGTCTGTTCGGCAAGCAGACGATGGGGGTGTATCCGTACCGGGACCTGTACATGCTCGACGCGGCACGGCAGTTCGTCCCGGTCATGCGCAACACCAAACTCGTCCTGCTGGGCGGCATCACCGACCGCAGCCACATCGACACCGGCCTGCGGGAGGGGTTCGACTTCGTCGCGATGGGCCGCGCACTGCTGCGCGAACCCGATCTGGTCAACAAGATCGCCGCCGATCCGCAGACCCGCAGCCGCTGCACCCACAACAACAAGTGCATGGTCACGGTGTTCGGCCGCACGCATTGCGTGCTCGACCCGGACCAGCGTTACGGCGCGGCTCAGCCGCTACCCGCACCGCCGCTACCCGCGCAGCAGCGCGGCCAGCTCCTCGGTTGAGCGGCGGCGCGCCTCGTGACAGATGTCGAGCATCGGCATCGTCATGAAACCGTGTACGGCGCCGTCGAAGTCGCATCGGGTCGCCGCGACGCCGGCATCGGTGAGCGCCTGCGCGTAGGCGAACGCCTCGTCGCGTAGCGGATCGTGGCCGGTGGTGACCAGCACCGCCGGCGGCAGGCCGGCCAGGTCGCCGTGCAGCGGGACGGCATAGGGGTGGCTGCGGTCCGGAAGCTCAGGCACGTACTGGTCCCAGTACCAGCGCAGCGCGGGTTCCGGATTGTAGAACCCCGTGCCGAACAGCCGGTAGGACTCGGTGTCGAAGTCGGCGGCGATCACCGGGTACAGCAGCAACTGGGCGCGCAGCGACGGTCCGCCGCGGTCGCGCGCCATCAGTGCGGTGACCGCGGCGAGGTTGCCGCCCGCGCTGTCGCCGCCCACCGCGATGCGGTCGGCATCGATGCCGAGTTCGGCCGCGTTGTCGGCCACCCACCGGACGGCGGCGTACATGTCCTCGGCCGCGGTGGGCCAGCGGTCCTCGGGTGCGCGCCGGTAGTCCACCGAGACCACCACGGCGCCAAGCCGATTCGTCAGGTTGCGGCACAGCCCGTCGTGGCTTTCCAGGTCGCAGAACACGAACCCGCCACCGTGGGCGAACACCAGAGCGGCAGCGGGCCCCTCACCGGCGGGCCGGTACAACCGGACCCGGATCGACGCGCCGTCGACGGGCACCCGCAACTCCTGCACCGCGGCGACCGGTTCGGGCCGCGGCGCCGGGGCGAACCGGGACCGGATCGCCGCGCGCGCCTGCGCGCCCGTCATCGTGTGCACCGCGGGGAAGCCTCCGTCGAGCGCGTCGATCAGCCCGGCGATCTGGGGGTCGAGCGTCATGCGTACTGGAGGGCGTTCTCGCGGGCGGCGGGGCGTGCGGCGGGGCCACCGCGCAGCGGGCGCAGCGGTTGCAGGGTCGGGGTGACCCGAGCGGGACCGTCCTCGGCGTTGCGCCAGATTCCCATCGCGGTCACCCGCACCGGGGCGGCCAGGCGCTCGAACGCCATCCGGTTCATCGGTCCGCACACCGAGACCGCGGCAACCGCCTCGCCGGGGCGCCCGATGGCTGCGGCGACACAGCCGAAACCGAGCAGTGATTCCTCCCGCTCGTAGGCCACGCCGTGCGCGCGCACCTTCGCCAGCTGGGTGGCCAGCTGTGCCGCGGTGCCGACCGAGTACTTGGTCTTGCGGATCTGCAGATCCACGTCGACGTCGTCGTTGAAGGCGAGCATCGCCTTGCCCACCGCCGTACAGTGCGCGGGCTGCCTGCCGCCGACGCGGGTCGGGATGGCCGCGGTCATGCTGTCGCCGATCTTCTCCAGGAACACCACATCCGCACCGTCGAGCACCGCGAGGTGCACAACCAGTCCGGTCGCGCGATGCAGGTCGTGCAGCAGCGGGGTGGCGGCGCGGTGCAGCCGATCCTGGTGCACGGCAAGCGAACCGAGCTCGACCAGCCGCATCCCCAGCTCGTAGTCCCGTCCGGTGCGGCGCAACCAGCGCAGCTGCACCAGGCGCTCCAGGATGCGGTGCGCCGAGGAACGCGGCAGTCCGGTGCGCCGGACGATCTGGGCGAGGGTCAGGCGGCCGGGGCCGTCGAAGGCATCCAGGACAAGGGACACGCGATCGATGACCGCGCTGGGGGTTTCGGCTGTCGTCATTGGTTCCTCCGGACTGCACTCGTACTAACAGCTATATGACTATTAGTAATATGACTGTTTGTATCACACGCTTGTGCGCGCTGTCACACGAACCGCCGGAACGTCATTTCTGACACGCAACGCCCGATGGCCCCACCGGCAGGGCCGGCGGGGCTGGGTGGGACGGGTGACTCGGGCGAGTTAGCGGGCCGCGCTACGCCCCGCGCGGCGGCCGTAGAAGCTGCCGTCGCCGAGGGAGACGCCACTGGCGTAACCCCAGGCGGCCAGCCCGGCGGTGCAGCGGCCGGCGGCGAACAGGCCGGGGATCGGCTCGCCGCTGACGTGCAGGACCTCGCCGTCCAGCGTGGTCAGCAGGCCGCCCAAGGTGAAGCCGCCGGTGCTTTCGCGTAGGTCGATCGCCCCCACCGGGGTGCCGATGGGTTTGATCCACTGCGCCTTCTTGTGCAGCAGCGGATCCTCGCCGCGAGCGGCGGCGTCGTTGTACGCCGCGACGGTGGACTGCAACGAGCCGGATGGCAGGCCGATCTCCGACTCCAGGTCCGCGACGCTGTCGGCCACCCACGTCGCCGGCCGCATCATCAGCCGCGGCGACAGCGACGCCATCGCCTCGTCCTGGGCGTCGCCGTCGATGATCAGGTACGCGGTGTTGTTCTGGTGATACAGCGTCAGTTGCCCGACCCGGCCGGGATAGGTGTCCTCGGCGACGTAGCGCTGCCCGCGCTCGTTGACCAGGATGCCGCGGACCAGTTGCTGGGGATCGACGAAGATCGCGACCTCGGTGGCGTCCATGTGGGCCAGGTCGGCGCCGAGCGACTGCGCCATCCGGATCGCCTGGCCGTCGTGCTGTTCCACCGACGCCGCGGGTCTGCCGGCGATGCGCGGTGCGTACTGGGCCACCATCGCCTCGTTGTAGGCGAAGCTGCCCATCGCGAGCACCACTCCTCGACGGGCTCTGATGTAGACCTCGGCGCCGTACTGGCGGGCGCGGATCCCGACCACCCGGCCCTCGTCGACGACGAGTGCCTGCGCCCGCACGTCGTAGCGGGCCCGCGCGCCGGCGGCGGTGGCCGTGTCGACGAGCGGCTTCATCAACATGAAGCCGGCGCTGGCCTCGCCCTGCTTCTTGTCCTGCATCTGCGGGACGTGGCCGCGCGGGGCCGGGGTCGCGATGGTGTTGAACGGGTAGGAGTTCTCCCCGCCGCTGTACATCAGCCCCTGGTCGCCCATCGGTTCCCAGCCGGGCTCGGCGAAGAACTCCGGTTTGAACACCACTCCGCACTCGACCAGCCAGTCGAAGTGCGCGACGCTGTGCTCGCAGTAGTCGGCGATGCGTTTCTCGTCGGCACCCGGACCCATGGCCGCGTTCAGGAACGCGGCCATGTTCTCGACGGAATCGGAGAAGCCGCAAGCCTTCTGGATCGCGGTGCCGCCGCCCAGGTAGATGAAGCCGCCGGCCATCGCGGCCGCCCCGCCCCAGGATCCGGTGCGTTCGAGCACCAACACGTCGGCACCGTTGTGCGCCGCCTCGACCGCCGCCGCGGCGCCGGCGATGCCGTAGCCGGCGATCACCACGTCGGCCTCGTCGTCCCAGGCCGGGACCGACGACACCGGAACGGGCGTCACCGTCACGGCTTCATGGCCTTGGGCAGATCGCTGACCCACTCGTGGCCCCAGTAGCTGTCGGCGGTGATCTCCTCGGCGGTGTAGTACGTGTCGTCGACCAACATGCCCGCGGTGCCGAACTCGATGTCCCAGTCGCCGGGGGCGCGCACGTAGAACGACACCATCTTGTCGTTGGTGTGCCTGCCCAGCGTCGAGGACAGCTGGAAGCCGTCCTTGTTGACCCGGTCCAGCGCCTGGCCGACCGCGTCGAGCGAGTCGACCTCGACCATCAGATGGATCAGCTTCGGGTCGCGGACGGTCGCCGCCGGGCAGATGGCCAGGCTGTGGTGGCGTTGGTTGATCCCGAGGAAGCGCACCCGGATCGGTCCGAACTCCGGCGGGGCGGGGACCCGGAACGCGCCACGCGACCGGAATCCCAGCACCGTGGTGTAGAAGTCGAACAGCCCGTTGACGTCCACGGCCGGGATCACCACATGGCCCAGACCCTGTGCGCCGGTGACGAACCGGGCGCCGTGCGGGGTGACGACAGGGGAGTGGTCGAGCACCGCGCCGTGGAACACCTCCAGCGAGTTTCCGGCGGGATCGGTGAATGCGATCACCTCTTCGACGCGGCGGGCGTCGGCCTCGGCCAGGGAGAGTTCCTTGTACGGGGTGCCGACGACCTCGAGCGCCCGCTTGACCGCCTCCAGCCCCTGATGGTCGCGGACCTCCCAGCCCGCGGTGACGATGCGGTCCACATCGCCGGGCACCACGATGATGCGCGCCGCGCGTTCGTCCATCCGCAGATACAACGCATCGTTCTCGGGGCCGGAGCCCTGTGCGAAACCCAGTACGTCGAACGCGAATCGGCGCCACCGGGGCATATCGGTGGCCTGCACCTTGACGTAGCCGAGGCCCTTGATGTCAGCCATGTGCGAATCTCCTAGATCATCGCCCGCAGCGGGCCCTGTGGGTCGACGCCCAGCGAGCTCAGCGCCGAGGCGTGGTAGACGGTGCCGGGAACGTGGATGGCGTGCGCCTGCCCGACGTGCACATCCCGCCAGTAGCGTTGCAGCGGTTTGTCCATGCGCGCGGCGTTGCCGCCACAGCGCGCGAAGATCTCGTCGACCGCCGACACCGCGCGCCACACCGCACGGATCTGGGTGCGCCGCCCGGCGGCGCGGTCCTCGAACGACACCTCCTTGCCCGCGGCCACCATGTCGTAGATGCGGTCGGCGTTGGCCAGCAGTTCCTGGCGTGCGGCGTTGATGTCGGCGGCGGCCTCGCCGATCGCGTACATCACGTACGGGTCGTCCTTGACCGCGACGCCGCTGGCGGCGACGCGCTGGCGCTGGTAGTCGAGCGCGGCGGCCAGCGCCCCCTCGGCGATACCGATGGTGGCCGAGCTGATGCCGAGCGGGAACATCGACGACCACGGCATCAGGTACAGCGGCTCGGTCATGCCGGCCTCGCGCTGGGCGGTGCCGTCCATCACCTTTGTGCCGTCCATCGTGCGGTAGGACGGCACGAACGCGCCGTCGACGATGACGTCCTTGGAACCCGTGCCGCGCAACCCGACGACATCCCAGGAGTCGTCGACGATCTGGTAGTCCGACCGGGGCAGGATCATGTGCAGCATCTGCGGCGGCATGAGGGGGGCGCCGGAACTGTCACCGACCATGGCGCCCAGGATGATCCAGTCGCACGCGTCGGTTCCGGAGCTGAACTGCCAGCGGCCGGTGAAGATGTAACCGCCGTCGGTGGGCACCGCGACGCCCTGCGGGGCGTACGGCGAAGCCACCCAGGTGTCGATGTCGTCGGCCCAGATCTCCTCGCCCACCTTCGGATCGGCGTACGCCAGCTGGTACGGATGCACCCCGACGACGCCGTTGATCCAGCCGGCGGCCGGGTCGAGTGCCGCGGTGGCCATCACCGTCTCGGCGAACTCCCGGGGATGGACCTCCATGCCGCCGTGTTTCTTGGGCTGGAGCAGCCGGATCGACCCGATCGCCTTCATGCTCTTGACCGTCGCGTCGGGCAGTTTGCCGATCTTCTCGGCCTCTACGGCCTGTTCCTTGAACTGGTCGGCCAGATCCGCCAGCCGGTCGAGTACGCGCTCACTCATCTTCTTGATGTCCTCACTGTGTGGGTGTGACCATCGTCTATCTCCGAGCGGTCCGCAGTCCCGGGATTGTCCCGATCAGCGGGTCGCTCAGTACTCGACGCTGATGTCTTCGGTGACCGGCCGGGCCTGGCAGCCCAGCACGAGCCCGTCCGCCAGATCGCCCTCGTCGAGGATCTCGCAGCTGTCCATCGAGACCTGGCCATCGGTCACGGTGACCACACAGGAACCGCACCGGCCCTCCTGGCACGAGTACGGAACGTCGATACCCGCGTCGAGCATGATCTCGACCAGGGTCTTGTCCTGCGGCCAGCTCAACCGGTGCACGGCACCGTCCAGGTCGATGCGGACGGTGGCGGCATCGCGGAAGGGTTCGGCAGACGACATGGGTCCGAGTGTGCCGGGCCCGCATGGCCGCCGATACCCGGCGTCCGGTCACCGGGAAACCGGGCGATGGCCAGACGCCCAACCTCTACGGTTGGCGCCGTGAGCAATTCGGCAGAGGTGGACGTCGTCGACGCGGTCGTGGTCGGAGCCGGTTTCGCCGGCCTGTACGCCCTCCACAAATTCCGGTCGCAGGGCCTGTCGGTGCGGGTGTTCGAGGCCGCCCCCGAGATCGGCGGCACCTGGTACTTCAACCGCTATCCGGGCGCCCGCTGCGACGTGGAGAGCGTCGACTACTGCTACTCGTTTTCCGAGGAACTCCAGCAGGAGTGGACCTGGACCGAGAAGTACGCCACGCAGGCCGAGATCCTGCGCTACATGAACTGGGTCGCCGACAGGCTGGACCTGCGCGGCGGCATCACGTTCAACACCAGGGTCACCTCGGCGACCCTCGACGAGCAGTCCCTGCGCTGGACCGTCGTCACCGACACCGGCGAGACGGTGACGGCGCGGTTCGTGGTGATGGCCACCGGGCCGCTGTCGGCGGCGCTGACCCCCGCGTTCCCCGGCCTGGACACCTTCGCCGGCGAGGTCTACCACACCGCCCACTGGCCGCACGAGCCCGTCGACTTCACCGGCAAGCGCGTCGCCGTGATCGGCACCGGCTCCTCGGGCATCCAGTCCATCCCGTTGATCGCCGAACAGGCCGAGCACCTCTACGTGTTCCAGCGGACACCGAATTTCAGTGTGCCCGCGGGTAATCGGCCGCTCACGGCCGAGGAGGTCGCCGAGATCAAGGCGAACTACGCCGAGCGGCGCAGGCTGTCCTGGCGCAGCGGCGGCGGATCCCCGCACATCGCGCACCCGAAGCTGACGATGGAGGTGTCCGCCGAGGAGCGCCGCGCGGCCTTCGAGCGGCGCTGGGATCTCGGCGGGGTGCTGTTCTCGAAGACGTTCAGCGACCAGATGATCGACGAGGCCGCCAACGAGGAGGCCCGCAAGTTCTACGAGGAGAAGGTGCGCGCCGTCATCGACGACCCCGCGCTGGCCGATCTGCTCATCCCGAACGACCATCCGATCGGGACGAAGCGAATCTGCACCGACACCAACTACTTCCAGACGTTCAACCGGTCGAACGTGACCCTGGTCAGTGTCCGCAACACCCCGATCGAATCGATCGACCCGACCGGTATCACCACCTCCGAGGCGCACTACGACATCGACGCGCTGGTGCTGGCCACCGGGTTCGACGCGATGACGGGTGCCCTGGACAAGATCGACATCGTCGGCCGCGACGGCCGGCGTCTGCGTGAGGACTGGGCCGACGGACCTCGCACCTATCTCGGGCTCGGTGTCGACGGGTTCCCGAACCTTTTCCTGGTGTCCGGCCCCGGAGCCCCTGCGGTGCTGGCGAACATGGTGCTGCACGCCGAAGCCCACATCGACTGGATCGCCGACGCGATCGGCTTCCTCGACGACCACGGTTACGCGGCGCTGGAAGCCACCCCCGAGTCGGTCGACAACTGGATCGCCGAATGCAATCGGCGCGCCGAAGCCACTCTGTTCCCGCGGGCGAACTCCTGGTACATGGGTGCGAACGTCCCTGGGAAACCGCGGGTTTTCATGTTGTTCATCGGCGGGTTCGCCGCCTACCTGGACATCTGCGCCGAGGTGGCCGCGGCCGGCTACAAGGGTTTCCAGCTGATCGAAGCGTCCTCGTCGTCGTGACGTGACAGGTCACGACATCCCTGGCGCTATAACGGTGTGGTGCTCATCGTCCGGATCGCGGAGACCGCCGACCAGATGGGCAGACCATTACTGGTGGAGGGAGACCCGATGGGTGACCATGACAACCTCGAAACGCGTCTTGAGCAGCTGGAGAACCGGCTACGCGTCGTCGAGGACGAACGCGACATCGCGCGCCTGATCGCGACGTATGGGCCGAGCGTGGATGCCGCGGATGCGGTTGCGGCCGCGGCACTGTGGAGTGCCGACGGTGTTTACGACGTCGAGGGTTGGCGGATGTCGGGCCGCGACGAGGTCGCGGCGATGGTGCGGTCGGGCGGACATCGACGGTTGGTCGAGAACGGCTGCTCGCACTTCCTCGGCCCCGCCGTGGTGACCGTCAGAGGCGACGACGCAGTCGCGGTGTGTGAGTCACTGGTCGTGCTGCGCGCGGCGGACGGATACGCCGAACGCGAAAGCGGCGCGACGCGTGATCATCTCCCAGCGCCGGGCTACGTCGTCTGGCGAGCCGCCGCCAACCACTTCCGGTTGGGTCGGATCGACGGCCGCTGGCAGATCGTAGAGCGCATGAGCCGGGTGCTCGACGGCAACGCGCACGCACACGAACTGCTCAGGGTGGGGATCGCCGGAGAAGTGGTCTACAGCCGCACCAGCGAGAACGGATAGCTGAACGCTCCGCCCGGTGCGCCGTCACAACCCGCCGCGAACGAGGACGTCAACGTCCCCCGCAGGGTCTCGGCATCCCATTCGTACACATCCCGGGTCGGGATGATCGGTCCGTAATACACGTTCCCGCAACGTAATCCGTCGGGAACATCCACCGTCATGGTGTACCTGCCGTCGGCCAGGCGGGCGTCGCCGCTGTACTCGAACGCCTTCGCGATCGGCATCGGGATCGCCTTGATGTGCGCGCAGTCCGGGGCGGCCGGGATGCAGTAGGTCACCGCCCACGTCCAGGTGTGGAAGTCGTAGCGGCCTTCGACGTTCAGCGAGTAGTTCGCGAAGAACGGGGCGGCCTGTGCCGGTGCGGCGGGCGCGACAGTGCCTGCGGCCAGCAGGAGGCCGGTCGCGACGGTACGCATTTTCATCGGTGAGCTCCGGGAAGGTGGGACCTGGGCCTGACAGGGCGCGGGTGAACTACATGTGTGAGCCGCCGTCGATGCGGACCTCGGTGCCGGTGATGAAGTACGCATCGTTGCTGCCGAGCATCGCGACCACCCCGGCGACCGCGTCCGGCGCGGCGAAGATCGCGCCGCCGTCGAGCGGCAGCATCGGTGCGACCTTACCGAACAGCGCATAGTCGGCGTCCTCGGGCAGGCCGGGCCCGACGCTCTGCTTCGACGCGCCGGTCCCATCGGTCATCCCCGACGAGATCGACCCGGGCTGAACGCAATTGAACCGGATGCCGGCCTTGGCGAATTCCAGCGCCCACGCATGGGTCATCGACAGCACCCCGCCCTTGGACGCGGCGTAGGCCGACATGTACGGGTGGGCGAAGTGTGCCGACGTGGAGCTGAAATTGACCACCGCGGGGCCGTTGCCGTCGCGCAGCGCGGGGATCGCCTCCCGGGTCATCAGGAACGTCCCGGTCAGATTGATGCGCAGCACCTGCTCGAAGTCGGCCAGCGAGGTCTCCGTCAGATGGGCCGAGCGCAGGATCCCGGCGGCGTTGACCAGGGTGTCCAACCCGCCGAGCGTGCTGATCGCCTCGGCCACCCCGGTGCGCACCGACGTCTCGTCTCCGACGTCGATCACCACTGTCGACAGCCGTGCGCCGGCGTCACCGGCCCTGCCCACGGTGTCGGCCAGGCCGTCGGCGCTGATGTCGGCGGCGACCACCCGGCCGCCCTCGGCGAGCACCCGCAGCACACACGCCTGCCCGATGCCCGAACCGCCACCGGTGATGAGCACTCGGCGGTCGGCGTAACGAAACAGGGGTGACAACCCGGCGGGGGTGGTGGACACGGAGAACTCCTGTCAGATCGAGACGTCGGTGTCGAGTGTGACACCGGTTCTCCACGTTCACGGCCGATCCCGGCGATGAGCCCGGGTGCTTCCCGGTGGATGGGACGACGTGTGTATCGCGCCGAGCGCAGCTGTCAACGTGTGTCTCGCTGCTGTGGCGGCGCTTACAGTTGGTTTCGAGAAGGGTTCGGCGGCATATGGCGGACAAGGCCGCGGACCGTGGGTCCATCGCGTTGCCTGCGTTGCGCGGCGGGATCTCGGGCCCGATGCAGGGCGTCGGCGGCCTGCTGTCGATGTCGGCCGACGCGGTGAAGTTCCTGTTCCGTCGGCCTTTTCAGACCAGGGAGTTCCTGCTGCAGTCCTGGTTCGTCGCGCGGGTGTCGCTGGCCCCGACGCTGCTGGTGGCGATCCCGTTCACGGTGCTGGTGTCGTTCACGCTGAACATCCTGCTGCGTGAGCTCGGTGCGGCGGATCTGTCGGGTGCGGGTGCGGCGTTCGGCGCGGTGACCCAGGTGGGGCCGATGGTGACGGTGTTGATCGTCGCCGGCGCGGGCGCCACGGCGATGTGCGCCGATCTGGGGTCGCGGACCATCCGGGAGGAGATCGACGCCCTCGAGGTGCTCGGCGTCAACCCCGTCCAGCGTCTGGTCACCCCACGCATGCTGGCCTCGGGTCTGGTCGCGCTGTTGCTCAACAGCCTGGTGGTGATCATCGGCATCCTGGGCGGCTACTTCTTCTCGGTGTTCGTCCAGGGCGTGAACCCCGGTGCGTTCGCCGCGGGCATCACGCTGCTGACCGGGGTGCCCGAGGTGATCATCTCGTGCATCAAGGCCGCGTTGTTCGGGCTGATCGCCGGGCTGGTGGCGTGCTATCGCGGGCTGTGCATCACCGGCGGCGGCGCCAAGGCGGTCGGGAACGCGGTCAACGAGACGGTGGTGTATGCGTTCATGGCGCTGTTCGTGATCAACGTGGTCGTCACGGCCATCGGCATCCAGATGACGTCGGGCTAGGGACGGCGATGGCTGCGATACGCGCACTACACCCACGCCTGGTCGAGCACGCCGGGCGTCCCGTCGAGCTTCTCGGACGCATCGGTGACCACACCGCGTTCTACGGACGGGCGATCGCCGGCGTCCCGCACGCGGCCGTGCACTACCGGCGCGAGATCATCCGTCTGGTCGCCGAGATCAGCATGGGCGCGGGAACTCTCGCGATGATCGGCGGCACCGTGGTGATCGTCGGATTCCTGACCCTGGCGGCGGGCGGCACGCTCGCGGTGCAGGGCTACAGCTCCCTCGGTGACATCGGTATCGAGGCCCTGACCGGGTTCTTGGCCGCGTTCATCAACGTGCGGATCTCCGCACCGGTGGTCGCCGGGATCGGGCTGGCCGCGACGTTCGGCGCCGGGGTCACCGCGCAACTGGGCGCGATGCGGATCAACGAGGAGATCGACGCGCTGGAGACGATGGGGATCCGCCCGGTCGAATACCTGGTCTCGACGCGCATCGTGGCCGGCATGGTCGCGATCACGCCGCTGTACTCGATCGCGGTGATGCTGTCGTTCGCGGCGAGCAAGCTCACCACCGTGGTGCTGTTCGGGCAGTCGGCCGGCCTGTACAACCACTACTTCAACACGTTCCTGAACCCGAAGGACCTGCTGTGGTCCTTCCTGCAGGCGATCCTGATGGCGATCGCGATCCTGCTGGTGCACACCTACTTCGGCTACTTCGCCACCGGCGGTCCGTCGGGGGTCGGGGTTGCCGTGGGCAACGCGGTGCGGACGTCGCTGATCGTCGTCATCTCGGTGACGCTGCTGGTCTCACTGGCGGTCTATGGCGCCAACGGCAACTTCAATCTGTCGGGATAGCGGGAGCAACGATGTCGACGAACACGCCGGCCCGGCGGCCGCTGGTCGGTCTGGCCACCGTGGTGGTCCTGGCCGCGGTGGTCGCGCTCGCGGTGGGTCTGTTCCGCGGAAGCTTCACCACCACCGTCCCGGTGACCGTGGTGTCGCAGCGCGCCGGGCTGGTGATGGACCCCGATGCCAAGGTGAAACTGCATGGCGCACAGGTTGGTTCGGTGCACGCCATCGAGTCCCTGCCCGACGGCAAGGCCGCGATCCACCTGGCGATGGACCCCGCCTACATGGACATCATCCCGTCCGACGTCGGAGTCGACATCGCGTCTTCGACGGTGTTCGGCTCCAAGTACATCGAACTGGTGCCGCCCGCGCAGCCGTCGGCGGATTCGCTGCGGCCGGGGCAGGTCCTCGACGTCGAGCACGTCACCGTCGAGATCAACACGGTGTTCGAGCAGCTGTCGGCGGTGCTGGCAAAGGTGGAGCCCGCCAAACTGAACCAGACGCTGGGTGCGCTGGCCACCGCACTGGACGGCCGTGGTGACCAGATCGGGCAGACCATGGCCGATTTCGACGCGTTCCTCGGCACCATCGAACCGAGCCTGCCGACGATGGAACACGAACTGGCGGTCGCACCGACGGTCATCGGCACCTACGCCGACGTCGCGCAGGACCTCGTCGACACCATGGGTGCCGCCACCACCATCAGCGAGACCGTCGTCGCCGAACAGGGCAATCTGGACACCCTGCTGGTCAGTGTGATCGGTCTGTCCGATGTCGGGACCGACGTGATCGGCGGTAACCGGCAGGCGATCAGCACGGTGATGGATCTGCTGGTGCCGACCACCGATCTGCTCAACCAGTACCACGAGGCGCTCAACTGCGGCCTCGGCGGCGCGGTGCATCTGGCCAAGGCGCCCGGCACCCCGGTCCCCGGCGGGCTGTTGCTGCAGACCATCGTGCTGGGCCAGGAGCGCTACCGCTACCCGCAGAACCTGCCGAAGGTCGCGGCCAAGGGCGGCCCGCAGTGCACGGATCTGCCGAAGGTGCCGTTCCAGAAGCACCCGCCGTTCGTGATCACCGATGTGAACGCCAACCCGGCGCAGTACGGAAACCAGGGCATCATCTTGAACTCCGACGGACTCAAACAGATGTTGTTCGGCCCGATCGACGGACCGCCGCGCAACGGCGGCCAGATCGGACAGCCGGGATGACGGACGTGGGAAGGGCCGCGACGAAGTTCGGCGTGTTCGGATCGGTCATGGTGCTGCTGACAGCGGCGCTGTTCATGATCTTCGGTGAGTACCGGTCGGGTTCGGCCAACAGGTACTCCGCGGTGTTCGAGGATTCCTCCAGCCTGCAGCCGGGAGATTCGGTGCGGGCGGCCGGAATCCGGGTCGGCACAGTCCGGTCGGTGAAGCTCGCCGACGACACCACCGTCGTCGTCGACTTCGACGCCGACGACAACGTCAGGCTCACCGAGAGCACCCGGGTGGCGGTGCGCTACCTCAATCTCGTCGGCGACCGCTACCTCGAGCTGCTCGACGAGCCGGGTCCGGCGACGATCCAGCCGGCGGGTTCCCGCATCGGCACCGACCGCACCGAGCCGGCGCTGAACCTCGACCTGCTGCTCGGCGGCCTCAAACCCGTCATCCGGGGACTGAATCCCGACGACGTCAACGCGCTGACGAGCTCACTGATCCAGATCCTGCAGGGTCAGGACGGAAACCTGGAGTCGCTGTTCAGCAGGACGGCGTCGTTCACCAACGCGCTGGCGGACAACGGCGAGACGGTGGAGCGGCTCATCGACACCCTCAACGACACCATCACCACGGTCGCCGACGACGGCGAGAACTTCTCGACTGCCATCGACCAACTCGAGCGGCTCGCGACCGGCCTTGCCGCCGACCGTGATCCGATCGGTGACGCGATCACCGCGCTGGACGCCGGCACCGCGTCGCTGGCCGGCCTGCTCACCGACGCCCGACCGCCGCTGGCCGGAACCGTCGACGAACTCAACCGGCTGGCCCCGCTGCTGTCGAACGAAACCGACCTGGCCCGGCTGGATCTCGCGCTGCAGAAGACGCCGAAGAACTACCGGAAGCTGGTGCGGCTCGGCTCATACGGCAGCTGGCTGAACCTGTACATCTGCGGTGTGTCGATCCGGGTCACCGACCTGCAGGGGCGTACCGCCCACTTCCCGTGGGTCATCCAGAACACCGGAAGGTGCGGTGAGCCCTGATGCAGAAATATCGCGGATCCTCCCTCGTGCGGGCCGGGTTCATCGGCGCCGTGCTCATCGCGCTGGTGATCGTGGTGGGCCTGCAGCCACAGCAGCTGTGGGCGATGGCGACCTCGGTGCGCTACCAGGCGGTGTTCGCCGAGGCCGGCGGGCTGGCACCGGGCAACGACGTGAAGGTGTCGGGGGTGACCGTCGGCTCGGTCTCCGACGTCGAACTCGCCCGCGGCACCGCGCTGGTCACCTTCTCCGTCGACAGCGGGGTGCGGGTGGGCAGCGACACCACCGCCACCGTCGGGATCTCGACGGTGCTCGGCGAACGCGTGCTGGTACTCAAGCCGGCAGGCAGCCGGGGGCTCGGCTCGATGGGCGTCATCCCGCTGAGTCGCACCGGCTCGCCGTACTCGCTGACCGACGCGGTCGGGGACTTCACCACCAACACCGCCGACACCGACACCGCCGCGATCAACCAGTCGTTGGACACGTTGTCCGACACCATCGAACGCCTCGCGCCGCAGCTCGCGCCGACCTTCGACGGGGTGTCCCGGCTGTCGAAGTCGCTGAACAACCGCAACGAGTCGCTGAGCGCGCTGCTCGACGCCGCGTCCGATGTCACCGGCGTGCTCTCCGAGCGCAGTGCCCAGGTCAATACGCTGCTGCTCAACGCCAACGACCTGCTGGCGGTGCTGCGGGACCGTCGCTACGCGATCGTGAACCTGCTCTCCAGCACCACCGCGGTCGCGCGACAGTTGACCGGCATGGTGGCCGACAACGAGGCCGAACTCGCGCCCACCCTGGAGAAGCTGAACACGGTCTCGGAGATGCTCGAACGCAACCGGGACAACATCACCGAGTCACTGAAGGGTCTGGCGAAGTACCAGGTCACCCAGGGCGAGGCGGTCAACAACGGGTTCTTCTACAACGGCTTCGCATCGAATCTGCTTCCCGGACCGGCGATTCAGCCGTTCCTGGACTACGCGCTCGGCTTCCGCCGCGGCGTGAACGCCGGGCAGCCGCCGGACAACGCCGGGCCGCGCGCCGAGTTCCCGTGGCCGTACAACGGCATCCCCGGAGGGTCGCGATGACGAAACGAATCAAGACGTCGGCGCGGACCCTGCTCGCGGCGGGCCTTGCGGTGCTCGCGCTCGCCGGCGCCGGGATCCTGGCCTACCAGCACTTCTTCAGCCCCTATCGGATCACCGCGTACTTCCGGACCGCCACGGCGATCTACGCGGGCGACGAGGTGCGGGTCGCCGGCGTGCGGGTCGGCACGATCGAGTCCATCGAACCGGTGGGCACCCAGGCCAAGATGACGATGGCCATCGACCGCGATGTCCCGATCCCCGTCGACGCCGACGCGATCATCGTCGCACCGAACCTGGTGTCGGCCCGCTACGTGCAATTGACCCCGGCATGGGGCGCCACCCCCGAGACCAGTGGACCCACCATGGCCGACGGCGGCGTGATCGACCAGGACCGCACCGCGGTGCCGGTCGAATGGGACGAGATCAAGACCCAGCTCACCCGGTTGGCCACCGAACTCGGACCGCGCGGCGGGGTTTCGGAGACCTCGCTGGGCCGGTTCATCGACACCACCGCCGCGGCGATGGACGGTAACGGTGAGAAGCTGCGTGAGACCATCGCCCAGCTGTCCGGTGTCGGCCGCATCCTCGGCGAGGGCAGCGGCGACATCGTCGAGATCCTCACGCACCTGCAGACTTTCGTCACCGCGCTGCGCGACAGCAACGTGCAGATCGTGCAGTTCCAGGACCGGCTCGCCGACGTCACCCAGGTCGTCGACGGCAGCCGCTCGGAGCTGGGCTCGGCGATCACCACACTCTCCGAGGCGGTCGGCGAGGTCCGGCGATTCGTCGAAGGGTCGAGAAACCAGACCGCAGAACAGGTGCAGCGACTCGCCTCGGTGACGCAGGTGCTGGCCGACGACAGCATGGTGCTCAAGAACATCCTGCACGCCGCGCCGAACGCCCTCGTCAACGGCTACAACATCTACAACCCCGACACCGGCGGCCCGCGCGGCTCGTTCGCGATGAACGGCTTCGCCAACCCGGTGTCTCTGATCTGCTCGGCGATCGCCGCGGTGGAGAACGTCACCGCCGAACAGTCCGGTAAGGCGTGCGCCGAATACCTCGGACCCGCACTGCGGCTGATGAACTTCAACTACCTGCCGCTGCCGTTCAACGCCTACCTCGGGCCGGCGCCGCAGAACGTGATCTATTCCGATCCGGGCTTGGCCCCCGGCGGAGGCGGCACCGCGCCCGCCCCCGCCGAGATCCCGCCCGCCGTCTCGGCCTACACCGGGGCCGGCGACGTACCGCCCCCACCGGGATGGTCGAATCCGCCGCAACCGCCGGGAGCGTTCGCTCCGCACGGGCTGCCCGCGAATCCGTCGCAGGCGCTGTATCCGGGCGCGCCCCTGCCGCCCGCACCGCCCGCGGCGCCCCTGCCGCCCGCGCCGCCCGCGGCGCAACCCGCCACCATCGCCGACATGCTGCTGCCCGCCGAGGCAGCGCCGACCTCAGGAGGGAACCCGTGATGGGACGTCCGTTCCTCGGGCAGGCCCGCCGATGGACGGTGATGGCGTGCTGCGTCGCGGTCACCGCCACGGGATGTTCGGCCGTCGAGTTCCGCGGGCTGAACTCCCTGCCGCTGCCCGGCACCGTCGGCACCGGCGCCGACGCGCACACCTTCCACCTCCAGCTGGCCAATGTCGGCACCCTGGAATCCAATTCGCCGGTGATGCTCAACGACGTCGTGATCGGCGCGGTCCGCGAGATGACGTTCGACAACTGGCACGCCAACGTGGCGGTGTCGGTCCGGCCCGACGTGGTGGTGCCCGCGAACGCGGTCGCCACCGTCGGCCAGACGAGCCTGCTCGGGTCGATGCACGTGGCCCTGGATCCGCCCGTCGGGGAAGAGCCGACGGGGCGGCTGCACCCTGGGGCGAACATCCCGCTGAACCGCAGCTCCACCTACCCGTCCACCGAGCAGACCCTGTCGTCGCTGTCGGTCGTCGTCAACGGCGGCGGGCTGACCCAGATCGGCGACATCATCGGCAATTTCAGCGCCGCGCTGGACGGCAGGCAGGACCAGGTGCGGAGCCTGCTGACCCGGATGAACGACGTGATCGGCATCCTCGACAACCAGCGCGACAACATCAACGCCACCATCGACGCGCTGAACCGCCTCAGCGAGACCTTCGCCGGCCAGCGCGACGTGCTCGCCGGCGCGCTGAAACGGATCCCGGCGGCCCTCGAGGTGCTCAACCAGCAGCGCCCGCGGATCGTGACCGCGTTGCAGAAACTCGGCGAGTTCAGCGACACCGCAACCGATCTGATCGACGAGTCACACGACGACATCGTCCGCAACCTGAGCAACCTGGAACCGGCGGTGCGGGCGCTGGCCGACGTCGGACCCGACCTGGCCACGGCGTTGTCGTACCTGCCCACCTATCCGTACACTCAGGAGTTCATCGACCGCGGCATCCGCGGCGACTACATGAACCAGTTCATCGTGTTCGACTTCACGATCTCGCGCCTCAAGAGCGGCATCTTCCTCGGCACCCGATGGGGCGAACCCGGCGCGTCGCTGGTGCCCGCTCCGGGCGACCCGTGGTACTCGTCCTACACGCTGGACCCGCTGCAGGCGCCGATCACACCGGTGCCCGCCGACGTGGCCACGATGCCGCCACTGATCGACCCGGCGCCGGGGGCGAACGACCAACCCATCGAAGGCGGCAACTGATGCTGACACGCTTCGTCCGGATCCAGCTGATCATCTTCACCATCGCGTCGGTGGTCGGGTTGGGTGCGATGGTGTTCGTGTACCTGCAGGCCCCGGTGCTGCTCGGCATAGGCCGGATGACGGTCACCCTGAAACTGCCGAATACCGGTGGGCTCTATCAGTTCTCGAATGTCACCTACCGCGGGATCGAGGTCGGCAAGGTCACCGGCATCACGCCCGACCGTGACGGCGTCACCGTCACCATGTCGCTGAAATCGGCGTCGAAGATCCCCGCCGACCTGAAGGCCCACGTGCGCAGCGTCTCCGCGGTGGGGGAGCAGTACGTCGACCTGGAACCGCGCACCGACGACGGGCCCTACCTGCAGAACGGCTCGGTCATCGTGGCCGACGGCTCGTCGATCCCGCAGCCGGTCGGTCCGATGCTCGACCAGATGAGCGCGCTGGTGGACAGCATCCCCACCGGCACGCTCAGCGGTCTGCTCGACGAATCCTTCGACGCGCTCAACGGCAGCGGCTACGAGCTCGGCGCGTTGTTCGACGCGTCGTCGCAGCTGGCCGCCGACGCCAACGCCTCGGGCGAGAAGTTCCGGACCCTGATCGAGGACGGCAGGCCCCTTCTCGACGGGCAGGCCGAGAAGTCCGACGCGATCACCACATGGGCGCGCAGCCTGGCCGGGATCAGCGGCCAGATCGCCGACGACGACCCCGCCGTGCGGACCATCCTGCAGAGCGGGCCCGGGGCGGCCGATGAGGCGTCCCGGCTGCTCACCGACCTCAAGCCGACGCTGCCCGTGCTGCTGGCCAATCTGACCACCGTCGGTCAGGTCGGGGTCGCCTACCACCCGTCACTCGAGCAGCTGCTGGTTCTGCTGCCGCCGTACCTGGCCGCCACCCAGTCCTACGGATCGTCGTTGAACAACCCGACCGGGATGGCGCTGTCCGAGTTCAGCCTCACCCTCGGTGACCCGCCCGCGTGCACGGTCGGCTTCCTGCCGCCGTCGTCGTGGCGCTCACCGGCCGACCTGACCGATGTGGACACCCCGGACGGCCTGTACTGCAAGCTGCCCCAGGATTCGCCGATCGGCGTGCGCGGCACCAGGAACTTCCCGTGCATGGAGAACCCGGGCAAGCGGGCGCCGACCGTCGAGATCTGCGAGAGCGACCGGCCTTTCGAGCCGCTCGCGATGCGCCAGCACGTGCTGGGCCCGTACCCGATCGACCCGGCGCTGATCGCCCAGGGCGTGGCCCCGGATGACCGCGTCAGCTTCAACGATCAGATCTTCGGGCCGGTCGAGGGCACCCCGCCGCCCGCGCCCGCAGCCCCGCCCGCGCCCGCAGCCCCGGCCCCCGCCGCCCCGGCGTCCGCACCGGCCGCTGTGACAGGCGATGCGCCGGTCGCGGTCGCGACGTACAACCCGGAGACCGGTCAGGTCGCGGCCCCGGACGGAACGGTGTTCACCCAGTCGGATATCGCTGCCGGACAACCGGAGAGCTGGCAGGACCTGCTGCCGCGGTAAGTGTGCGGTGAGCGTGGGGCGACCGTGCGGGAGAGCCCGCTCAGCCGACCTTGACGAGTTTGAACGGCATGTTGATGTAGACCGGCCGGCTCACCCCGCAGGCACCGCTGGGGCTGGTGGTGACGTCCTCGCCGACCAGCGTGGTCGACGTCGGATCGGCCACCGCGCCTTCGGCGTTCATCGCCTTGAACCGGAACACCTGCAGCCCGGGTGCGGTGGTGCCGTCGGGGCACGGCACCCAGTCCTCGATGGTGTGCTTGACGTACCACACGCTGCTCTTGGCGTAGATCGGTGCGCTCCAGCCCCATTCGCTGTCGACGGTGCCGGTGCACTCGCCGGGGTAGCTGCACTGGGTGCGGACCGTCCAGGTGCTGCGCAGGCTGGGAAGGTCGGTGAAGACCTCGTTCTTCCTGGCCCATTCACCGTTGGAGGTGGCGATGTAGGTGCCGTTGAGTCCCCAGTCCGGGTTCTCGGCTGCTGCGCTGGGTGCACCCCACGCCGCGCCGCAGATCGCGGTCGCCGCAACAGTGTTCGCCAGGGCGGATACACGGGTCATCGCCTGCTCCTCACGCGACCGCCGGGCATGCGTCGGCGGCGCACGAGGCTAACACCGAGAACCGCCCTGCCTTCGGGGGAGTGTCCGCTGAGCGGACGTTCCGCAACCGCCGCGGCGTAGCCGCTGGGATGCTGGCCCCGTGCACAGGGGAATCGTCGTGATCGTGTCGGCATTGGTTGCCGGGCTGTGCGGTGCCGCGCCTGCGGTCGCGCAACCCGCGCCTGCGGTCCCGCAACCCGCGCCGTGCGACGACCCGTTCTGCACGCCAGGGATCAGACCCGGTGTCGTCCTGGGCGCGCCGTGCGCGGATACCGCGAACTTCGTGTTCGGCACCACGTCCTGGGGCCGGCTGGTGTTCTGCGGATCGCCGCGCCGCTACGAGCCGCGCTACTTCCGGTCCCCGTCGATGGCCGGGGTGAAGGAGTTCGGGGCGAACTGCGCGGGATACGAGAACTGGGTCGCTCAGAGCCCCGACGGGCTGTTCCTGGCGTGCCAGTCCAAGGACGGCGCACCCCTGTGGAGGCGTGGCGATGACAAGTAGGTTGTTCGCCGCCGGAGTCCTTGTCGCGGCGGTGATCCCGGCTCCGGTCGCGGCGGCGGCACCGGCGGCCGCACATCAGGTGACCTATACCGTGACCGCGCAGCAGCCGGTCAGCGCCGACATCTACTACCGCGACGTCGATCCGCCGACCTGGGCGGACTACAGCCACAACCCGTACCAGTTCAGCCCGAAGGCCACTGTCGACATCGGACCGCAACAGCCCTGGGTGCTCACCGTGGCGCTGGCCGACCCGGACCGCTGGGCGATGGTGTCGGCGACGCGCGGGCGCCTGCCGGCCGAACCGGGGTTCCGCTGTGAACTGGCCGTCGACGGCGTCGTCGTCGCGACCGGCGAGGGGCCGCGCGGCGCGTTGTGCTCGCTGCGGCACTGGTAGTCGCTGCCCACTGGGCGGGAAAGCACCCGTCGTGACCGTGGCCGACCGCCTACCGTTGCGCTGGTCGCCGTCACAACCGGGCGACGAAGGGACTGTGTAGATGTCGAAGCCCGCAACGGCTCCGCCGGACGGTGTCGAGGACCTGTCCGGACTGACGCCGCAGGAGGTGGACCGGGTCCTCGAACAGGCCGAGGCCGAGGCTGCCGCGGCGGAGACCGCCGCGGCGCAGGCGCGGTCGCGCGCCGCCGCTGCCCGTCGCCGTCTTCGACGCGGTCCGCGATGGCAGACGGTCGTCGGCATCGTCACCGTGCTGTGCGCGCTCGCGATGGCGGTTTTCAGCGTGCTCATCTGGTCGGGGCACCGCGACACCGTCCGGGACCAGCAGAACCGGGCCGAGTTCGCCGCGGCCGCCAAACAGGTCGCCGTCACCTTGTTGTCGATCGACTTCACCGACCCGCAGACCGGTATGCAGCGCATCCTGGATAACGCGGTCGACCCGTTCCGCACCGAATTCCAGAACAGCAGCGACGATTTCGTCAAGCTGACCGCCGACGCGAAGGTCTCCACCAAAGCCGTGGTCGACGCCGCGGCGGTGCAGTCGGCGACCGCGGATGCGGCGATGGTCCTGGTCGCCGCGACCACGACGGTGACCGATGCCGAGGGGGTGGCCGAACCGCCGCGCACCTGGCAGCTGAGGCTCGACCTGCGCCGCGACGGGGACCGGATCAAGATGGCGGAAGTGGACTTCGTGCAATGACAGTCGAGCACGCCGGTGTGTCCGGTCGCCGTGTGCACCGGTGGGGTCTGATCGCCGCTGCGGTGCTGCTGATCGCGTCGGCTGCGGTCCTGACGACGCTGTACATCACGCAGTACCGTGCCGACCGCCAGACCGGACCGGCCGCACAGGAGGCGGTGGTCGCCGCCGCATCGAATGCGACCACGGCGCTGTTGTCGTACGCGCCGGAGACCATCGACTCCGACCTGGAGGCCGCCCGGTCGATGATGACCGGCGAATTCGCCACCTACTACGGGAAATTCACCGCCGACGTGGTGGCCCCGGCGGCGCGCGACCGCGGGGTCCAGGCGCAGGCCCACGTGATCGACTCCGCGCTGATGGAGCTGCATCGAGATCAGGCCAAGGTGCTGGTGTTCCTGAAACAGCAGACCGCCAGCCGCGAACGGCCCGAGCCTGCGGTGACCGCCAACAGTGTGGTCGTGACCGTGTCCAAGGTCGGCGATTCCTGGCTCGTCTCTGCCTTCGACCCGATCTGAGGCACCGCGAGTTAGCACCGCGAGCGCGCGCGTCTGCTCACCGACACGCCGCTCCTTCTGGCGGTCTACGCGCGCTCGGTGCTGTCGATTGTGCGCAATTGCCCACTGTGCCAACGTGAGTGAGCCGCTGGGCCGTTGTCGATCGGCGGTGATGCCCGGCTGAGTCGGCGACGAGCGCGCGGTGCATGCCAAAAAGTGCGGTGTGTTGGTGTGCAGACGCGCGCGTTCGCGGTGCTGGGGTGCGGCGTGTGGAGTCAGCGGGCGATGATGACGGAGCTGCCGTGGCCGAAGAGTCCTTGGTTGGCGGTGATGCCGACGGTGGCGCCCTCGACTTGGCGGCCGGTGGCTTGGCCTTTGAGTTGCCAGGTGAGTTCGCAGATTTGGGCGATGGCTTGGGCGGGGATGGCTTCGCCGAAGCTGGCGAGGCCGCCGGAGGGGTTGACGGGGATGCGGCCGCCGAGGGTGGTGGCTCCGGAGCGTAGGAGGTGTTCGGCCTCGCCGCGGGCGCAGAGGCCGAGGTGTTCGTACCAGTCGAGTTCGAGGGCGGTGGATAGGTCGTAGACCTCGGCTATCGACAGGTCTTCGGGGCCGATGCCGGCTTCGGTGTAGGCGGCGTCGAGGATTTGGTCTTTGAAGACGCGGTCGGGGCCGGGTACGACGGCGGTGGAGTCGGTGGCGATGTCGGGTAGTTCGGGTAGGTGTTGGGGGTATTGGGGTGATTGCAGGCTGATTGCGCGCACCGAGGGGACTCCGGCGGTGGTGCCGAGGTGTTTTTCGGTGAAGTCTTTGGAGGCGACGATGAGTGCGGCGGCGCCATCGCTGGTGGCGCAGATGTCGAGCAGGCGTAGGGGGTCGGAGACGACGGGGGAGGCCAGGACGTCGTCGATGGTGGCTTCTTTGCGGTAGCGGGCGTACGGGTTGTTGATGCCGTGGCGGGCGTTTTTGACTTTGACGGCGGCGAAGTCGTCGACGGTGGCGCCGTAGAGGTCCATGCGGCGGCGGGCGAGGAGGGCGAAGTAGACGGTGTTGGTGGCCCCGATGAGGTGGAAGCGTTGCCAGTCGGGGTCGTTGCGGCGTTCGCCGCCGACGGGGGCGAAGAAGCCTTTGGGGGTGGTGTCGGCGCCGATGACCAGGGCGACGTCGCACAGGCCGGCCAGGATGTGGGCGCGTGCGGATTGCAGGGCTTGGGAGCCGGAGGCGCAGGCGGCGTAACTGGAGGTGACGGGGATGCCGTTCCAGCCGAGTTTTTGGGCGAAGGTGGCTCCGGCGACGAAGCCGGGGTAGCCGTTGCGGATGGTGTCGGCACCGGCGACGAGTTGGATTTGTTGCCAGTCGAGGTTGGCCTCGGTCAGGGCGGCCCGGGCTGCCACGACGCCGTATTCGGTGAAGTCGCGGCCCCATTTGCCCCAGGGGTGCATGCCCGCGCCGAGGATGTAGACCGGGTCCGGGCTCATTGGGCGATCCTCCAGGCGTGGGTGGTGCGTTCGACACCGTTGTCGTCGGTGTAGAGGGTCATGGTGGTCAGTTCCATGGTCATGCCGATGGTCAGGTCGGCGGCCAGGGTGCCGTCGACGACCTTGCCCAGCACGATCAGGCCTTCGTCGGCCAGTTCCACGGCCGCGACGGCGAACGGTTCGAACGGGTCCGGGGACGGGTACGGCGGGGGTGGGGCGTAGCGGTTTTCGGTGTAGGACCACAGGGTGCCCTGCCGCGAGAGCGGCACCAACGCCAACTCGTCACTGGCACACCCGGGGTTGGGGCAGTTGTTCTCCCGTGGCGGGAACACAAACGTCCCACACCCGGTGCACTTACCACCGATCAAATGCGTCGCACCGGACTCATCAGTCGCAAACCACCCGTCGATCGCGGGCACTGTGGTCATCGGGCAACCTTCCCGTCGGTCAGGAACGACAGCGCTGTGCGCTCGAACGCGGCCTTCGCTTCGATCATCACCCAGTGCCCGCAGTTCGGGAACACGTGGAACTCCGCGTTCGGGATCGTGCGCATCGGCACCAGCGCCATATCCAGCGGGCTGACCCGGTCGTCGCGACCCCACGTCAGCAGCGTCGGCGCCTTCACCTTGTGCATGGTCGCCCACGGCAGCGGGAAGTCGGCGTTGCGCATCATCTCCATCATCGCCGCGAACGCGGCCTTGCCGTACATCCGCCGTGCGGCAGCCAGGGTCTCTGGGTCGGTGGCGAGTTGCCAACGCTCCTCGATCAATTGCTCGGTCACCAGCGCCGGGTCGTACACCATCGAGTGCAGCCAGTCGACGAGCCGCTGGCGCGTCGGGTCCTCGGTGAACTCCTGCAGCAGCCGGATGCCCTCGCTGGGCCCGGGGGTGAAGATGTTCGTCCCGATCCCGCCGATGGTGATCAGCTTCCCGATCCGGGCGCCGTGATTGACCGCGAAGTTGATCCCGACGCCGCCGCCCATCGAGTTGCCGACGATGTCGACGCGGTCGAGGCCCAGCGCGTCGACGAACGCGACCACCGAGCCCTGCGCGTCCAGCATGGGATGACCGCCGAAGTCGTCGCTGACGCCGAACCCCGGGAATTCCAGCACGAGACACCGGAAGTGCTCGGCGAAGACGGCGAGGTTGCCGCGGAAGTTGCGCCACCCGGTCACGCCGGGACCCGAGCCGTGCAACAGCAGCAGCGGCGGTCCGTCACCGGCCTCGTGATAGCGCAGCACCCCCGCCGGTGTCGCGACCTCACGCAACGAGTCGTGGTAATCGATGGTGTTCATCTGCGGTGGCCCTCCTGCGTCGACACTCTGTGATCCCATACGGCGTCACACCATCGCAACCGGCGCACCGGTCAGCGGGACGACACACCGACATCCCTCAAGAACAATCCCCGCAAAAACCGTTCCGGTGGGCGAGACCCCGCCCTTGCGCACCGGGGCCCGCGCCCCACACTCGGCGTACTCGCTGAGTGGGAGGAGACCCGTGGACAGACCCTCACCGCCCGACCCAGGCGTGCTACGCCGGGTCGCGGTGTCCAGCCTGCTCGGCACCGCCATCGAGTACTACGACTTTCTGGTCTACGGCACCATGAGCGCTCTGGTGTTCGGGCGGGTGTTCTTCCCCGATTCGGACCCCGCGCTCGCGACCATCGCCGCGTTCGGAACCCTGGCGGCCGGCTACGTCGCCCGGCCGCTCGGCGGAATCCTGTTCGGCCACTTCGGCGACCGCATCGGTCGCAAGAAGATGCTCGTGCTGACCATGTCGCTGATGGGGGCGGCGAGCTTCCTGATCGGGCTGCTCCCGACATTCGCCGCGGTCGGGGTCGCCGCGCCGCTGCTGCTGGTCGCGCTGCGCGTGATCCAGGGCGTCGCGATCGGAGGGGAGTGGGGCGGCGCGACGCTGATGGTGACCGAGCACGCCGAGCCGCACCGGCGCGGCTTCTGGAACGGCGTGATGCAGATGGGCTCACCGATCGGATCGTTGCTGTCGGTCACCGTCGTCACGCTCGTCACGCTGCTGCCCGACGATGCGTTCCTGTCGTGGGGCTGGCGGGTCCCGTTCCTGGTGAGCGTACTGCTGCTGGCGATCGGCATCTACGTGCGGATGTCGATCACCGAGAGCCCGGTCTTCGAGCAGGCGAAACCGCAGGCGGCCGCGGCAGCCCGCATCCCGCTCGTCGAGGTGGTGCGCCGGCCCCGCCCGCTGATCCTGGCGTGCGCCGTCGGCATCGGCCCGTTCGCTCTCACCGCGCTGATCAGCACCCACATGATCAGCTACGCGACCTCGATCGGCTATCACCGCACCGACGTGATGACCGCACTCGTGTTCACCTCCGCCACCGCCCTGATCGCGATCCCGCTGTTCTCCGCGGTGTCCGACCGGGTCGGCCGGCGCCCCGTCATACTCGCCGGAGCGCTCGGGATCATCTGTTACGCATGGCCGTTCTACACGCTGGTGGACCTCGGATCGGTGGCCTGGCTGACGATCGCGATGATGCTCGCGCAGATCGTGCAGTCGGCGATGTACGCGCCACTGGGCGCGCTGTACTCCGAGATGTTCGGCACCACGGTGCGATACACCGGCGCCTCGATGGGATACCAGCTGGCGGCGCTGCTCGGTGCCGGGTTCACCCCGATGATCGCGAGCAGCCTGCTCGTCGGCGACGTGACCAACCTCCCGCTGGTGGTGTTGGCCGCGGGCTGCGGAGCGATCACCGTGCTCGCCGTCTGGCGGGTGCGGGAGACCCGGGGCATCGACCTCACCACCGTCGGTGCCGCTCCGAGAACCGGAGCCGCAGGCGCGGCGATCGGCGAGGCCGCGCGGTGACCGCCGGACCCGGTGCGCTATGACCTAAGCATGCGTCTGGGACTTTCGACCCCGGTGGTCATCCACATGCCCGGCGTCGCCGCCGAGTGGGAACGGACCGCCGACGCCGAGGACCTCCGTGCGGTCGCCGCGGCCGCGGATCGCCTCGGCTTCGACTTCCTTACCTGCTCCGAACACGTGCTTGTGCCCGTCGAGGACGCCGAGACCCGCGGCGGCACCTACTGGGACCCGGTGGCCACCCTGTCCTATCTGGCGGCGTGCACCGCCCGCATCAGGCTGGCCACCTCGGTGGTGGTGCTCGGCTACCACCACCCGCTGGAGCTGGCCAAGCGGTACGGGACGCTCGACCGACTCAGTGGCGGACGGTTGATCCTCGGCGTCGGGGTCGGGTCACTTCGCCCCGAGTTCGACATGCTGCAGGCCCGGTGGGAGGACCGGGGTGCGCGCGCCGATGACGCCATCGCCGCCCTGCGCGCCTGCCTGTCGACCACCCGGCCTCGCTACGACGGCCCGTTCTACCGGTTCGACGACGTCGTAGTCGAGCCGTGCGCCGTCCAACCCCGCGTGCCGATCTGGGTCGGGGGGCGTACGGGCCGCTCGCTGCGGCGGGCGGTCACGCTCGCCGACGGGTGGATGCCGTTCGGCCTTCGGTACGGCGAGATCACCGAAATGATTGCCCGCCAGGAGATTCCGGACGGATTCGACATCGTGCTGCCCGTCGGTGGACTCGACCCCATCGGCGCGCCGGAACGCACCGCCGTACAGCTCGGCAAGGTTGCCGATCTCGGCGCCTCGGCAGTCACCTGCGGGGTCACGTCCCGGTCGATCAGCCATTACTGCGAGCAGCTCGAGGCGTTGCGGCAGGTGGCCGACGAGTACGAGTGGCCGACCGGGCGAGGTTCGGCGTGTCCGACCGATCCCCGCTAGAGCACCGCCCGCCGGAACCCGCCCGGCCGGTGTGGCGGCAGCGGAGCAGACTGGTCCGCGCGCTGCGGCTGTGGCGCACCCGCGACCCGCAGACCTTCCGGCAGAAGGTGCGGTACAAGATGCTGCGCGACCGTCGCCCGTTGGTGGTCACGTTCGCCGACAAGGCCGCCGTGCGCGAGTACGTGGCGGCGACAGTCGGGCCGCACTACCTGCCGCGTGCCTACGCCGTGTCCGACGACCCGTCCGTGCTGCCGGAGCTACCCGAGACGTTCGTCGTCAAGCCGACGCACGGCAGCGGTGCGGCGATCATCGTGTCGCCGACCGCCCCGCCGGACGCGCGGCTGCCGCCCGTCGCACGGAGTTGGTCCTACACCCACATCCGCCCCGAGTTCGCCGACCGCGCGCACATCGTCGAGATCGGCCGGGCCTGGCTGGCGCACCTGTACGGCGAGGGACCGAACGCCGAATGGGTGTACGGACAGGTGCCGCGCCGAATCCTCGTCGAGGAATTACTGCTTCGCGCCGACGGCACGATCCCCGACGACTACAAACTGTTCGTGTTCCACGGGCGGTGCGCCTACATCGAGGTCGACGCCGCCCGCTTCGGCCGCCGCACCCAGGACTTCTTCACCGCCACCTGGCGACACCTTCCGCTGAGTGGGGGATATCCGTGGGCCGACCCTGCTCCGGCCCACCCCGTCACTCTGGACGAGATGATCTCCGTCGCCGAAAAACTAGGTGCGGGAACCGATTTCGTGAGGGTCGACCTGTACGACGTGGACGGTCGCATCGTCTTCGGTGAGCTGACGAGCTTCCCTGCCGGCGGCAACAGCCCGTTCGATCCCGAGTACTTCGACACCGAATTCGGAAGCCGCTGGACGGTGCCCCGCCGCTATCAGTAGTCCCAGTCCACCGGGACACTGCGGAACGCGTCACCGGCGGTGGCCACATGGCAGACCGACGGGAACGGCAGGTGGGTGGCGACCAGTGACTCTCCGGTGGCCGCGAGCTCGCGCAGCAGCTGGACCCGGACTCGGACGGACTCCTCGGGGTCGTGCTCGAACCCGTTGTGCCACTGCGGGTTGTCGAAGCCCGGTGCGAACACGGCGTCCCCGGCGAACGTCAAACCGTGCCCGCCGGAGGCCAACCGCACGATGCTGTGCCCCGGGGTGTGGCCACCGGTGCGGACCACCTGAACCCCGGGAGCCGGCTCGTACTCGGATTCGAAGGTGCGGATCCGGCCGCGGTACTCGTCGAGGAACCGCGCCGCGATCGAACGCAGGGCGTCAGGCACCGGCGCGGGCATCTCGGTGTGCGAAAAGTCCGGCGCCTCCCAGAATTCGGCCTCGGCGGCCGACACATGCACGCGCAGGTCTGGACGCAACCGCTCCTTCACGCCTCCGGTGAGCAGCCCGCCGACATGGTCCATGTGCAGATGGGTGAGCACCACGTCGGTCACCGCGCCGAGGTCGATTCCCGCCGCCTCCAGCCGGCGCACCGTCTGGCCCGAGCGCGGGAAATCGGGGAACTCCAGCCCGAGTCCGGCGTCGACGAGAATCGTCCGCCCACCGGTGCGCACCACGACCACGTTCAGCGGCCAGTCGAGCACATCGCGCGGCAGGAACCGATCGTCGAGCCAGTGCCCGAACTCGGCGGCGTCGGCATTGGTGGCCAACGTCCCCGCGGTGATCGGGAGTATCCCGTCGCTGATCACCAGCACTTCGATGTCGCCCACCTGGACGGCGTAACGCGACGGCACCAGCTCGTCGAGTCCTTCTGCGGCGATGCGGTCTACGGTCATGGTCGCTCCTTCCGGTTGTCCTCTGCCCGGTCGAACCCGCCGACGTGTGCGCATTCATCCCGCCGAGGGAAAAGGCGGCTTGGGGTTTCCGGAAGTGGGCTAAAAGCGGCTCGGAGAGCCGAAACGCGAAGTTCGGTTTCGTTTGCGGTCCAGTGGCGCAGGTTTGACGGGACCGCGGCGGGACACTCTGGGCATTCGTAGGGCAGGCCGCGCGAATCTGCAGGTCTGACGGTTTAGCGTAGGGGAATGGCCGACGACCCCGACGAGTCCTCACCTCGTCGTCGCTCCCCGGAAGGAGACGGTCACACGAGCGCCGACTTCGACGAGCTGGTCGCCGCGCGCGACCAGATGGAGCACCTCGTGCGGGCCATCGTCGCGATCGGCTCGGATCTCCACTTCGACGTCACGCTGGAACGCATCGTCACCGCGGCGCGGGAGCTGAGCGGCGCCCGCTACGCGGGACTCGGGATCCGCGCCGCCGACAACAGCCTCGTCTTCGTCGACGCCGGCGACGCGTTCGACGCGTCGGGTCTGGCCGACATGGACATCGGCGACGGTCTTCGCGTCGACGATCTGCAGCAGCATCCGGACATCACCGGGTCGCGGGACTTGAATCTGCCCATCCGGGCGCTGCTCGCGATCCCGCTCACGGTGCGCGCGTCGCGCTTCGGCTCGCTGTTCCTCGCCGACGACCGTCCGGGCCGGGTGTTCACCGATGCTCAGGAGAGCGCGGTGCGCGCGCTGGCGACCGCGGCGGCGGCCGCGATCGACAACGCCCGGTTGTTCGAGCGTGAACGTGAGTCCGCCAAATGGACGAAGGCCAGCCGCGAGATCACCACGGCGCTGCTGTCCGGGGATCCGCAGACCGGCCCGTTGCAGCTCATCGTGAACCGCGCGCTCGAGCTCGCCGACGCGGAGCAGGCCATCCTGCTGGTACCGGGCGAATCCGAAGTGGCCGCCGAGGACGTCGACACGCTGATCGTCGCCGCGACGGCGGGTAAGTATGCCTCCGAGGTGATCGGCCGACAGGTGCCCATGGACGGCTCCACCACCGGCGGTGTGGCCCGTCGCGGCCTGCCGATGATCACGGATTCGTTCCAGTACCCGATCGAAGGGTTCACCGACGTCGGTGAGCGTTCCGCGATCGTGATGCCGTTGATCGCCGACGGTGCGGTGCTCGGCGTCATCGCGGTGGCCCGGCGTCCCCATCAGCCACCGTTCGACGAGGCCTATCTCGAGCTCGTCGCCGACTTCGCCCGGCACGCCGCGATCGCCCTGGCGCTCGCGGCTGGACGTGAGCATGCTCTGAACCGTCAACTGGCGCAGGCAGATTCGTTTGACGATGCGTTGCAGGGTGCTGCCGACGAGTTGCGCAGGCTGTGGCGGGCACGCCGGGTGTTGGCGGTGACCTTCCCGCGTCACGCCGGCGCCGCCGACGGTCTGCCGAGCCTGGTCGCCGCCGGCGAAAGCGTGAAGTGGACCGACCTTCCCGCCGACCTGCGCCGGATCCTGGCCGCGTTGTCCGACGACGACCTGCTCACCCCGAACACCGCGCAGCCCGGAACCGCGGGGATCGCCATCCAGCACCCCGAGGGGATCCTGGTGGTCTGGATCGAGCTCACCGATCAGCGGTCGTTCACGCTGGAGGACCAGACGCTGCTGACGGTCCTTGCCGGCCGCCTCAGCGCAGGCCTACAGCGGGTGTATCAAGTCGACCAACAACGCGAGACCGCGCTCGCACTGCAGCACTCGATCCTCGGCCCGGCCGACCTTCCGCCGGGATTCACCGTGCGCTATCAGGCCGCGAGCCGGCCGCTGCAGGTCGGCGGCGACTGGTACGACGTCGCGGACCTCGACGACGGGCGCATCGCGCTTGTCGTCGGCGACTGCGTCGGGCACGGCCTGGCCGCGGCCACCGTGATGGGTCAGGTCCGCAGCGCGTGCCGGGCACTGCTGCTGGAGAACGCCAGCCCCGGCGCGGCCCTGGCCGGGATGGACCGCTTCGCGGCCCGGCTGCCCGGTGCGCAGTGCACCACCGCGGTGGTGATGGTGCTCGACCCCGCCACCGGGGAGATCTCGTACTCCAGCGCCGGACACCCACCGCCGTTGCTCGTGCACGCCGACGGCAGCGCCCAGCAACTCGACGACGCCCACACCATCGCACTGGGCCTGCGCCAAGATTGGCCCCGCCCGGAAGCGCACATGAGGATCCCGATCGGCTCGACCCTGGTGCTCTACACCGACGGGTTGGTGGAGCGCCGCCGGGTTCCGTTGGAGCAAGGCATATCTCGGGCGAGCGCGCTGATCCAGGAGCTTCGCGCTGCGCCGCTGGACGAGCTCGCCAACGGCATCATGACGGGGCTCGCTCCCGACGACGGATACCAGGACGACGTGGCGCTGCTGCTCTACCGCCATCCCGCCCCGCTGGAACTGAGCTTCCCGGCCGACGCCAGCTACCTGGCGTCGACCCGATCGGCGCTGCGGAGCTGGCTCTCCGGCGCCCGGGTGGAACCCGACCGGGTGATGGAGGTGTTGGTCGCCGCGGGTGAGGCAGTCGCCAACGCGATCGAACACGGCCACCGAGACGGCATGCCCGGCACCGTCAGTGTCCGAGCGACCGCCCTGGTCGATCTTGTCGAACTGATCATCACCGACACCGGCACCTGGAAACCCCCGGCGCAGCCACCGGACACCTACCGCGGCCGCGGCATCGGCATCATGCGCGGGCTGATGGAGGACGTGACCATCGCCCATGACTCCGGCGGCACCACCATCCATCTCTACGCGAGGATCGCCTGATGCCCACCCAGCTGCGTCTGCGCACCGCCCGTCCCGGTCACGGGGAGGGGCTGCGGCTGGAGGCCAGCGGCGAGATCGATCTGAGCAATGTCGACGAGCTGAAATCCGCGCTGGCAGATGCCGTCGCCGAAATCGGCGGCAGCGGTGCGGAACTCGTCGTTGATCTGGCCGAGGTCGAGTATGTGGACAGCGCGGCCATCAACGTGCTGTCCGCATATGCCGATGCGATCCACAGGATCGTCGTCCATCCCTATCTGCTCTCCACGATGCGCGTCAGCGGGGTCACCGAGCTCGTCACCGTCGACGCGGTGCAGCGGTGACCCCCCGCGCCGTGCCGCCCCGGCGCGAGCCGGGCGTGTGCGCGGACCGCGCGGCTGGTTGGATGGGTGTCGGTAGAGCTCGGATGAATGCCATCGGGGGTTGGCATGGTCGAGGCGGGGGAGCGGCACGCGTGCCGCGGGGCGAGAAAGTCAACTGACGGCATATGCACGGGGCGCGACGAAGTGAGCCATCCAGGGAAACCCCTGGGCAGCCCCCGAGCCCGGCTGCGCGCGGTGAGGCCGATGCCGACCTGCTGCCCGCCGGAACGCCGATCGACCTCGACAACTGCGCCAGGGAACCGATCCACATCCCGGGCAGCATCCAGCCCCGAGGTGTGCTCGTCGTGGTCGGCGAGCCGGACTTCGACATCCGCCAGATCAGCGCCAATGTCGGCGAAATGCTCGGCCGGCCCGCCGAGGAGGTGCTGGGGCAGCATCTGTCCGTGCTGATGGGGCCCGATCAGGCCGCCCTGGTCGAGAAGGCCGCGTCGATCGTCGGGGATCTGCACCGGCGCAATCCGGTCGAATGCGTCCTCGACGTCGCGGGGGTGGCGCGCGATTTCGACGCGATCCTGCATCGCGGCCCCGGTGTGCTGCTGGTCGAACTGGAGATCGCCTACGGCGAGCGGCCGTACTCCTTCCCGAACACCTACCAATCGGTGCGTGGCTGGGTCGAGGAACTCAACCACGCGGCGACGATGACCGACCTGTACGACACCGCAGCCCGCGCGGTCCGCAACCTCACCGGCTTCGACCGCGTGATGGTCTACCGGTACGACGACGAATACAACGGCGAGGTGGTCGCCGAGGCGAAGCGTGACGACCTCAATTCGTTTCTCGGGCTGCACTATCCGGCGACCGACATCCCGGCCCAGGCGCGGGCACTGTACGAGAAGAGCTGGTTGCGCCTGATCTCCGATGTCGGTTACACCCCGGCGCCCCTGGTCCCCGCACAGGATCCCGCGAGCGGGACGCCGCTGGACCTGACCCATGCGACGTTGCGCAGCGTGTCACCGATCCACATCGAGTATCTGCAGAACATGGGCGTGTACGCGTCGATGTCCATTTCGCTGCTGCGGCACGGCCGGCTGTGGGGACTGATCGCCTGCCATCACTACGCCGGACCGCATCTGCCTCCGTTCGGCACCCGGGCCGCCGCGGAGTTCCTCGGCTCGACACTGTCGCTGCGGCTGGTCGACCAGTTCGAAGAGGACCAACTGCACAAGCGGCTCGACGCACAGGCGGTGCTGACGAAGCTCACCGCCGCGACGATGGACGACACCAAACCCATGGTGTCGGCGCTGCTCGGCGCCCCGGACCTGTTCGACCTGGTGGCCGCCGACGGTGTCGTCGTCGACATCGCAGGACACCGCCGGACTCTCGGGTCGGTGCCGCCCGCTGAGGTGGTGGCTGCGGTGGTGGCCTGGGCGCGTGGCGCCGACGACGAGGTCGCGCGGACCGACAGCCTGCCCCGCACGTTGCCCGAGGCCGGCATCGATCCGCAGGTGGCGGCGGGCGCGCTGGTACTCAATCTGCCCGACGGCCAGTTCGCCGCCTGGTTCCGCCGGGAGGCGCTCCGCTCGGTGGATTGGGGCGGTGACCCGGAGAACAAGGCGATCGCCGTCAGTGAGAGTGACGAGGTCAGGCTCAGTCCCCGCAAGTCGTTCGAGCGGTGGCGCGAGGTGGTCCGCGACCGTGGCGAACCCTGGACACCGACCGAGGTCGAATCCGCCGATGCGCTGCGCCGCCACCTCGTCGAGTCGCTGTATCGCCGCACCCGCGGCGCGTTACGTGTCGCGGAAATGGTGCAGCGCAGCCTGATTCCCGATTCCATTCCGCAGCTGCAGAACTGGCAGCTGACAGCGCACTACGAGCCGGCGGCCGGTGACCGGGTCGGCGGCGACTGGTACGACGCGTTCGAGTTGCGCGACGGCCGACTGATCACCGTGGTCGGTGACGTGGCGGGCCACGGGGTCACCGTGGCGGGCACGATGGCACAGTTGCGCAATGCGTTACGGGCGCACCTGTTCGCCGGAGCATCACCCGCCGAGGCGGTGCAACAGCTCAACGACTTCTGTCTGCACATGCTCGACGCGGCGTTCGCCACCGTGCTGGTCGCGCGGATCGATCTCGACTCGGGAGTGGTCGAGGCGACCTCGGCCGGCCATCTGATGCCGTATATGACCAACTCCGCGCCGACGGCGGTGGCCGCGCCGATACCGCTGTCCCCGCCGATCGGCGTCAGCAGCGCCTCGTACACACAGGGGACCTTCGTCATCGAACCCGGCCACGGGCTGGTGCTGTACTCCGACGGCCTCGTCGAGCGGCGCGGTCAGGTGATCGACGAGGGTATGGACCGGCTGGCCGAAACGCTCGGCGGCGATGCGGATCTGTCGGCGTACGCGATCTGGATGACGATGGCCTCCGCGTTCACCGACGACGACGTCACCGTCGTCGCGTTGCGCAGACACTGACCGTCCCGGCCGGCGGCCGCGCTGTCGATCGTGTTCGTCCCCAAGCAGTGCCCGGCAAGCTTTGTCCCACAGGGCATTTGGAATCACTTCCGCAGGCATTCCGCGCCCCGCGGCGGGAAAGCCATCGACGGAGTGCGTTCTCCGCGCGAGGCCGTGCTGGATCCGGCGCGCATCGCGATTCGCCCGTGTTGGTTTGCTGCGATGTCACATAAATTCACTTATAAGTAAATAAGGCGGGTGGGGGTGGCGGTGCCGTCTGGCGCCCCGCCTGCGTCGGTGAGGTGGTAGCTCGTCGGCTTGTCCGAGGCGGCTCGATGGTGTGCCATGACGCTCGTTTGGATCCGCGAACTTTTATTAGCAATCACGATGCTGGCAATTGATTAAAGCATATGTTCGAGATTGTTATTGGTGAGGTTCGAGTGATTATTGATGCACTCCTTCGCGGTTATAGTGCACGTATATTGCGGCGGGTATTGCGCCGATAATTCTGTAATCACGTCAATAAGTTGGCTTATAGCGATTGCCAGCGAATTGCAAAGGTTTCGCCGAAACTGCGGTCATGAGAATTTTGCCGATTTTGCTGTGCCGGAGGACTTCGTAGCTCATATGCTTCCCTGGCGCCGGCGTTCGGCGACCATTTCATCGTTACTTTTCCGGGGAGAACTCATGGGAATCAGCCTGCGCAAATCAGGTGTCGTATGCGGCACGGTCTTTGCCTCAGCTGCGCTGGCGCTGTCCGCCGCCACGCCGGGCATGGCGGCCAACACGGCCCTCATCATCGGCGGCATCTCGACGCCGTCCCTGACCGATCCGCTGATGGCGCCACTGCTCGGCGGCAAGTTCAAGGATCAGCAGCGCGTCAGCGTCAAGTGGCCCGCACAGGCCGGCCCGATGACGGGCCGGGGCGATCTGACCCTCGGTGCGTCCATCGCGCAGGGTAAGACGAACCTCACCGCGCAGATCAACAACGCCCTCGGTCAGGTCGCCAACGGTGAGAAGGTGACCGTGGTCGGCCTGTCGGCCGGCTCCCTCGTCGTGAACGAGGTGCTCCGCGAACTCGAAGCCAGCGCCGACGCGCCGGGCAAGGACAAGATCACATTCGTGGTCGTCGCCGACTCCAGTCGTCAGAAGGTGATCAGCCAGGCGCGCTACAACAGCAACTTCGACTACACCTACCAGCCGGCGCCGGAGACCAAGTACGACGTCATCGTCGTGACCGGTGAGTACGACGGCATGGCCGACTTCCCGGACCGCTGGTGGAACGTGCTGGCCATCGCCAACGCCATCGCCGGAGGGATCTACGTCCACGTCCCGGTGATGTATGCGGATCTGTCGAAGGTTCCGGCGCAGAACATCTCGGTCGACACCAACTCCGTGGGCGGAACCACCACCCACTACCTGGTTCCGACCGAGAAGTTGCCGTTGGTGCGGATGTTCCCGTCCCTGGCCAAGCGGGAGGCCGAGCTCAGGGCCAAGATCGACGCGGGCTACAGCCGTAACGACGTTGTGGCGCAAGCGACTCCGAACGCGCTGGTCGCCGCCGCTGCTCCTGTCGCGCTCGCGGCACCGGTCGCGGAGATGCCCAGCAGCGTCACCGCGTCGCTGCGTACCCCGAAAGCCGCTGTCGCGGTGGAGGACACCGCCGCGGTTGAGGCTGCCGAGGACAGCGTCGTCGACACCGCGGGTGACGATGTCGTGACCGATTCCACGAGCGAAGCCGCCGAGGACAAAGTCGTCGAGGACGAAGCCGTCGCGGACAAAGTCGCCGAGGACAAAGTCGTCGAGGACGAAGCCGTCGCGGACAAAGTCGCCGAGGGCAAAGCCGCCGCGGACGAAGCCGCCGCGGACGAAGCCGCCGACGCGACCGATGCTGACACCAAGGGTGCCGAGGACGCCGACAGCTCCACGGAGCGCAAGGCCGGCAAGCCCGTCAGGGACGCCTCCGGATCCGCGGATTCCGGTGCGGCGAAGGACGCGACGTCGTCCGACTCCCCAGGAGCTTCGGAGTAACCTCCCCGGGCTCTGATCGACCTGACGCCCGGCCTCTCGGCCGGGGCGTTGTGGTGTCGTCGCCGAGATCAGGGCAGCAGTTGCACTTTGAGGTGCTCGCCGGACCGGGCGAATGCCGCCGCATACGCCTGCGCGGCGTCGTCCAACGGCATGGTGCCGGTGAAGATGCCGTCGACGTCGAGCCGGCCTGCCCGCAGCAGCGGGATGAGCTCGGGCCAGGTCTGCTGCACGGGGGCGGTGGTCATCCGGATCGTCAGGCTGCGCAACAGGCAGACGAGTGCCGGCAGGGGGTACGGCGCGAGATCGTGAACTCCGACGACCGACACGGTGCCTCCGGTGCGGACGCCAGCCAGCGCGTCGTCGATCGAGGTGTCGGTGCCCACGGCGTCGATCACCGAATCGGCACCGAGACCACCGGTGACCTCCAGGATGGCCTGCGCCGCCGGTGCATCCAGCGGTGACGCGCCGACCGCCGCGGCGCGGTCCCGGCGAGCGGCGACCGGATCGACCGCGAACACCGTCGCGGCGCCCAGGACGAACGCGCTGCGGATGGCGCACTGGCCAACTGCGCCCGCGCCGAGGACCGCGACGGTGCCGCCGACCGGAATGTCGGCGCGCTTGGCCGCGGCCCACCCGGTGGCGAGGTTGTCGGTCAGCAGCAGCGCCTGTTCGGTGTTCAGACCGTCGGGGATCGCGAGGAGCTGGAAATCGGCCGCGGGCACCGCGAGTAGCTCCGCCTGCGCTCCGCCGAGCAGTCCGGAACCGAAGATCTGCGGGCCGTGGACGCAGCGGATCGGATCCGTCGTCGCGCATCCCGGGCAGCGCCCGCAGCCGGTCACCGAGGACACCAGGACCGCGTCACCCTTCTTGAACCGGGTGACCTCCGGACCTGTCTCGGCGACGATGCCGACCGCTTCGTGGCCGATCGACACGGGCTCGCCGATGGGGTAGTGGCCGTCGAGGAAATGCAGGTCGGATCCGCAGATCGCGGTGGCCGTGACCTCGACTATCGCCCCGTCGGGCCCGGGAAGGCACGGATCGGGACGGTTGACGACGGAGATGGTGCGCGCGCTGTCGACGACCACGGTGCGCATGGCTGTCCTTCCGGCCGTGAATACGCTACGAGGAGTAACGTAACTGGGGATGCGGCGGCGCGCAACGCCCTGGTTGGCGGCGCGCTCTACGATTCCGGCATGACCGCATCCCCGGTACAGCATGTCGTGGTGGTCGGCGCAGGTCTGGCCGGGCTGGCGTCGACGGTGTGGCTGACCGAACTCGGCTACCGGGTGACGCTGCTGGAGAGCAACGGTTCGCTGGGCGGGCGCACCATCGGCTTGACCAGCGGGCACGGCGATGCCGTCGAGAACGGGCAGCACGTGCTGGCGGGCTCGTACGAGTGCATCTTGCGCTATCTGGATTCCATTGGCACCCGCGATCTTCTGGAGTTCCCCGACCAGTTCGGTGTCCGCTACCCCGGCGGGCACGTCGAGCGGTTCGGGATCCGGCCGGGGAATCTGCGACGCATGCTGCTGGGCCGGGTGCGGGGTCTGTCGATCCCGATCCTGTTGCGCGCCACCCCCGCCTGGGCCCGGTTGATGCGCGACGTGATCAGGTTCGACGACGACCTCGACGACATCACCGTCGACGAGTGGTTCGACCGGGTGGGCTTCCCGCCAGAGGTGCGTCGCATCCTGCTGAACTCGATGGTGATCGGTCTGCTCAACGAGCTTCCGCATCTTGCCTCGGCGCACGCGTTTGCCGCGCTGCTGCGCACCGGGGCCGACCGGGTCCGACGGTCCGGCAGCGGCGCGGTGCGGATCGGTTATCCGACAGTCGATCTCGACACCCTCTATCTCGCCGGCGCGCGGCGGGTGATGGCCGAACGCGGAGTGGATGTGCGGCTGCGCACCCGCGCGGTGACGGTGACGACCGACGGGACGCGCGCGACCGGTGTCACGCTCGGCGACGGTTCGGCCGTCGAGGCCGATGCGGTGGTGCTCGCCGTCCCATCGTGGAATCTGCGGTCGTTGCTCGACGAGGTGCCCAATTCGGAGGATGCGCGGTTGTCGGCCAAGAAGCTCGAACCGATCCCGATCATGAACGCCTACGTGCTGCTGGACCGCCCACTGGGCACGGTGGCGCCGTGGGAGTCGTTGCTCGACAGCGATATCGGCTGGGTGTTCGACCGGGATCACATGCATGGGCCGCGCTCCGACGGCAACCACCTGTATGCGCTGACGACCTGCGCGGCCTACGACTTGATGGGGCTCAAGAACTCGGAGGTGGCCGACCGGCTGGTCGCCGCGCTGCGGGCCAGTTATCCGGCGGCGGCCGACGCGAAGGTCCTCGATGTCACGGTGATCCCGTGGCCGAAAGCCACGTTCTCCTCGCGGGTGGGGATGTCGACGATCAGGCCGGGCAACCGCACCGCGTTGCCGAACCTCGCGCTGGCCGGCGACTGGACGCACAACGACTGGCCCACCACGATGGAAGGTGCTGCGCAGAGCGCTTCGCGGGCAGTCGATCTCGTCGATGAGGTTCTGCGTGGGGCACGCCGGGTGAGCGGGCGGTGACCTCGGTGCGGTGAGCTCGGCGCGGTGACGGCGGGAGGGAGCATCCCGGTCAGGCGATCTCGGTCGCGGCCTTGGTCTTCTTGTCGGTGTACATGAGTTCGTCTGCGCACGCGATGAGTGCGTCCAGCGGGCGGATGTCGGTGGGCGGGATGTCGAGTGCACCGATGCTCGCCGCCACCTGATACGGCCGTGCGCCCTCGCCGTTGAACCGCCCGAACACATCCCTCAGGCGCGCCTTCAGCGCAACGGCGCTGTCCGGGGATTCGGGCACCAGCACACAGAACTCGTCACCGCCGAGTCGTGCGACGATGTCGGAGGCCTGTGTGGTCGTGCGGAGCACGTGGGCGACGTCGACGAGGAGGCGGTCTCCGGCGTCGTGCCCGGAACCGTCGTTGACCTTCTTGAGACCGTCGACATCCAGGAATGCCAGCACGCAGTGGTGGCCGTGGGTGCGCGCGGTGAGCAGCGCCGCGTTGGCGAGAACGTGGAACCCCCGGCGATTGTGGAGCCCGGTCAGATCGTCGGTCAGCGAGAGCTGGCGGATCTCCTCGTTGGCTCGTTCCAGCGCGGCGGTGCGCTCGTGCACCCGCTCTTCGAGCTCCGCGTAGAGCCGCACGTTCTCCATCGCGATCGACGTCGCGTCGGCCAGGGCCTGCAGCAGCGACACCTCCCGCGCCGTGGGCTGGCGTTGCTGCGCCCAGTAGTTGCCGATTGCACCGACCGGGTCCAGCGTGCGGATCGGCACCATGACCAGGCTCTTGACGAACGTCGGGCGGTACGCCTCACGCGGGATGCGGTCGTCGACGTAGATGTCGGGGACGACAACGGCCTTGCGGTTGAGCATCGCCCACCCGCTGATGCAGGCCTCGATCGGGAATCGGCTGCCCTTCCACAGCGGCGTGATGGCGTCCTCGTCGAGGTAGAGGCACTCATCGTCGGTGCGCAGGACGAACGTCGCACCGTCGCAACCGGTCAGTTCGCGTGCGGATCGGCGGACGATCTCCTGGATCTCGGGAAGGCTGCGGGCCAGGGACAGCTCTTGGACCGCCTGCAGGAGCCGGGCCATCCCATTGACGTACTCGGTGTCGGGTGTATCCGCGGCCATGCCCTCGGAAAGCAAGGCAACTGGTGTGGTGCGCATAGCGAACCTCCATCACCAGCGGACGCCGCTTCTCGACGAACCTGGGCAGAGATTACACCGGCGCAGCCGACCTGACGCGACATCAGTCCAGGTGAAGGCCCTTCGAGTCGTTGCCTTCGTCACAGCCGTGACGCCGGTCGCGTCAGTCCGCGACGCAGTAGACCTGCTTGTTGACGAACTCATCGATTCCGAGCGCGCCCAACTCGCGGCCGAAGCCGGAGCGCTTCACCCCGCCGAACGGGATGTCAGGCCCTTCACCGGCGGGCGTGTTGACGTTGACCATGCCGGCCTCGAGCCGCTGGGCCACCTTCTCGGCGCGTGCGGTGTCGGTGCTGAACACCGATGCGCCGAGCCCGTAGGCCGACGAGTTCGCCAGTGCGACGGCCTCGTCCTCGTCCCGGACGCGGTAGACGACGGCGACCGGGCCGAACAGTTCCTCGGTGTAAGCGCGCATCTCCGGTGTGATGCCGGTGAGCACGGCCGGGGTGTAGAACGCCGCCGGAGCCTCGCTGAGGTCACCGCCGACGTGCAGGGTCGCGCCCTTGTCGACGGCGTCGGAGACCTGGGCGGCCAGGGTCTCGGCCGCACGCCGCGACGACAGCGGCGCGATGTCCTCCGCGGTGAGACCGCTCGCCAGTGTCACCAGTTCGGCGACGAAGTCGTCGTAGAGATCGTCGGCGACGATCATCCGCTTGTTGGAGTTGCAGGCCTGCCCCATGTTGTAGGTGCGGAAATCCCATGCCGTGCGGGCGAGTTCCCTCGCATCCCCGTCGAGCACGATGAACGGGTCGGAGCCGCCCAACTCGAGCAGGCACTTCTTCAACGCGCGGCCGGCCGTCGCGGCGACCGTGGCGCCGGCCCGCTCGGAGCCGGTCACCGAAACCCCCTGCACCCGTGGGTCGTTGATGATGGTCTCGACCTGGTCGAAGGATGCGAACAGGTTGGTGTAGACGCCTTCCGGCACGCCTGCGTCACGCATCAGGTCGGCGATCGCGAGCGCGCACTGCGGCACCGACTCGGCGTGTTTGAGCAGAATCGTGTTGCCGAGAACGATATTCGGCGCCGCGAAGCGGGCCACCTGATACGTCGGGAAGTTCCACGGCATCACCCCGAGCAGCACGCCGACCGGGCGGCGCTGCACCACCGCGGTCCCGCCGGAGAAGGACGGGATCCGCTGATCGGCGAGCAGCGCCTCGGCCTGTTCTGCGTAGAACTCGAAGATCGATGCCGAGAACTCGACCTCGCCGGTGCCCTCGTCGAGCTTCTTGCCCATCTCGGTGCGGGTCAGCTCCCCGAGATCCGTTGCGCGTTTACGGAACAGCTCACCGACGTTACGGACGACCTCGGCCCTGTCTTTGAGCGGTCGATCCCGCCAGGACCGGTAGGCATCGTCGGCCTTCGCGACGGCCGCGGCGATCTGGTCGTCGGTCGCGGTGTCGAACGTCTTCAGTACCTGGCCGGTGGCGGGGTCGACGGTCGCGTACGGCGGTTGCGTGGGGCTCACGGAGCGTCCTTACTACTTCTCGGCGGGGATGGCATCGGCGTAGGGTGCCGTGCTCTTGTCGTGCAGCGGGTGGATCGTCATGTATATCAATCCGATTCCGATCACCACGGCAGCCGACAGCGGCACGATCCAATTGTCGTACCACGGGGCGTCCGGCGTGCGGGGCCAGGCCATGTTGATCATCGCGATCACGCCGTACACCAGCGCGGCGATGTTGACGGGCACACCCCACGTGCCGAGCGAGTACTTGCCGCTGGGCACCCAGCCCTTCAGTCGGGCCCGCAGTGCCGCCAGCACCACCATCTGGAATCCGATGTAGATGCCGAGGGCGGCGAAGCTGATGATCTTCGTGATCGCGTCGGTGGAGAACTTCGAGCCGATGATGATCACCGCGGGAACGGCGGCGGCGAGCAGCAACGCGTATGGCGGAACATGGCGGGTCGCCGAGAACTTCTTCAGAAGCGTGTGGCCCATGATCATCTCGTCGCGGCCGTAGGAGTAGGCCAGTCGGCTCGCAGCGGCCTGCAGGCTCATCGCGCAGGACAGGAACGACAGCAGCACGATCACCAGGATGATCTTGGAGCCGACCGGGCCGAACGCCTCGCCGAGCACGGTGCTGACCGGGTCGGTGTCTTCTCCGGCGATCACCGCGGGGATGTCCGCGACGGCGAGGACCAGCGACAGGCATACGAAAGTGGCTGCGGCACCGCCGATATAGATGGTGCGGCGCATGGCCTTCGGGATCAGCCGACCCGGATCCCGGACCTCCTCGGCGACGTCGCCGCACGCTTCGAAGCCGTAATACTGGTACAGGCCGATCAGGGCCGCCGCGGCGAACGCCCACATGTAGTTTCCGTCGCCGCCGGCGCCCATGCTGTCGAAGATGACGCCGAAGTTCTGCTCGCGGTGGGCGATCAGCAGCCAGCCGCCGACGACGAGCGCGCCGATGATCTCGGCGCTGAAGCCGATGATCGCTGCTTTGGCAAGCACTTTCGTGCCCATGAAGTTGATCACGGTGGCCAGTGCCAGCAGCACCAGGGAGAACACGATGACGTTGTTGACGGTGGCCTCGATACCGAAGGTGGCGGCGATAAAGGGCCCCGAGCCATAGGTCACCGACGCGATGGTGACCAGCAGCGCCACCAGATACACCCATCCGGTCATCCACGCGTATTTGCGTCCCCACAGCCGACGCGCCCAGGGATAGACGCCTCCCGCGACGGGGTACTGCGCGACGATCTCGGAGAACACCAGCGCGACCAGCAGCTGGCCGACGCCGACGATGAGCAGGCTCCAGATCATCGGCGGCCCGCCGGTGGCCAGTGCGAACGCGAACAGCGTGTAGATGCCGACGACGGGGGACAGGTAGGTGAAGCCCAGCGAGAAGTTCGCCCACGGGCTCATGTCCCGTTTGAACTCCGATTTGTAGCCCAGCGCGTGCAGGTGCGCCGCATCGCTCTGGTCGTGGAAGTCGTAATAGCCCTCGGCGTCGCTGCCGGTGGCGCCGGAATGTGTGGTGGACATGGGCCTGCTTTCTGCCGGTGGTTAGGGACGCAGGAATCCGATGGAGCGAAAAACTACAGTCCTATTGTTTAACCGGCAACAGGAACGGAAGAATTGGTCGAAAATCGGGTAGATTCCCCGACGGCAGGGCAGGTCAGGGTCCATCGCGGGATGGCGGAAGGAGCGCGGGTGTCGTCGTTGTCGCCGCTCGTGGCCGCCGAGGCGCCCGTCGGTCGCGCCGACGAGATCGTCCAGCGCATCAACGAGGCGATCCACCTCGGGCTTCTCGACGACGGTGAGCGGCTCCCGGTCGAGGTCGACCTCGCCGCGCAGTTCGGTGTCGCGCCGATGACGGTGCGCGAGGCGCTGGCGACGCTTCGTGAACAGGGGCTGGTCGAAACCCGCCGCGGACGCAGTGGCGGATCGTTCGTCCGGCGTCCCGCGGGACCGCCGGTGGACAAACTGACCGCTCGCCTCGCGGCGATGAGTGCCTCGGACATCAGGGACCTGTTCGACGAGCACACCGCGGTGTCCGGGCAGGCGGCCCGTCTCGCCGCCGAACGAGCGGCACCCTATGCCGTGCGCCGGTTGTTCGCGCTGACCGACCAACTCGGCGCCGCCGCGACGCTAGGTGACCGGATCCGCGCCGACAGCCGCTTCCACATCCAGGTCGCGATCGCGTCGCAGTCCGCACGGCTCGCGCGCCGGGAGGCGAACCTGCAGGCCGAGGTCGCCGGCCTGGTCTGGCTGCCGATCGGCCAGCAGATCGACGTCGCCGCTCACGTCGAGGAGCAGCATGCGATCGCCGCGGCGGTCGCGGCCGAGAACGCCGAGGAGGCGCGCCGGCTCGCGGAGGCCCACGTGATGGGTCAACTCGCCCGCTTGACCCAGGTGAACCTCGATCTCACCGCGACGGGGGAGGCGTCATGATCCCGACCACGTCGGCCGTCGATCTGGCCGAAGAAGCGTCGCGGCAGTTGGAGCCGCTGTACGAGATGCTCCGCGAGATCGCCGACGAGGTGCTGCGCATCCGGCCGCCGCGGGCGGCGCTGACCGAGGCGCACTTCAGCGGGCTGCACCGCAGGCTCGCCGACCGGCTACACGACGAACACGCGGTCTGGGGGATGGGATTCATCGCCGCGCCGTTCGTCGTCGAAGACCAGGAGCGCTATCTGGCGTGGTGGCAGCGCAACAACAACGAC